>CAZVCT010000006.1:0-44912 GCA_964625655.1 uncultured bacterium
CGGACCCCGACGTCCTCGACTACATCATCCCCGGCAACGACGACGCCATCCGCTCGATCCAGCTGGTCACCGCCCGCCTGGCGGACGTGATCATCGAGGTGCGCGGCGGCGGCGACGAGGCCACCGACCAGCCCTCCGAAGCCTCGGCCCCGGCCGCGGACACCGAGACCCTCGCAATGCCGATGTCGGGCCCCGAGCGCGCCATCCAGGAAGCCGCTGCCGCTGCCGAAGGCGCCGACTCCGGCGACCGCCCCGGCGTGACCCCGGCCGCGCCCGCCGCCACGACCGAGAGCGCCGACGTCCCGGCAGAGGCGGTCCAGACCACGGGCGGCCCGGCCAGCGTCGCGCAGCCGGTCGAAGAGGTCGAAGCCGAGGCTGCCGAGTTCACCGGCGCCCAGCCCGACGTCGACGAGCCGCAGAGCGACAAGGACGAGGAGTAAGCGCCCGCCAGGGCGAGCGTAGAACCAGCACCAGCCGTCGGGAGACGGATCGAAGGGGAACCTAGACAATGGCAGTCACCACCGAACAGATCAAGAAGCTGCGCGCCATGACCGGCGCCGGCATGATGGACGTCAAGCGCGCGCTCGACGACGCCAGCGGCGACCTCGACAAGGCTGCCGACCTGCTGCGCGAGCGCGGCATCGCCAAGGCCGACAAGAAGGCCGACCGCGAGGCGAAGGAAGGCTTCATCGGCTCGTACATCCACCACAACGGCAAGATCGCCGTGATCGTGGAGCTGAACTGCGAGACCGACTTCGTGGCCCGCGGCGACACCTTCCAGGACCTCGCCCGCAGCCTCGCCATGCACATCGCCATGGCGGCGCCGGCCTACACCCGCGCCTCCGACGTGCCCGAAGAGGCCGTCGCGGCCGAGAAGCACGCCCTCCTGCGCCAGGTGAAGGAAGAGGGCAAGCCCGAGAACGTCGCCGAGAAGATCGTCGAAGGCCGCCTCAAGAAGTGGCTCTCCGAGATCGTGCTCCTCGAGCAGGCGTACATCAAGGACGACAAGAAGACGGTCGACGAGCTCGTCAAGGAGGTCGCCTCCACCATCGGCGAGAACGTCCAGGTCGGCCGCTTCGCCCGCATCTCCATCGGGGATTAAGCGTGCAACGCGTCCTGCTGAAGCTCTCGGGTGAGTTCCTGGCAGGGCCAGGCGGCTTCGGGGTGTCACCGGACGCGACCGCATCGTTGGCTGAAGAGATCGCCGCGGCTCATCGCCGCGGCGCTCAACTAGCGATCGTGGTCGGCGGCGGCAACTTCTGGCGCGGTCACCAGCACGGCAAGCACATGGACCCGGCCACCGCCGACTACGTCGGCATGCTGGGCACCGTCATGAACGCCATCGCGCTGCAGGACGCCCTGGAGCACAAGGACGTCGACACGCGCGTCCAGACGGCCATCACGATGCAGGAGGTCGCCGAGCCGTACATCCGCCGGCGCGCCCTGCGGCACCTCGAGAAGGGCCGCGTGGTCATCTTCGGCGGCGGCATCGGCAACCCCTTCTTCACCACCGACACCACCGCCGCGCTGCGCGCGCTCGAGATCGACGCCGACATGGTGCTCATGGCCAAGAACAAGGTGGACGGCGTCTACGACGACGACCCCAACGTCAACCCCGAAGCGCGGCGCTTCCGCACCCTCTCCTACCTGGACGTGCTGAACAAAGGCCTGGCCGTCATGGACGCCACGGCCGTCTCGCTCTGCATGCAGCGCGACATGCCCGTCACGGTCTTCGACATGTTCTCGGAAGGGAACCTCGAGCGCCTCTTCGCCGGCGAGCACGTCGGCACCCTCATCGGACCGGGCCTCCAGACGACCTACGCCGACTGAGGGCCCGAGGCGACGCGGCCGCGGCGCGGTAGAATGTGCCGCAGCCGCCATTGCACCCGGAGGTAATCGGCATGAAAATGGTGATCGACGACGCACGCGAGCGGATGCAGAAGACGCTCGACGCATTCGAGAACAACCTCGCCACCGTGCGTACGGGCCGCGCCAACCCCGCTCTCCTGGGGCGGGTGATGGTGGAGTACTACGGTTCGACCACCCCGCTGCCGCAGCTGGCGAACATCTCGACGCCCGACCCGCGCACGCTCCTGATCACGCCGTTCGACAAGAGCGCCGCCGCGAACATCGAGAAGGCCATCCGCGAGGCCGACCTCGGCTTCAACCCCAACAACCAGGGTGACAGCATCTTCGTGGCCGTCCCGGCGCTGAACGACGAGCGGCGCCGCGACCTCGTGCGCAACGTGCACAACATGGCCGAAGAGGCGAAGGTCGGCGTGCGCAACATCCGCCGCGACGCTCTCTCGGACCTCAAGGACCTGCAGAAGGAAGGCGAGCTCAGCGAGGACGAACTGCGCCGCTCCGAAGCGGACGTCCAGAAGGTCACCGACGAGTTCGTCCAGAAGGTCGACCAGCGCGTCAAGTCCAAAGAGACGGACATCCTGGCGGTGTGAGAGGCAGCGCGCCTGACGGGCGCGTGCCCGAGCGCGCCGCTGCCGAGGCCGCCGCGAACGCCCCAGCCACGCGGCCTGCCCCGGCCGGCCGACGCCACATGACACGGGTCGCCTCGGCGTTCGTGATGTTCTGCCTGGCCCTGCTCACCCTGTGGGTGGGGCTGCCGCTGCTGGCGCCCGCCTACGTGGTGCTGACGCTGATCGCGCTGCGCGAGTACGCCTACATGATGAACCTGCGCGGCATCCCCATCCGCACGCGCAGCCTCTACGTCGCAGCGATCCTGACACTGCCCGCGTCGCTGCCCGTCACCTACCCGGGGATGCAGCCCCTGTTCCACGGGGTCAGCTGGCGCGAGGCGCTGGTCGGCCTCTTCGTGGTCTACCTGATGGGCCTCGAGATCGCGAACCCGAACCGCAACTCGCTGAACGCGCTGGTGTTCACGCTGTTCGGCTACCTGTACATCCCCTGGCTGTTCGGCTTCGTCATCACGCTGCGCTACACGCCCGACGGGGTCATGGGCCTCTGGTACCTGACGCTGCCCACCCTGGCCGTCGTCGCCACCGACGTGGGCGCCTACACCTTCGGCTCCATCTTCGGGCGGCGCAAGCTGGCGCCCCTGCTGAGCCCGAACAAGACCGTGGAAGGCGCGCTCGGCGGCCTGATCCTGGCCGCTGCCGTGGTGTTCGCCGCGCTCTTCCTGCTCGAGCGCCTGGCCGGGCTACGCGTGAACGTCTACGACGCGCTGCTCTTCAGCCTGCTCGTCTCGAGCGCCGCGCAGCTGGGCGACCTCTTCGAGTCGTTGCTGAAACGGTGGGCCGGGGTGAAGGACGCCGGGGTCTTCCTGCCGGGCCACGGCGGCGTGCTCGACCGGATCGACAGCGCGCTGGTGGCGTTCCCCGTCACCTACTTCTTCGTCACGCTCATCAACCTGCGCTGAACGGCGCGTCCGGCACGGGCCGCCACGCGCCCGCGCCCAGCCGTGCGCTAGACTCGGTGTCGCCTTGCCGCGGCGCTTCAGCCCGCCGCGTTCGATCCGCACTGGAACCGTAGAGGAGCAGCACCAGAGTGAAGCCCGGAGCCGAACCAGCCTCGTCCGCCGCCGCGCGGCTCATCCCCGATGACGCCGAGCGCACCGTGACGCCCAACTTCATCACCGAGATCATCGACCGCGACCTGCGCCAGGGCCGCGTGGACGAGGTTGTGACACGCTTCCCGCCCGAGCCGAACGGTTACCTGCACATCGGGCACGCCAAAGCCATCTGCCTAGACTTCGGCGTTGCCGAGGATTACGGCGGCCACGCCTTCCTGCGTTTCGACGACACCAACCCCGCCACCGAGGACCCCGAGTACGTCGAGGCCATCGAACGTGACGTGCGATGGCTCGGCTTCGAGTGGAAGGAGGTGCGCCACGCCTCGGACTACTTCGGCCAGCTCTACGACATGGCCGTGAAGCTGATCGAGCGCGGCGAGGCGTACGTCGACGCTTCCACCGAGGACGAGATCCGCGAGCAGCGCGGCACCGTCACCGAGGCCGGCACCGAAAGCCCCTACCGGGAGCGCAGCGTGGCCGAGAACCTGGATCTCTTCGCCCGCATGCGCGACGGCGAGTTCGCGCCCGGCGAGATGGTGCTGCGCGCCAAGATCGACATGAGCCACCCGAACATGAAGATGCGCGACCCGATCCTCTACCGGATCGCCGACGCCGAGCATTACCGCACCGGCGCCGAGTGGCCCATCTACCCCATGTACGACTTCGCGCACCCGCTCTCCGACGCCATCGAGGGCGTCACGCACTCGCTGTGCACCCTCGAGTTCGAGAACAACCGCGCCGTCTACGACTGGCTCGTCGAGCGGCTCGTCGAAGGACGCCGCCCGCACCAGTACGAGTTCGCGCGGCTGCAGCTCGACTACACCGTCGTCAGCAAGCGCAAGCTGATCAGCCTCGTGCGCGAGGGCGTCGTGGCGGGCTGGGACGACCCGCGCATGCCGACCATCTCGGCGCTGCGCCGCAAGGGCGTGACGCCCGAGGCGATCCGCGAGTTCGCGAACCGCGTGGGCGTCGCGAAGGCGAACAGCCGCACCGACCTGGCGCTGCTCGACTCGGCCATACGCGACGACCTCAACGAGCGCGCCCCGCGCGTGATGGCCGTGCTGGAGCCGCTGAAGGTGACGCTGACGAACGTCGCCGAGGACGAGCTGCTCGAGATCGACGCCCCCTACTGGCCGCCCGACGTGGACCGGGAGGGCAGCCGCGCCGTGCCGCTGACGCGCGAGATCGTCATCGAGCGCGCCGACTTCGCCGAGGAGCCGCCCGCCGGCTTCAAGCGCCTGGCGCCCGGACGCGCCGTGCGGCTGCGCCACGGCTTCGTGGTGCGCTGCGACGAGGTCGTGAAGGACGACGCGGGCGAGGTGATCGAACTACGGTGCCACGCCTTCCGTGACAGCATCGGCGAGAACCCCGAGGGCGTGAAGGTGTGGGCCGCCCTGCACTGGGTGTCGGCCAAGGCGGGCGTGCCGTTCACGGCGCGGCTCTACGAGCCGCTGTTCGACGTTCCCGACCCGGACGGCGCGGGCGGCGAGCTGGAGGACCACGTGAACGAGGAGGCGCTGCGCGAGCTGCAGGGCCTGGTGGAGCCCAGCGTGACGCACGACGACCTCGACACCCGCTACCAGTTCGAACGCGTCGGCTACTTCTGGCGCGACCCGGTCGACGGCCGCGGACCCGTGGACGACCCCGATTCGCCCCTCGTCTTCAACCGCATCGTGGGCCTGAAGGACGCGCGTTCCAAGCGCGCCGCCGACGACGCCGCCGAAGGGCAGCGCCGTGGCGGCCAGCGCAGCGGCCAGCAGGACGGCAAGCAGGCCCGGAAGGCCGTCAAGGGCGCCGCCTCGGGCAGCGAGGGCCGCTCCGGCTCGCGTGGCTCAGGCAGCGACGGCGGTGCGGCCGGCGCCAGCGGCGCCCCCGACCCCGAGCGTCTGGGAGCCACGGAGCGCGCCGCCTACGACCGGTACCTGAGCCAGCACGACCTGCAGCCCGCCGACGCCGCCCTGCTGGCCACCCGCCCGCAGCTGGCCGCCTTCTTCGACGCCACCGTCGAGGCGGGCGCCGACGCTTCGAGCGCCGCCAACTGGGTGGTGAACGACGTGGCGCGCGAGCTGCAGGAGGGCCGCGCCGGGCGCCTGACGCCCAGGGCGCTGGCGGACCTTATCGACCTGGCCGCGTCCGGCACCATCACGGGCCGCGTGGCCAAGGAGCTGTTCGCCGAGATGCTGGACGGCGCCGACCCGCGCCGCCTCGTGAAGGAACGCGGCCTGGAGCGCCTCGACGACGAGGCCGCCGTCGAGCGCGCGGTGGACGAGGTCGTCTCCTCCCACCCCGAGGAGCTGGCCGCCTACCGTTCCGGCAAGCTGGGCCTGCGCGGCTTCTTCGTGGGGCAGGTCATGCGGGCCACCGAGGGGCGCGCCGAGCCGCAGCTCGTGCAGCGACTGGTGGCCGCAGCGCTGGACGAAGGCTGACCTGGCGCGCGCGGCGGCCGACCTGGCTCGACTGCCGAGTTCGCGTCCAGGACAATGGTCCCGGGGCGGAATATCCCTGGCAGGAGCGGCACGGCCCGTTACATACTGACCTTGAAAGGGGTTGAGGAGCATGGCAGCAAACACTACCTTCTACCCGGAACCGCGGATCAGCAAGTTCGTGTTCGCCTCGAAGTGGATGGCGCCCTTCTGGACCGTCGTACGCGTCTACCTCGGCTGGATGTGGCTCAGCGCCGGCTGGGGCAAGGTGACGGACAGCAACTGGGTGGGCGCCAACGCCGGCACCGCCGTCGGCGGCTACCTGCGGGGAGCGGTGGCGCGCTCGCAGGGCGACGCTCCCGCCGTGTCGGGCTGGTACGCCTGGATGATCGAGAACCTGTTCCTGCCCGTCGCGCCGCTGATGTCGTACCTGGTGGCGTTCGGGGAGGTGCTCGTGGGCATCGCGCTGATCGTCGGCTTCCTGACCGGCGTGGCGGCCTTCCTGGGTGGCCTGATGAACGTGGCGTTCATGTTCGCAGGCACGCTCTCCTCGAACCCCCTGATGTTCCTGCTGGCCACCTGGATCGTGCTGGCGTGGCGCGTCGCCGGCTACTACGGGCTCGACCGCTGGGTGCTCCCCGCGCTCGGAGCGCCGCGAGGGAACTTCGACGACGACCCCCCGGAGGCACGCTCCGACAGGCGCGCGTCGACGACGGGCTGAAGCGCAGACCGAACCTAGGGCAACCCCTGAACCAACACGCGGGCCCGGAAGATTCCGGGCCCGCGTTGTATATGTTCGTTTACGTTCGTTCGCGTTGCGGCTGCAGGTCTGGTTCAGTAACGCTCGCGCTTGCCTCCGCTGCGCCGGTCGCCCTTGCGCCTGCCATCGGGGCCGAGATCGCGCTCGCCGCGGCCACGGCTGTCTTCCGGGCGGTCGTTGCGCCCGCCGGAACGGTCGTTGCCGAACCGGTCGCCGCCGCCGCGCCCCGCTGGAGGACGGTCGGGGCCGAACCGGTCACGCCCGCCGCCACCGCGATCGTCGCGGGGCGGACGGCCCGCCGGAGCGCCCGCTGGAGCGGCGGAACGGGTGACGACCACGTTCTGCGCCTGCGGACCCTTCGGGCCCTGCTCGACGTCGAACGACACCACGTCGCCCTCGTTCAGCGACCGGAAGCCGTCGGCCTTGATCGCCGAGAAGTGGACGAAGACGTCGGCGCCTCCGTCGTCTTGTGCGATGAAGCCGAAGCCCTTCTCGCCGCTGAACCACTTGACCTTGCCTGTTGCCATTTCCATCCCTACCGTCCCGGCCGTGGCGGCTCGGGCGCTCTTGGAACTCGTGGGGCGCTGCTTTGGCCCCCACGCCACTCCCCGCCGCGCGTACGCTCCAGGTGAGTCGTAGGAAGAATAGGGCTTGGCCGTACCGCATTACAAGACACCCTGGACGAGCGCCGTGCAACAGTAGGCGCGAACCCCGCAGCACCTGGAGGTGTACGTGACGAGTGCAGAAGAAGCGCACCTGGGCGACCCGCCTGCCACGGCCACGGTCGCGCCCCTCGAGCCGGAGCCGAGGCGGAAGCTGGAGGAGCTGGAGCTGCGCCTCGGAGGGTCGGAGGACGCGCGCGGGAACGAGGCGCGTCTCGGCCTCTTCGCGGCGCCGCTCGAGCCGGGCACACCGTGGGAGGTGTCGCGGGCGGGCGCCATGGCGTTCCGCGCCGACGAGCAGTTCACGGCCGCCAGCACGATCAAGTGCTTCGTGCTGCAGGAGCTGCTGGAGCGCGTGGCCGGCGGCGAGCTGGCGCTCGAGGAGGAGCGGACCGTGCGGGCCGCCGACCTCGTGACGGGCTCCGGGGTGATCAAGTGCCTGACGCCGGGCCGCAGCTACACGCTGCTGGACCTGGCCACGCTGATGATCGTGGTGAGCGACAACACGGCCACCAACGTGCTCATCGAGCTGCTGAGCGTCGAGGCGATCAACGCGATGGTCCAGCGGCAGGGCTGGCACGGCACGCGGCTGTCGGGGAAGCTGCAGGTGAGCGCGCCAGCCGGCACGAAGCGCATGCCTTCGGTGACCACGCCCCTGGACCTGGCCGACTACTTCGCGCGCCTGTGGCTGGGCGAGCTGCTGCCCCCGGCGCCCACCGAGGTGGCGCGCCGCATCTACCGCCAGCAGCAGTACGGCGAGCTGGGGCGCGGCATCGACTACGACAGCTACAGCGCCGAGATCGGCGTGGCTCCGTGGCGCATCGCCTCCAAGAGCGGCTCGGTGCGCGGCGTGCGCAACGACGCGGGCGTGTTCGAGCCGCAGCAGGGCGGCACGCCGCACGTGATCGCGGTCATGACGAGCGGCTGCCCCGACGAGCGTTTCCATCAGGAGAACCTGGGCGCCCGCATCGTGGGCGAGGCGGCGCGCCTCGCGCACCTGCGCCTGGGCGCCTAGCCCGCCCTCCGGCGGGCGGCCACCCGCTCAGGCGGCCGCCCGCTTCTCCAGCGCGATGCGCACCAGCAGCTCTGCCCCCGCCGGGAGCACCCACCAGCGGCGCGCCAGCGCGCGGTAGGCGCCGGAATCGGTGTTCACCTCCAGGGTGCTGCCGCTGCCGCAGACGGCGAGCAGACCGGCGAGCCGCTCGGGGCCGATCCGCACCTCCCACAACGCCCCACCCTCCTCTTCCGAGACGAACGAGCCTGTGGCGCCTGCGATGGTTGCCTGGGTGCGTGGAAGCTCCATGCACCGATGGTGCACCGGCGGCGGCCGGGCGACGCGGTCGGCCTAGGCAGGAGCCTAGGGTCTCTAGGCCGGTATCCTGGGCCGGATGAGCGTCATCGGTTCGCTCAACGAGTCCCCTCTGCACGCCGCCCTCAAGCAGCAGTCGGCACCGCCCGGCAGCAGCTTCGAGGTCGCGCTGGGTGGCTACGTGGTGGACGCCGTCCACGACGGCCTGCTGATCGAGGTGCAGACCCGGAACTTCGGCGCCATGCGCACGAAGCTGGCGGCGCTGCTGCCCGAGCACCGCGTGCGCCTGGTGCTGCCCGTCGCCGTCACCCGCTGGCTGGTGAAGCACCACGACGACGGCCGCGTGGAGCGGCGCCGCTCGCCGCGCGCCGGGCGCGCCGAACAGCTGTTCGCCGAGCTCGTCTACGGCCCCGAGCTGTTCGCGCACCCGAACCTCGAGATCGAGCTGGCGCTGATCAGCGAGGAGGAGCACCGCCGGCACGTGCCCGGGAAGGCGTGGCGCCGGCGCGGCTGGGTGGTCACCTCGCGCTCGCTGGTGGCCGTCGAGGGGCGCCGCCTCTTCCGCGCTCCCTCGGAACTGCTCGAGCTGCTGCCAGCAGCGCTGCCGGACCCCTTCACGACCGCCGACCTCGCGGCCGAAGGCCGCATCCCCAGGCGCCTGGCGCAGCAGACGGCCTACTGCCTGCACGCACTGCAGCTCGTCGAGCGGGTGGGCAAGGCGGGCAACGCGCACCTCTACCGGCTCGTCGCGCCCTCCTGAGGGCCTTCCGGCGGTTCCTGCCGCGGGTCCTTCCCAGGGGCCGCCAGGACCTCGCGCACCGCCTTCTCTAGCTCTTCACGCGTCGGCTCGATCACCTGCCGCCCGCGCAGGAACACCAGCCGGCCGCGCGGCCGCCTGCCCAGGGCGCGCTCGACCGCCCCCAAGTAGAGGCCGAGCTGAACGAAGTAGCGCTCCGGCACCACGGAGGCGTCGGTCTTGTAGTCGTCCACGAACCAGTCATCGTCCACGCGGTAGAGCCGGTCGACGACGCCCTCCCACACGAGCTCGCCGTGGCGCACGGCCAGGGGCAGCTCGGCGCGGTCGACGGCGCGCTCCTCCAGCGCCGGCAGCGTGGAGCCCAGCAGCGCCCGGTAGTCGCGCAGCAGCTCCTGAACCTCGCGCAGCAGCTCGTCACGCTGCTCCGCGTCGAACGGGAACAGCACCTCCTGCGCCGCCAGCGTCGTCATGGCCTCGGGGTCGTCGGGGTGCCAGTCCTGACCGATCGCGTAGTGAACGAGCGTGCCGCGGGCGCGTCCCCAGCCGACGCGCCCGCGCTCGATCTCGCGCTCCGAGCTGGCCAGGACAGCGGCCGGAAGGGGCTCGTCCGGCGGCTCCGAGGAGGACCCGCCGGCAGGTTCGGCGGCCAGCCGCGTCGGGCTCGTCAGCGGCGGCAGCGCGGAGGGCGCGATCCGCGTGTCCAGCCAGGGAGCGGGCGCCAGCAGCTCTTCCCCGTCCGCCCCAGGGGCCGTGACCGGCGCCGGCGGCTGGAAGTCGTGGTAGGTGACGCTCACGCCCGGCAGCGCTCCTTTGCTTCCAAGGCCCAGGTTCCTGAGCTCGGCCAGCCAGCCGCGCGCGTTCGATCCCATCGAGCCGGTCATGATCAGCACGTTGCGAGCGCGGCTGGCGGCGACGTACAGCAGGCGGAAGCTCTGCTGCCGGGCGCGTGCCTTCTCCGCTTCCGCAGCCTCGGGGTAGCCACCGCAGCCCATCACCCGCACGACGCCGCCGGCCGGCTCCACCAGCACGGAGTCGAGCCTGCCGCCCGCGCCGGCCCCGGTGTCGAACAGGGCCGTGAGCGGGAACTCGAGCCCCTTGGAGGCGTGCACCGTCAGCAGCCTCACCCCGGCGCCCGACTGCGGCACGTCGCCCGCCTCGGCCTGCTTGGCCAGCTGCTCGAGCCGGTCGAGCAGCAGCGAGATGTCAGACGGGGGCCTGGCCGCGACCTCGAAGAGCAGGGCGTCGACGTTCTCGCGCTCATGGCGCGCCAGCAGCTCCAGGTAGCTGCGGTCGTCCAGGCGCGGCTCCCTCAGCAGCCGCTCCAGCGCGGGCAGGGGCCGCAGCCGCACCAGCTCCTCCAGCCACGCGAGACGCTCGGCCACGGCCGGGAAACGCGCGGCCAGGAACGAGGGGCGCGCCTCGGGCTCGCGCGCCAGCACCTCGCCCACCTCGGCCAGTTCCAGGGCCGCGAACGGGCCGCGCAGGAACGGCGGCAGGCTCGGCCCGCCCGGGTCGACGCCGACCGCCAGCGCGTGGTGCACGTCGCGGATCTCGGGGCGCAGGTAGTAGCCGCGGCCCTGACCCATGACGTGCGGCACGCCCTTGGCTCTCAGGGCGTCCTGCACGAGCGTCAGGCCCGCGTAGCTGCGGGCCAGCACCGCCATCGCGTCGTAGGGCGTGCCCGCCGCGGCGTGCGCCTCTAGGCGCTCGGCCAGCAGCTCGGCCTCGCGCAGCCGCAGCTCGACCAGCGGCAGCTCGCCGCTCACGACGTGCAGTTCGACCTGCCCCTCCTCGGAAGCCTGCGCGCCGGCGCCCGCCACGGGCGGCGCCTCGTCCGCGTCGAAGCCTTTCCCCTGCTCGGCCAGGTGGTCGGTGAGGCGGTTGAGGAAGCCGAGCACGGCCCGCGAATGCCGACGGCTCTGGGCCAGGGGTGGCAGCACGGCGCCGGCCGTCCGCGCCTGGGCGAGCGCCCGGCGGAACACCTCGACGTCGGCGTTACGGAAGCCGTAGATCGACTGCTTCGGGTCGCCCACCAGCTCGAGCGTCACCCCCGTGGCGCCCAGCTCCTCGAAGAAGCGGCCCTGCAGCGGGTTAACGTCCTGGTACTCGTCCACGAGCACGCGCCGGAAGCGCTGCGCCAGCCGGCGGCGCGCGGCCGGCACCCCCAGCATCGCCAGCGCGCGCCGCTCGACCTCTCCCGGCGCCAGGCTGGTGGCGCCCAGGCGGCGGTCGAAGTTCGCCAGCGCCGCGCGGTAGAGCGCGCCCAGCGCCGCCTCTTCGGGCTCGTCGCCGAAGACGAGCTCGCGCGCCAGCGAGCGCTTGCGGAACAGGAGCGTCAGCTTCGGCACGGCCTCGTAGCCCAGGAAGCGCGCCGGCTCGTGCAGCGGGTGCCCGGGCTCCTGGGCCAGCAGCAGCAGGCTGCGCAGTTCGGTGGCGAACAGCGCCTGCGCCTCCCACTCGGGCATGGTGGTGAAGCCGGGGTCCAGGCCCAGTTGCGGCGCGTTCAGCCGCAGGCCCGCGGTCATGAAGCCGTGGATGGTCGTCAGCAGGGCCCCTTCGAGCTCGGAGCGGGCCACCTCGAAGCGCGCCATGCCCCCCGGCGACGGGGTGAAGAGCCCGTCCAGGTAGTCGCCCCGCTCGAGCACGGAACCGATGGCCTCGCCCACCCGCTGGCGCAGCTCGAAGGCGGCCGAGCGCGTGAAGGTGACGCCCGCCACGCGCCTAAGCGCTTCACCCTGGTCGATAAGCTGCAGGTAGCGCAGCACGAGGCTGGTGGTCTTGCCGGTGCCGGCGGAGGCGACGCGTACGGTCGGCACGGCCACGGATGGGCCGCCACCTGCGGGGCGCCCAGGCGGGCTCGTGCGGCTTGGCGCGCTCACGCGCTTCGGCGCGCTCACGCGGCGCCCTCGCGGCACAGGTCGAACACGGGGCAGTCCCGGCAGTGGTAGCCGGGGCGGGGCGTCACCTCGCCGGCCAGGTAGCGCGGCAGCTCTTCGTTCACCCACTGGCGGCGCCTGGTGGCCAGGTCGAAGCCGCGCACCACGCCGGGGCCCCACGCCGAGACGGGCTCGCCCAGCAGGGGCCACACCACGATGCCCACGCGCTCGACGGCGTGCCTCGTCTGGTGCAGGAGGCCGTAGGCGGCGTAGTACTCGCTCCAGCGCTCCCACAGGTGATCGCGCGCGTCGCCCACGCTGGCAACGGAGCCGGGCGCCGCGAAGCGGTAGATGACCGCGCGCGTCTTCGCTGCGGCGCCCTCACCCACGGGCTCGCGCGTCGCGGCGTGCAGCCAGGCGGCGGGGCGGTCCTGGCCGCCGAACATCTCGACGTTGAACGTCAGGCGCCCGAGGTGCTCCGCATGCTCCGCCAGCCACGTCGCAGCCTCGGGGTGGTCGGCGGCCAGCTCAGTCAGCCGGGCGTCCGTGAGGCGGCTGTTCGGCTGGCCGAGCAGCCCCGTCAGCAGCCGGCGCCAGGCGGGCGGCTCCTCGTCGGGCTCGGCGCCCAGCTGCAGCGCGCCTTCTCCCCAGACGCGGAACGAGCAGCGGCGGTAGCGCTTGAGCCGCTCGACGGTGGGCCGGCCGAACGCCACGCGCCCGAGCGCGGCCTGGAAGGGGGCGCCGGGCAGCTCGAGGCGGCTGCCGGCGGGCACGGGTGGCACCGGCCCGGGGGCGTGTCCGAGCAGGCCGGGGTCGGGCACCATGGGGCCGTCCTGGCCCGCGCGGGGCGCCGTCACCACCAGGTGGTCGGCGCGGGTCAGCAGTTCGGCGGCGACCTCGGCCCCGCGGCCCTGGAAGCGGCGCGGCAGCCCCAGGCGCGCGAACGCGTCGCCCAGGGGCAGGCGCTGCTCTTCGGGGAGGAAGTAGTCCTCGTGCTCGTGCCCAGCGAAGGCGCCCTCGACGGCGCCCAGCAGGTACGCCTTGCGGAAGCGCCGGCCGGACACGAGCGCAGCGGTCGTCAGGGCCACCCCGGCCGGCTCGCGCCGCGCGCTGCGCGTGTCGCGCAGGAGCGCGGCCCACCAGGCGCGGAAGCCGGGGCCGTCCGCACCGAGGCGCGCCGCCTCCTGCGCCTTGGCCAGGGCGCTCTCGACGAAGGCGTGGGGCAGCGGCTCCTCTGCGGCCAGCACCTCCAGCACCAGCCCGCGCGCCCACTCGACGGGCTCGCCGCTCACCTCCAGGCGGGCGTGCCAGCGGCGCCAGGCCTCCCCCAGTCCCAGGGCGGCGGCCAGGCGCGCCACGGCCTCGACGCCCGCCACGCCCCCCTCCAACGCCGCGGCGGCCAGGGGCCGCAGCTGCCCGATCGCCAGCAGCCGCGACGGGGTGGGGTGCTCGGCGAGCTCGAGCAGGTCGACGAGGCGCTGGCCGACGGGCCGGTCGACGAGAGCCAGCGGCGACTCGTCCATCAGCGGCACACCGTACTCCTCGGCCAGCGCCGTCAGCGCGCGGGCGCGCCCATCCGGCGCGATGATCGCCAGGTCCAGGGGCTCCAGCCCCTCCTCGACCAGGTCGCGCTTCACGCTGCGCATCACCCAGCGCACCTCGCTGACGGGGTTCGGCGCCAGGTAGCGCTCGACGTGCGGCTGAGGCCCGGCGGGCAGGCGGGTTGTCGGCTCCTCGGCGGGCGGCGCGGTGCTCAGGTTCAGGTGGACGTCGACGCTCTCGGCCAGGGCGCGGTAGAGCCGCAGCTCGAGCGGGCCGATCTCGCGCAGCCCGTCCACCACCACGAGGTCGGCCTCGCAGCGCAGCGCTCCGCGCGCCGCGAGGCCGACGGCGGCGGTGCGCACGTCGTCGTAGTCCCAGGCGCCCTTGCGTTCCTCGTACACCCGGTAGACGGCCGCGAAGCGCCGCTGCTCGTCGTCGCGCGCCAGCGCGGCGTAGCCCGGGGCGTCGACCCCGAAGCGTTTCGCCTCGGCGATGGCACGCGCGAAGAGGTGTGCTTCGCCCGGCGTCGGGAAGGCGCCGGTCACCTCCCGGAGGGCCTCGCCCACCCGCACGAGGCGGGCACTGCCCACCAGCATCGGCTTGAGCCGGTTGGCGGCCGTCAGCAGCCGGTAGTACATCTGCTGGCCGCTCAAGACCTCGAGCCCGAGGGCCGTGTAGCCCCCCTCCGTGACGCGCCTGAGGACGTACGCCCGCTGCGCGGGCAGCCCCACCCACCAGACGCGCTTGCCGGCATCGCAAGCGGCTCGGGCCAGCTCCACCATCCTGGTGGTGCGGCCCGAGCCGGGGGGTCCTACGTGAAGATGCCAAGCCACCCGGGCATCATACGGTCGTGCTTCCGCGTGTCGTGAAGCGGTCGGACGCCAACGGCGGCGCCCAGTGTGTTTCTAGACGGCGTGCCGCCTGCCGGTCAGAAGAGGGGGCGGTCCCACGGGATGCCCGCGAGCACCGCCACGAAGGCGAGGGAGTAGAAGATGGCGGGTTGCAGCGTGGCGTCGGTGCGGCGCCCGCGCGCGACCCCGATGTGCACGAGCACGGCGGCCACGACCATGATCACCACGTGCTCGGCGACGAAGAAGCGCACGTCGGGGTTGCTCATCGCGGCGCCCATGTCGGCGAACGCGCCGGTGGTGATGGGGCTGAGCCAGGCGTAGAGCAGGATGCCGACGAGCACCTGCACGTCGAACACGATGGTGAAGAGGCGTCCCAGGTTGGCTTGCGGCGGGGTCCAGCGCGAGCGGGAGAACACCCCGGCCCACGCCATGACCAGGGCCGCCACGCCCACTAGGAGCACGGCCCAGCGCAGGATGTTGTGCAGGTCGAGCGTGAAAGCGTACATCGAGCCCTCCGATCGGCCAGCCGGCCGCGGCTGCCCGATCGGGTTGGCCTAGCGGCCAGGTGGCCAGAGCGCTCCCAGCATCACCGTTGCCGGGCGGCGGTGTCAATGGAGGTAGCGACGCTGAACCCTGCCTCGCGCAGCTGTTGTTCGAACTGCGCGGGCTCGCGGGCGGGCAGCTGGCACACGCCGCCACTGCACACGTAGGCCGCCGCCACCTCCTCGCCGGCCACGGGGTCGGGCAGGCGCCCCTCCGCCAGCGGCAGCGCTGCCTGCCACTCGGCGCTGCCGTCCAGCAGCAGCACCAGCGTGCCGCCGTCGTCGAAGCGGCGCCACTGCGCCACCAGCTCTTCGAGCGCGCTCGAGCCCGGCGTGCCCGCGAAGATCGTCTCGCGCGGCTCCTCGTGCATCAGCGACAGCGTGCGCAGGCTGGACGCGAAGGCCTGCGGCGCCTGCCTGACGGCGGGCCCGATGCCGGCCAGCGCCTGCTCGGCCTGGCGCACGCGCGCGGCGTCGTCCAGGTAGCGCGCTGCCCACCAGACGAGTTCGGCGGCCGCGGCGTTCTCGCTGGGGGTGGCGGCGTCGATGTACCCCTTGGGGCGCACCACCAGCGCCTGCATGTCGGCGGAGGTGCTGAAGTAGCCGCCCTCCGGATCGTGGAAGCGGGCGGTGACGACCTCGGCCAGCTCGAGCGCCCACTCGAGCCATTCGTTCTCGAGGGTCGCGCGGTAGAGGTCGAGCAGCCCCAGGCCCACGTACGCGTAGTCCTCGAGCAGCCCCTCGACGCTGCGCTGCCCCTGGCGCCACAGGTGCCACAGGCGGCCGTCCTCCCACAGGCGGCTTCTCAGGAAGCGGGCGTTGGCGCGGGCCAGTTCGAGCATCTCGGGCTCGGCCAGCAGCCGGCCGGCCGTGGCCAGCGCGCCAAGCATGAGCCCGTTCCAGGAGGCTAGCGCCTTGTCGTCTACGGCCGGCGCGGTGCGCTCCGCCCGGGCGCGCAGCAGCCGCTCCTTCACGCCCTCCAGGCGCTTCTTCAGTTGGGCGCCCTCCAAGGCGTGCCGCTGCTCCAGCTCCTGAAGCGGTGCCGCGGCGCGCAGCACGTTGGTGCCCTCGAAGGTGCCGGGGGTAGTGACGCCGAACGCCTCCACGGCCAGGTCGGCGTCCGGCCCGGCTGCCTGCCTCAGCTCCTCCTCCGTCCAGACGTAGAACGCCCCCTCGCGCCCCTCCTGGTCGGCGTCGAGGGCGCTGAAGAAGCCGACCTCCGCCGGGAGGCCGTGCCCCTGTCCGCCGCGCTCGGGCGACGCCCCGCCCAGCGGACGGCCGTCGCCTTCGGGATCGAAGGCCAGCGTCCGCTGCAGCCAGCCGACCACGCCGTAAGCCACGTCGCGCAGGGCGTGGTCGCCGCTCCGCGAGTAGGCGGCGGCGTAGTTCCGCAGCATGGCGGCGTTGTCGTAGAGCATCATCTCGAAGTGCGGCACGTGCCACTTCGCGTCGACGGAGTAGCGCGCGAAGCCGCCGCCCAGCTGGTCGTGGATTCCGCCCTGGGCCATGGCGCGCAGGGTGCGCAGCGCCAGGTCCAGTTCGCGCTCGCCCTGCCGCGCCAGCAGCAGGCGCAGCGCCTCGTGGGGTGGGAACTTGGGCGCCTCCCCGAAGCCGCCGTGCTGCCGGTCCTCGCTGCGCTCCAGCACGGTGAGGGCGGTGGCGTACAGCTCGTCGACCGCCTCGTCGTCAGGGCCGGCGGCCAGCGAGCGCTCCATGCGCTTCAGGGCGTCGGTCAGCTCGGCGGCGGAGGCCTCGACCTCGCCCCGCCGCGCCTCCCACGCCTCCGAGATGGCGTTCAGCACGCGCGTGAACGCGGGGGCGCCGTGCCGGTCCTCGGGCGGGAAGTAGGTGCCGCCGTAGAACGGCTCGCCCGCGGGCGTCAGCGCGACGGTGAGGGGCCAGCCGCCGTGGCCCGTCAGCGCCTGGACGGCGGCCATGTAGACGGCGTCCACGTCGGGGCGCTCCTCGCGGTCGACCTTGACGTTCACGAAGCGCTCGTTCATCAGCTGCGCGACGGCGGGGTCCTGGAACGATTCCCGCGCCATCACGTGGCACCAGTGGCACGAGGCGTAGCCGATGGACAACAGGATCGGCTTCCGCTCGGCGCGCGCGCGCTCGAAGGCGGCGTCGCCCCACGGGTACCAGTCGACCGGGTTGCTGGCGTGCTGTCTGAGGTAGGGGCTTGCTTCGTCCCGTAGCCGGTTGCCTTCGCTCGTACCGTCCATGGCGCGAGCGTAGCGCGGCCGGCTTGCGGCCGGGCGTACGGTTGGACGTGCAGTTGGGGTTCGGTTTCGAAGGAGGTGGCGCTGGAGGGGAAGACGCAACTCGAAGGGAAGAAGGAGCAGCAGGACGACCAGCGCTTGGAGGAGAGTAACCCCGGAAATCTTACGGCGTTCTTACTTCTCTCTAACTTTCGTCCACTTGAGGCCCTTAGACTTCGGTCATGTCATACGAAGAGATGCGCCGCGCCTACCGCCTGGGCAGCCTCACCGAGCAGGACCTGGCGCCGGACCCCCTCGAACTCTTCCGCACCTGGATGGAGCGCGCCACCGAGAGCGCCGAGATCGAACCGAACGCCATGGCGCTCGCCACGGTCGGCACCGACGGCCAGCCGCGCGTGCGCTTCGTGCTGCTGAAGGACGCCACGCACGAGGGGTTCGTCTTCTTCACGAACTACGAGAGCCGCAAGGGCCACGACATCGACGAAGTGCCCCGTGCGTCGGTGGCGTTCTGGTGGCCGCTTCTCGAGCGGCAGGTCCGGGCCGACGGCGCCGTCAGCAGGCTGCCGCCCGAGGCGTCGGACGCCTACTTCGCCAGCCGGCCGTACGGCTCGCAGATCGGGGCGTGGGCCTCGAGGCAGAGCGAGCCGGTTGACGGCCACGACCAGCTGGCGCGCGAGGCGGCGCTTTACAGGGAGCGCTTCCCAGAGGGCAGCGTGCCGCGCCCCGAGCATTGGGGCGGCTACCTGCTCAGGCCCGAGCGCATGGAGTTCTGGCAGGGGCGCGACGACCGGCTGCACGACCGCTTCGAGTACCGGCTCGTCGAGGACGGCTGGCGCAGCCAGCGCCTGTCGCCCTGAGCCTACCGGGGGCCCGAAAGAGGGCAGGCCTCGGGAACTTCCGAGGCCTGCATGAAGGTCTACGTGGAGCCTTGCCTCAGGACTACTCGAGGCCCAGGTGCTCCGGGTGGGTGATGGCGCCCGAGCCGCGGATGATGCCGTCGATGGCGGCCTCGGTGGCCAGGGCCACGGCCACGTCGCGCACCTGTCCTTCCACTTCCTCGAACGGCGCCACGCCGCCCTCGGTGTGGTCGTAGACGAGCACGAGGTGGTAGCCGAACTGGCTCTGGACGGGGCCTTGGGGGACGCCCACCTCGGCGTCCAGGACGGCCGCCTCGAAGTCGGGCACCATCACGCCGCGGCCGAAGCAGCCGAGGTCGCCGCCGCGCGAGCGCGTTGCGTCGGTGCCGTGCTCGGCGGCCAGGTCCTCGAACGCCTCGCCGGCTTCCAGGCGCGTCATCAGCTCGGTCGCCAGCGCCTCTTCGGCCACGAGGATGTGGCGGGCGCAGAACTGCTCCTGCTGGGTGAAGCGGTCGCGGTCGGCCAGGTAGCGGGCCTTCACGGTCGCGTCGGTGACCCCGGCCTCGGCCGCGGCGCGTAGCTCGCGGATCAGCAGGTCAACGATCTCGGCCTCCACCAGCATCTCGCGCACCTGCTCCTCGTCCCGGAAGCCGGCGCTGGCCAGCAGCTGCTGGTACTCCTCGGGGCTTTGGGCGGAGGCACGCAGGGAGGCGAGGTCGGCCTCGACGCGCTCGGTGTCGGCGCTCAGGCCCCGGCGCCGCGCCTCGGCCACGAGCGCCAGTTCCTGGGCGCGCTGCTCGAGGTAGGTCGGCATCAGGCCCAGCAGCTGCTGCTGGACCTCGGGACCGTAGGGAACGCCCTGCTGGGCGGCGATGTTGCGGATCGCCACTTCGAAGCGCCACTGCAGGTCGCTGAGGCGCTCGACGGTGCTGCCTACCTGTATGACGATGGGGTCTTCCTGGGCGGGCGCGGCGTCGGCGGCGTCCTGGGCCCAGGCGGCCGACAGGCCGAACAGCAGCGTTAGAAGGATGACGGCGACGGTGTTCCGGGTCCTGCTCGTAACGGAGCTCATGAGCCGAACGCTACCACCCGCGGGCTCCCTGGAGCCCTACGACGCTCGTGAGCGGAGCCTGGCACGGATCAGCCCGCCGCGGCGTCGAGCTCCTGCAGCTGGCGGTAGAGGGCCGCCTGCTCTTCGGACAGCTCCTCGGGAACGGTCAGGCGCACCTCGGCCAGCTCGTCGCCGCGGCCGCCCGCCGCCTTCGGCCACCCCCGGCCGCGCAGGCGCAGCACGCGCCCGCCGGAACTGCCGGGCGGCAGCGTCATCTCGACGTCCCCCTCGAGGGTGGGAACGCGCAGCGTGCCGCCCAGCGCGCCGAGGTAGGCGGGGGCGCGCACGACGACGCGGACGTCGTCGCCGTCGAGGCGGAAGACGGGGTGCGGCAGGTGGCGCACCTTCAGGATGAGGTCGCCGCCGCCGGGCGCCTGACCGCGCAGCCGCAGCCGGGCGCCGTCCCTCACGCCCGCGGGGATGTTCACCTCGAGGCTCCTGTCGCCCACCCGCACGTTGGTGGGACCGCCGCGGAACGCGTCCGGCAGGCCCACGTCGAGGCGCGCCTCGACGGTCTGGGGCCGCGAGACGGTCTGGAAGCGGGCACCGAACGGGTCGGCGCCCCCGCCGGCCCCGAACTCGGTGTAGGAGCCGCGCACGCCGCCGAAGCCGCCGAAGAGGCTCTGGAAGAAGTCGGAGAAGTCGCCGAACTCCTCGGACGACACCGTGCGGTAGGAGCCGCCGCCCTGCGGGAACGGGGGGACGTTGCCGGTGGTGCCGTACTGGTCGTAGACCTTGCGCTTCTCCTCGTCGGCCAGGACCGTGTACGCCTCGTTGATCTCCTTGAAGCGCTCCTCGGCCCCCGGGTCATCCGGGTTGCGGTCGGGGTGGTGCTTCGCGGCGAGTTTGCGGAACGCCTTGCGGATCTCGTCCTTCGAAGCGCCCTTGTCGACCCCCAGGATCTGGTAGTAGTCCTTGAAGGCTGCCACGGTTCACCTCACCTGCGCGGGGCCGGTGTCGGGCGCCGGCATGCGCGGCGGTTCAACTGCCGTCCTCGTCGGCGAACACCGTGACGCGGGCCACGCGCACCAGCCGCTCGCCCTGGACGAAGCCGGCTTCGAAGACCTGGTCGATGGTGCCGGGCTCTGCCTCGTCGCGCAGCGGCACCACGGTCAGCGCCTCGTGGAGGTTGGGGTCGAAGCGCTCGCCGGGCTGGCCCACCAGCTCGACGCCCAAGGTGCCCAGGTCGCGCAGGAGGCTCTCCTTCACGGTCCTGACGCCCGGCACGATGCTGCTGGGGTCGTCGGTCTTCGCAGCTGCGTCGAGGGCGCGCTCCAGGTCGTCGTAGACGCGCAGCGCGGGCAGCAGGGCGCTGTCGACGCCGCGTTCGCGGGCCAGCTCGGCCTCGCCCTGCATGCGGCGGCGCATCGTCTCGAGCTCGGCGCGGGCGCGCAGGTGACGCTCGTTGGCGCTCGTCACCTCCTGCTCGAGGCGCTCGTTCTCCTCCTGCAGGCGTTGCAGCTCGGACCTCAGGATGTCGGCCTCCGTGTCGGCCCCCGTGTCGGCATCGACGTCGCCGCTCGAGTCGGCGCCGGCTCGCGCTTCGTCGTCGCCGCGCGGCCCGCGCTGGAACCACCTGGGCCTGCGCCCGGCGTCGACCGTCGTCTCGGCCCTCTCGGCCCTCTCGACCGTCTCGGTCGTCTCCGCCGGGGCCCCGTCCTGGGGCTCGTCGTACCTCTCGTCGCGTTCGTTGTTCATGCTCGTTACCTCTTCTTGGCTAGTGCTTCGGGCGTGCCGAGCCACTGCCGGGCGGCCTCGCTTGCGGTGCCGGCCGCGCGCTCCGCAGGGCTCCTATGACGCGGGCGCGACCGGCTGTTCGCTCCGGCCGCGCCCGGCGACGTGGTGTTCGGGTGTGGGCGCGCCCTCAGCCGGCCGGCTTGAAGTCGGCGTCGATGACGTCGTCGTCGGCCTGCGTGTCGCCGGCGCCCTGTTCCGGGCCCTGCGCGTCGCCCTGCGGCTGCTCCTGGCCACCCTGGGGCTGCGTGTTCACCTGGAACTGCTGCAGCTTCTCGGCCAGCTCGCGCGTCAGCGTCTCCAGGCGCCCCTTGTCGGTCTCGGTGTCGACGGCGCTCTGGGCACCGTCCACCGCTTCCTGGAGCTCCTTCTTCTGCTCGTCGGTGGCGCCTTCGGCCTCCTCGAGGGCCTTGACCGCCTGCAGCCGCACGCCGTCCAGCTGGTTCTTGGCTTCGGCCAGCTCGCGCACCTTGCGGTCTTCCTCGGCGTTGGCCTGGGCGTCCTGCACCATCCGTTCGACCTCGTCCTCGCTGAGGGTGGTGGTGTTCTGGATGGTGATGCTGGCTTCCTTGCCCGTCGACTTCTCCTTGGCCGTCACGTGCAGGATGCCGTTGGCGTCGAGGTCGTAGGTGATCTCGACCTGCGGCATGCCCGCGGGCATCGGCGGGATGCCGTCGAGCTGGAAGCGACCGAGCAGCTTGTTCTGCGAGGCCATGGCGCGCTCGCCCTGCAGCACCACCACTTCGACGCCCGTCTGGTTGTTGCTGGCCGTCGAGAAGGTCTCGGTCTTGCGGACCGGCACCGTGGTGTTGCGGTCGATCAGCTTGGTGAAGACGCCGCCCTTGGTCTCGACCCCGAGGCTGAGGGGCGTGACGTCGAGGAGCACGATGTCGTCGACGGTG
This sequence comes from uncultured bacterium, assembly GCA_964625655.1. Classification (GTDB taxonomy): domain Bacteria; phylum Deinococcota; class Deinococci; order Deinococcales; family Trueperaceae; genus JAAYYF01. The sequence goes on from CAZVCT010000006.1 coordinate 22,096, forward strand.
CCCGTCAGGACGCCCGCCTGCACGGCGGCGCCCAGCGCCACGACCTCGTCGGGGTTCACCGACTGGTTCGGCTCCTTGCCGAGGATCTCCTTGACGATCGCCTTGACGGCCGGCACGCGGGTGGAGCCGCCCACCAGGATGATCTCGTCGATGTCGGTGGCCTTCAGCTTGGCGTCGGCCAGCGCCTGCTCCAGGGGCCCACGCACGCGCTTCAGCAGCGGCGCGATGAGCTCCTCGAACTTGCTGCGCGTCAGCTTCTTCTCGAGGTAGAGCGGCGCGTTCGAGCCCGGGTCCATGGCGATGAAGGGCAGGCTGATGGTGGTCTCGGGGAGGCCCGACAGCTCGATCTTCGCCTTCTCGGCGGCCTCGATCAGGCGCTGCAGCGCCTGCTTGTCCTTGCGGAGGTCGACGCTGTACTCCTTCTGGAACTCGTCGGCCAGCCACTGGACGATGGCGTAGTCCATGTCGGAGCCGCCCAGGTGAGTGTCGCCGCTCGTGGAGCGCACCTCGAAGACGCCGTCGCCCACCTCGAGGATGGAGACGTCGAAGGTGCCGCCGCCCAGGTCGAAGACGAGGACGGTCTCGTTGCCCTTCTTCTCGAGGCCGTACGCGAGCGCGGCGGCCGTGGGCTCGTTGACGATGCGCAGCACCTCGAGGCCGGCGATGCGGCCCGCGTTCTGGGTGGCCTCGCGCTGGGCGTTGTTGAAGTAGGCGGGGACGGTGATGACGGCCTTGGTGACCTTCTCGCCGAGGCGCTCGCTGGCGTCCTCCGTCAGCTTGCGCAGCACCATGGCCGAGATCTCTTCGGGGGTGTACTGCTTGCCCTCGACGACGAAGCGCACACCGCCGTCGTCACCGCGCACCACCTCGTAGGGGGCGCGCTCGGCCTCGTCCTTCACCTCGTCCCAGGTGCGGCCGATGTAGCGCTTGATCTCGAACAGCGTGCCCTTGGGGTTGAGCACGGCTTGACGTTTCGCGACCTGGCCGGTCAGGCGCTGGTCGCCCTTGAAGGCGACCACCGACGGCGTGGTGCGGTTGCCTTCGGCGTTCACGAGCACTACCGGCTCGCCGCCTTCCATGACCGCGATAACGCTGTTGGTGGTGCCGAGGTCGATACCTACAGCTTTTGCCATCTTCTAGGCTCCTCGTTCGGTTGGGATTCGGTGCGGCCCGCGCCGCCCCTGGTGGCTCACTTGGATGGGCGACGACGCTGCCGCCGCGAACCTGGTTGCGGGGCCGCCGGCAGCTAAGCTGAGCGGACCGGACGCAGGCTCGTCACTGAGCAGGAGTATAGCGTCCAGCCACTTTCGTTGTCAATTGATGTGAGTCTGGTTATATCAACTTTGCGGAGGGTTCAGCCGCCATGGCGGGGAACGCCGCCCTGGGCGCCGGGGTCAGCTTACCCCTCGCGGTCGTACCAGCGCGCACCCAGCTGCACCGCCAGCGGCGCATGGCCAAGCGGGCCGTAGAGGAAGCGCCCGCCGTCCCAGGCGCCGTCGTCGCTCACGAGCACGAACTCGCTCTCGTCCAGAAGCGCCAGCGCGCCGCTTCGAGTGGCGCTCTCCCCTGTCAGTCCCTGCAGGCTGTCGTCCTCCTCGAGGCGCAGCTCCAACCTGCCCCACGGCTCGCCCGACGAGTAGACGCCCGCCAGGCTGCGCGCCAGCTCGGGGCATGGGCGCGCCTCCTCAGGCGGAGTCGGGTAGACCGAGCTGCCCAGCGGCAGGCCGAGGTAGGCGTTGAGCGCCGCGGCCCAGAGGCGCGACACCGCCACGTCGTCCAGGTTCGTCAGCACGGCGATCCCCAGGTCGAGCTCGGGCACGAAACCCTGGTGCGCCGAGACGCCCGTGAGGCTGCCGCCGTGGCGCACGAGGGTGAGGCCCGCGCCGAACCCGCGCCCCGCCCAGGGGCCGCCCTCGGCCCGGAAGCCGCGCAGCACCGACCAGCCGAGGGCGTAGCGCGTGAAGGGGGCGCTCCAGGCGCGGCCCTTCCACAGCTCCTCAAGCAGGGTGGGCGACAGCGCCAGCCCACCGGCAGCGCCGCCTGCCGCGCCGGCCAGGAGGAAGCGCAGGTAGCGCGCCAGGTCGTCCACGCTGGCCAGCAGCGCGCCCGTGCCCAGGTAGGCCGGGATCTCGTCCTTGGCGGTGGCCTCGGGGCCGCCCTCGCCCTCGGTGTAGAAGGTGGTCAGCCGGCCCGTGGCGGCCGCCGCGGCGCCATCGAACGTAGCTCCCTCCAGGCCCAGCGGCCCCGCCACCTCGGCCTGGAACACCTCGGGGAACGGCCGACCGGTGGCGGCCTCGATGACCGCGCCCAGCAGGGCGACGCCCTCGTTCGAGTAGCTCACGAAGCGCCCGGGCCCGGGCAGCGCCCGCCGTTCGCCCGGCGGCGTGGCCAGGTAGGCGAGCAGGTCGGCGTACGTGCCCAGCGGCGGCGCGCCCGAGTAGTCGCGCCCGTTGGATGCACGCCGCTCCTTGTCCTGGCACCCTTGGTAGATGGCGTAGTCCAGGCCCCGCAGCGGCGGCAGCCCCGCGGTGTGGCTGGCCAGGTGCCAGAGGCGCACGGGCTCGGCCTCGTTGAGACCCGGGTACGAGAAGCCCGGCAGGTGCCTGGTCACCGGATCGTTCAGGTGGAGCACGCCCTGCGCCTGTAGCGCCAGCACCGTGAGGGCCGTGAACGACTTGGACAGCGAGGCGAGCCCGAAGAGCGTGTCGGTGCGCGCCTGCACGCCCTTCGCTACGTCCTGGTGACCGAAGGCGCGCGCGTACGCGGTCTGCCCGCCGTGCACGAGCGCCACGGCGCCGCCCGGCACGTCCTTCGAGCGGAAGAAGTCGGCGGCGAACGCGTCGAAGCGCTCCAGCCAGCCGGGGGCATGCGCGATTACCGGCGACGTTGCGGTTCCTGGCTGTAGCATCGTCGCAATGTATCAGAGGCCCCAGCGGCCCGACGCCAGGCGGCGGCCCATGGCCGCAAGGCACGACGGAACACGCCTGGCAGCATGGAGGAGAAGATGCTCTTTCTCGTCTTGGCACGAGACGGAACGGACCCCGAAGCCCCGGCCCGGCGCCTCGCCGTTAGGCCCGCCCACCTCGACACGGCCCGCAGCCTGCACGAGTCCGGCACGCTGCGCCTGGGCGGCGCGCTGTTGAACGGGGGCGAGAGGATGGTCGGCTCGGCGATGCTGATCGAGGCCGAGGACGAGGCCGCGGCGCGCGCCCTGGTCGAGCAGGACGTCTACTTCCGCGAGGGGGTCTGGACGAGCTACGAGGTGTGGCCGTTCAGGCAGGCCTTCTGAGCCGCCGGAGGACGCCCATCAGGCGCCGAACGGCACCAGCCGCCCCTGGTCCACGTCCACCAGCCCCTGGTCGGTGAGGCGCAGCTCGGGGATCACGGGCAGCCCCAGGAAGCTCAGCGCCATGTAGGGCGACGGCAGCACGCTGCCCAGCCCCTGCGCCACGGCGTCCAGCTCTTCGAGCGCCCCCTGCGTCTCGGCCAGGGTCAGCTCGGTCAGCAGGCCGGCCAGCGGCAGCGCCAGTTCGGCCAGCACGCGCCCGTCCTTCACCGCCACGAAGCCTCCGCCCAGCTCTTCCAGGCGGCGGGCGGCGGCCAGCAGGTCGGCGTCCGACGCCCCCACCAGCATCAGGTTGTGGTGGTCGTGCCCCACGCTCGAGCCGAGCGCACCAGCACGGAGGCCGAAGCCGCGCACCAGCCCCACGCCGACGCCGCCGCCGTTGCCGTGGCGCTCGACGCATGCCAGCTTGAGCAGGTCGCGCTCCGGGTCGGCCACCACCAGGCCGCCTGCCACCTTGGGCTCGACGACCTCCTGAGCGGTGGTGATGCGGTTGGGCAGCGCTCTGATGACGCGCACGGAGCCGCCGGGCGCCGGCAGCGCGAAGGCGCCCTCGTCCAGGCTCCCCAGCTTGACGGTGTGGCGCACGATCTCGTCCGAGGCGGCCGCGGCCGGGATACGTCCGGGCAGCACGCGCCCCTGTTCCGCCACCCTCGCGCCGTCCTTGAAGACGAGCGCGGGCTCGAACGCCTCCAGGTCGGGCACCACCGCGAGGTCGGCGAAGTAGCCGGCCGCGACGGCGCCGCGGCGGGGCAGGCGGTAGTGCAGCGCCACGTTCAGGGAGGCGCAGCGCACGGCGTAGGCGGGGTTCACGCCCGCGCGCACGGCGCGGCGCACGAGCAGGTCGACGCCGCCCTCCGTCAGCAGGTCGTGAGGCAGGCGGTCGTCGGTGACGAAGCCGATGCGCTCGGCGTGGCGCTCGTGCACGAGGGGCATGAGGGCGTCGAGGTCGCGGGTGACCGAGCCCTCGCGGACCATCAGGAAGGCGCCGGCGCGCAGCTTCTCGAGTCCCTCCTCCAGTCCGGTCGATTCGTGGTCCGAGCTGACGCCGCTGGCGAGGTACGCCTGCAGCGCCGCGCCCGAGAGCCCGGGCGCGTGGCCCTCGATGGCGAGGCCGCGCGCTTCGCCCAGCCAAGCTTTGGCGAGCGTCTCCTCGTCGCCGCCCACGACGGCAGGGAAGCTCATCAGCTCGGCCACCCCGACGACGCGCGGGTGCGTCAGCAGGCGCTCCATGGCGCCGACGCCGAAGTCGGCGCCGACGGTCTCGAAGGGGCTGGAGGGGACGCACGAGGGAACGGTGACCCAGACGTCGAACGGCAGGTCGTCGGTGGCCTCGAGCAGCCAACGGACGCCCGGCTCGCCGGCCACGTTGGCGATCTCGTGGGGGTCGCAGACGACGCCCGTGACGCCCCGCCCCAGCACGCCGCGGGCGTACTCGGCGGCGCTGACGAGCGACGACTCGATGTGCACGTGGCCGTCGATCAGGCCGGGCACAAGGAAGGCGCCGTGGAGGTCGATCACCTCCACGGCGTTCTCGCGTCGGCTGGCGGCGTGGCCGTCGCCTGGGCCATAGACCCCTGCCACCAGCCGGCCGGCCAGCAGCACGTCGGCGGGCATCACCTCGTTGGTGAAGACGTTCACGAGGCGGCCGCCCGTCAGCAGCACCGACCCGCGCTCGCGGCCCGCGGCGACCGCCACCGCCGCCGCGACCTCCGCGGCGGTGGCGGTGACGCTGGCGGGCGCTGCGCCCGCTTCGGGGGCGCCGCCCGCTTCGGGGCCGCCGCTTACGGCTCGCCCTCCCAGGGGCCTTCGACGTTGGGGGCCGCCCACTGCATGCCCAGCAGGTCCAGGACCGTCGGCCCTTCGCCTTCCCCGTAGACGACGTTGCCCTGGCGATCTTCGAGCGGGCCGGCGAACGGCTCGAACCCGACGGGATCCGCGCTCAGCTGCTCGACGCGGCGCATCACCAGGTCATGGACCGAGATGGCGCCGAACTCGTCGCTGTCGACCGTCGCTTCGCGCAGTTCGTCCTCGAAGTTCGGGTGGATGACGACGCCGGGCTCGGAGCCGACCTCGACCGCGCCCTCGGCCATCAGCCAGAAGTAGTCGACGTCCTCGAGGTTGCCTGCCGTGTAGGTGCCGTCGATGACCTTCCGCAGGATGTCGGTGGTGAGCACGCCCCAGTGCACGAGCTGGCCCGAGGCGAGGGTGTCGGGGGCGTACTGGTCCATGGCGGCGTAGTGCGAGAACGAGACGAGCCCGCGCGAAGCCGCGGTCTGCGGCACGGTGGGGGTGTCCTCCGTGTAGGCGAAGACGTCGGCGCCGTCGGCGATGAGCGCCTCGGTGGCCTCGCGGGCGGCGGCCGGGTCGAACCAGTTGTAGATCCAGCGCACGACCACGCGCGCGTCGGGGTTCACTTCCTGCACGCCCAGGGCGAAGGCGTTGATGTGGCGCTTCACCTCGGGGATCGGGAAGGCGGCCACGTAGCCGATGGTGTCCGACTCGGTGAGGGCGCCGGCGATCAGGCCGTTGACGTAGTAGACCTGGTAGAAATCGGCCATGTACGTGAGCAGGTTGGGGGCGCGCTCGACGCCGGTGGCGTGAGCGAAGATGACGTCGGGGTAGCGCTCGGCGGCGGCCAGCAGGCCGTCACCGAAGCCGAAGCTCGTGCCGAAGATGACGTTGCAGCCGTCCGCGACGAGCTGGTCGACGGTGGCTTCCACGTCGGCTTCCGACACCGACTCGACGTAGGCCGTCTCGATGTCGGGCAGGTCGGCCTGCGTCTGCAGCCGGCCCAGGTCCTGGGCGTACGAGTAGCCGTAGTCGCCTACGGGGCCGATGTAGATCCAGCATGCCTTGATGTCGCCTCGCTGGGCGAAGGCAGAGCTGGCCAAGAGGGCTAGAAGGACCAGAACAGCAACTTGACGGAACCGCATTCAACGACCTCCAGTGGCGCCGGCCGGGGCTCTCGTCTCCCGGTAACGACGTCCAGTCGTGTAGAAGGTGGGCACGCCCACCTCGCCCACCGGAAGCCCGCTGCCTCCGGTCGTGGCCATGATCATCGTTCCCCCCGGCGGTACGGCGTCCCGAGCGCCTCGGGAGCCCCCACGGCACCGCGCCCGCCGCGTAGCGCGACGAGGGTCAGCGCCAGCACGGTGACGAGGTACGGGAGAACGGTCAGCAACTCCGTCGGCAGGACGCCCTGCAGCCGGAAGGAAAGGGTGAAGAACGCGCCGAACAGCAGCGCCGCCGGCACCGCGCGCAGCGGGTGCCAGAGCGCCAGGATGGCCAGGCCGAGGGCGATCCAGCCGAGCCCGTTGGTGATGTTGTCGCCCCACGAGGGCCGGTAGGCCAGCGAGAAGTAGGCGCCCGCCAGGCCCGAGAGCGCACCGCCGAACGTGACGGCCAGGAAGCGCACGCGCCGCACGTGGAGCCCGGCCGTGTCGGCGGCGGCCGGCGATTCGCCTACCGTGCGCAGGGTGAGGCCGGGTCGGGTGCGGAAGAGGAAGAGCCATAGGAGGGGCGCCAGCAGCAGCGCCACGTACGTGAGCGGGTACTGGTCGACGAAGAGGGCGGGCCCCAGCAGCGGTATGTCGGAGAGGTACGGCACGGTGACGAAGCCCATGGGCTGCCCCAGCGGACGCCCCACCCAGTCGCGGCCCAGGAGGTTGGCCAGCCCTACCCCGCCGATCGTGATGGCCAGGCCGCTGACGTACTGGTTGGCGGCCAGCGTCACCGACAGGAAGGCGTGCAGCGCGGCGACGAGCATGCCCACCACGAGCGCGGCGCCCACCCCGGCCAGCAGCGAGCCGCTGCTCTGCGCGGCCACGAAGCCGGCGATGGCGCCCAGCATCATGGTCCCCTCGACCCCCAGGTTCACGACCCCGGAGCGCTCGGCCACGATCTCGCCCAGGGCCGCCAGCAGCAACGGCGTGGCGAACGCCAGGGCGCGGGCCACCGTGGTGGTCAGGAGCTCGGCTTCCATCTAGGCCTTCTTCTCCTCGGCGGAGCTGACGGGAGGGGGGACGGTCGCGCTGCTGCGTGCGCGGTGCCAGACCGGACGATACGACAGCAGCGGCTCGGAAGCTACCAGCAGGATGAGGGTGACGCCGATGATGACGTCGGTGATCTGGAAGGGCAGCTGCAGGCTCACCTTGATGACGTCGCCGGCGGCGAACACCCACCCCAGCAGCGGGGCCGTGACGAGCGTGGCCCACGCGCGGCGGCGCGCCAGCAGCGCCACGAGGATGGCGGTGTAGCCGTAGCCCATCGAGATGCTGGTGGGTTCTATCAGGCGGTGGTGGATGCCTGCCACCTCGCCCGCGCCGGCGATGCCAGCCGCGCCGGCCGCCAGGGCCGCCAGGGCCAGGGTGGTGGGCAGAAGCTTGATGCCGGCGTAGCGCGCGGCGTCGGGCCCGTCGCCCATCACCCGTATCGAGAATCCGAGGCGCGTGTGGCGCAGCAGCCAGGTGATGAGCAGCGCGAGCGCGATGCCGATGAGCAGGGTGGGCACGTGCACGCGCGTCCCCTCCCAGAGGGGCAGGTACGTTTCCCGCGGGAAGCGGTCGGAGTAGCTGAAGCCCGTGACGCTGCGGCCGCGCCATGGCCCGTTTATCAGCCAGCGCACGAGGTAGATGGCGACGTAGTTGAACATCAGCGTCGTGATGATCTCGTTCACGCCGAGGCGCGCCTTCAGGTAGGCGGGGATCAGGCCGTAGAGCGCGGCGGCGGCGAAGCCCGCCAGGTAGATGGCGGGGATCGTGTACCAGCCCACCGGCACGAAGAGCGCCACGGCGCTGGCGCCCACGGCGCCGGCCAGGATCTGCCCTTCGGCGCCGATGTTCCAGAAGCGGGCGCGCAGCGCCAACGCCATGCCGGCGCCCGCCAGCAGCAGCGGGATGCTCTTGCGCACCACCTCGCCGAAGCCGCGCGCGTCGAGAAGGGTGCGCCTGACGATGGTCGCCCCCGCCTCGAGCGGGTTCAGGCCGTAGGCGGCGAAGATGCCCAGCGCCACGAGCAGCGCCACGACGAACGCTCCGGCGCTGACGGCGACGAGCAGCCAGGCCGGAGCCGCCAGGCGCGGAACCCAGCTGAGGCGCCATGCGGGGCGCCTCGCGCTCACGCCTCCACGCTCCCGGCCATCAGCAGCCCCAGGTGCTCCGTGCCTTCGGGCGTGGCGGCCTCGGCGGCCGAAAGCGTCCCCACGACGCGCCCGCCGAACATCACCACGATGCGGTCGCAGAGGGTGATCAGTTCGTCCAGGTCTTCGCTCATCACCACGACGGCAGCGCCGCGCTGGCGCTGCGCCAGCAGCAGCTCGTGGGTCTGGTTGGCGCTGCCGACGTCCAGCCCGTAGGTCGGGTGCGAGGCCACCACGAGGCGCGGCTTGCCCGACAGTTCGCGCGCCAGCACGATCTTCTGCACGTTGCCGCCCGAGAGCGTGCGGGTCTCGGTGTGCAGGCTGGGGGTGCGGATGTCGAAGCGCTCCACGGCCTCGCGCGCGAACGCCTCGGCCTTGCGCCAGTCGATGAGCACGCCCTTCGCGAAGGCGGGGTCGCGCACCTGCCGCAGCACCAGGTTCTCCATGACGCTCAGGGCACCGACCACCCCTTCGGTGCGGCGGTCCTCGGGGATGTAGGCGACGCCGGCCGCCCGCACCTCGCGGGGGGAGAGCTGCCCCAGGTCGAGCTCGCCGAGGCGCACGCTGCCCCTGTCGGGCCGCGCCAGGCCCGCCAGCACCTGCGCGAGTTCGCTCTGGCCGTTGCCGGCCACGCCGGCCACTCCGACGATCTCGCCGGGGCGCACCTCGAGGCGCGCGCCGCGCAACGCGTCCACGCCGCGCTGCCCTTTCAGCCACACGTCCTGCACCACCAGCAGCGGCTCCTGGCTGGATACGACGCCCAGGCGCTGCGGCGTCGCCACCTGCCGCCCAACCATGAGGCGAGCAAGTTCGGAGGAGGTCGCCTCGCCGCGCGCCAGCCGCCCCACGACCTGGCCGCCGCGTAGCACGGTGATGCGGTCGGCCACCCGCTGCACCTCGTCGAGCTTGTGGCTGATGAAGAGCACGGCCCGCCCGCCCTCGCGCATGCGCTCGATCACTTCGAAGAGGGCGGTGGCCTCCTGGGGCGTCAACACGCTGGTGGGTTCGTCGAGGATGAGGAGCCGCGCGCCCTGCAGCAGCGCCTTGAGGATCTCGACGCGCTGCTGCTCGCCGGGCGACAGCTCGGAGATGCGCGCGTCCATGTCGACCTCGAGCCCGTAGCGCTGCGCGAGCTCGCCGGCGCGCGGGCGCAGGTCCCGCGTCGGCCGCCAGAACGGCGCCCCCGGTTGCCCGAGCGCCAGGTTCTCTACGACGGTGTGGCGGCGTGCCAGGTGGAAGTGCTGCGCCACCAGGCCCAGCCCCAGCTCCATGGCGTGGCGCGGGTCGCGGATGCGCGTCGGCGCGCCCTCCAGGAGGATCTCGCCTTCGTCGGGCTGCAGGAGCCCGTACAGCATGCTTACGAGGGTGGTCTTGCCGGCGCCGTTCTCACCCAGCAGTGCGTGAACCTCGCCGGCGGCGAGGTCGAGGTCGACATGATCGTTGGCGATCACGCCGGGGAAGCGTTTCGTGAGGCGCCGGGCGCTGAGGAAAGGCGGCGCGGCGCCCGGTCTGTTTTCTTCGGGCGTCCGCACTGCTTCAAACTAACATGGCCTGCCAGGAGTGCCAGCGGGTGGCCGGACGCCTCTCGAAGAGGACGGATGGCACCGCTCCAACGCGCTGTGCACGGCTTTGTTGGCGCTGACGCACCCCACACGAGCAGCGCGCCGCTCTGTCGAACGGCGCGCTGCTGGCTATGAGTGAGTGCTTGTGGGCAGTTACGCGAGGGGCGAGCTGCTGGCGCCCTCTTCGCGGGCGTAGTAGGGGTTCTCGCCGGTGGCGTGATCGGTGACGTCCTGGACGCCAGCGATCTCGGGGACCTGCTCGCGCAGGATGCGCTCGATGCCCTGCTTGAGGGTGACATCGGCCGCGCCGCAGCCGTGGCAGCCGCCGCCGAAGCGGATGTAGGCCACGCCGTCCTTCACGCCTTCCAGGGAGACGGCGCCCCCGTGGCTGGCGACGCCGGGGTTGACCTGCCGGTCGATGGCGTCCTGCACCTTCTGGGCGATGGGGTCGTCCCAGGTGGTGCCGGCGAAGAAGAGGCGGAAGCCCGACTGCATGACGCCTTCGACGAAGTCGACAGTGGCGCCGTCGAGCTGGCCGGCACTGAGCTTGTCGAGGTAGACGTCGAAGCCGTTCTCGGCCTGCACCTGGTCGTCGGGGCGCTTGTCGTCTGGCTTGACGAGCCAGAGGCGCTGCTCGGCACGGGTGCCGGCGATGCGCAGCGCCGTCACTCCCTGGCTGCGCTGCGCTTCGATGAAGCGCAGCACGCGGTCCTTGGCTACATCGGTGAAGCTGATCATCTGACCCTCAGCCTAACCGAAGCGCGTCATGTTCACAGCACCTGCATGACGTACTGGTCGGTAGCGCGTTCCAGGCCTTCGAGGTTGGCGACGTAGACGCCGCGGGTGCCCTCGAGGGCGCCGTCGTTGCGCAGCTCGCCGAGGATGCGGGTGATGGTGACGCGACTGGAGCCGGTCAGGTCCGCGAGGTCCTCGTGGGTGAGCGCCAGGGGCAGCTTGATGCCGTCCTCTGCCGAGTCGGCCGGCAGGCCGAACTGGCGTGCGAGGCGCAGGAAGGCGCGGGTGACGCGGGCGCCGACGGGCATCTCGGCTTCGTCCAGCATCTCGCGCGAGCGGCGGAGCTGGCGAGCGAGCGAGCGGAGCACGTAATCGCGCAGGCTGCGGTCGTTCATGGCCTGCTGCGGATCGATGGGGGTGAGGCAGGCGTCGTGGACGGCGATGACCGTCTCGGCATGGTTGCCGCCGTCGAGGGCGGAGAGGCCGAGCACGTCGCCGGGGCCGTACAGGTCCGCGATGCGGTCGCGGCCCAAGCTGGTGGGAACGACGGCCTTGAGTACGCCGTGGTTGACGATGTAGAGGCTGCTGGCCTCACGATCGGCTTCGTAGAGCACCTGACCAGGCTCGAGCGTGCGGGTAGGAAGCGCCAGTCCGGTCGGGACGATGGCGGGAGCTTGGCAGTTGCTCGGAGTTTCGAGGTTCTCGAAAGTATCGAGCATCTTGGACCTTCCTTCTATCTATGGCCGCCGTTGCGACCGAAAGCGGGTGGAGAGGGGGAAGCTCGGGTGACGCCGGGAAGATGTTCCGGGCGTGTGCCTGCGGCACGACCCCGAGGGGACAGGCCCGAGCAACTACAGAAACTATAGCACGGGGTCACACCTTTGTCCATAGTCGTCAGCGGGGATGAAAACGCGGTGAGAGCCGACCAGGACGGCGTTTCCAGCCGCAGTACGGCTGCGGTTGACAGGCGGGCGTCAGCACCTTAGCATTTAAGGCACTCATGGCCGATGGCGACCGTCCCCAATCCCTCTCTCCCACCCAGGAGAAGGTCTACCGCCGCCTGGTAGAGCACCAGCGCCGCACGGGCACCACGCCCGACCTGTCGGAGCTGGCCCGCACGCTCGGCGTCCACTACGTCACGCTGCGCCAGCACCTGGAGGCGCTGCAGTCGAAGGGCTACCTGCTCTTCGAGAGCCGCGGCCGCGGCCGGTCGCCCCGCCTGGAGCTGCCGCCCGAAGCCACCGGCCTCCCGCTGGTGGGCGAGATCCCGGCCGGCTCGCCGGCCCTGGCCACCGCGCACGTCGAGGCCTACCTGCCCCCCGCCTTCGCCTCCAGCGGCGCGCTGCGCGCCGACTTCGCGCTCCGCGTCCACGGCTTCTCGATGGCAGACCTGATACAGCCAGGCGACGTCGTGCTGCTGGCCGCCACGCGGCCCGCCCGCAGCGGCGAGATATGCGCCGTGCGCGCCTTCGAGGACGAGGTCACGCTGAAGTACGTCGACACGCTGCCGCAGGGACGCTTCCGGCTCCGGCCCCACAACCCCGACTTCCCCGTCGTGGAGGTCGAAGGGCAGAACCTGACGATCGACGGCGTCTACCGGGGCCTGCTGCGCGGCTCCGCCGCGGAAGCGCTGCTGCTGCCCAGTTAGCCGCGGAAGCGCTGCTGCTGCCCAGCTAGGCGCCGCCCGCCTTCACGACCCCCAGCTCCACCAGTTCGGCGACCTCCGCTGCGCTCATGCCCAGCTCGCGCTGCAGCACGGCCTCGCTGTCGGCCCCCAGCAGGGGCGGCACGGCGACGTCGCCCTCGTCCGGCTGCAGGTCCAGCTTCTCGCCGTCGGGCCCGCGCGCGTGCCACAGCGGGCTGGCCACCATGGGCAGCCGCCCGATCGTCGGGTGCCGGCCCTCCACCACCAGGCGCCGCGCCGCCGCCTGCGGCTCGGCCAGCGCCTCGTCGAGCCCCAGCACCTGCGTGGCGGGCACCTGCTGGGCCCGGCACGCCGCCACCAGCTCGTCGCGGCGGAAGGTGGCCACGCGCTCCTGCAGCAGCGGCACCAGCTCGTGCCGGTGCTTCACGCGCCCCTCGTTGGTGGCGTAGGGCCCTTCCGCCCACTCGGGGTGGCCCAGCACGGCGCACAGGCGCGCGAACTGCGCGTCGTTGCCGACCGCCAGCACGAGGGCGCCATCGGCGGCCTCGAACGCCTGGTACGGCACGATGTTCGGGTGCGCGCTGCCCAGGCGCTCGGGCGCGTCGCCCGTCAACAGCGTGTTCTGCGACTGGTTCACGAGGCTGGCCAGTGCCACGTCGAAGAGCGCGATGTCCAGGTGGGCGCCCGTGCCCGTGCGCTCGCGGCGGCGCAGCGCCGCCAGCGCGCCGACGGCTGCGTGCAGCCCCGTCAGCACGTCGATCCAGGCCACCCCCAGCTTCACGGGCGGGCGGCCCGGCTCGCCCGACATCGCCATGAGGCCCGACAGCGCCTGCAGGGCCCCGTCGTAACCGGCCTCCTCGGCCCGCGGACCCGTCTGCCCGAAGCCCGTGATCGACACGTAGACGACGCCCGGGTTGCCTGCCGCCACGGACGCGTAGTCGAGGCCGTAGCGGGCCAGGTCGCCGACCTTGTAGTTCTCGACCACCACGTCGGCGCGCTTGGCCAGCTCCTGCACGAGCGCGGCGCCGCGCGGCTCCTTGAGGTTCACCGCCACGCTCTCCTTGCCGCGGTTCACCGACAGGTAGTAGCCGCTCTCCCCCGCCACGTAGGGCGGGCCCCAGCGGCGCGTGTCGTCGCCCGTAGGCGACTCGACCTTCACCACGCGCGCGCCCATGTCGGCGAGCAGCAGCGTGCAGTAGGGGCCGGCGAGGACGCGGCTCAGGTCGAGTACGAACAGGTCGTCCAGCATCGTTGCCCCGACTCTAGCCACTCAGGGCGCCACGAAGTCGGGCACCTGCGCTGTGTCGTAGTCGCGGCCCATCACCTGCAGGGCGCGGTCGGGCCGGTCGGTGATGATGCCGTCGGCGCCCAGGCCCAACAGCCGCTCCATCTCGGCAGCGTCGTTGATCGTCCACACCTGCACGCGCAGGTTGCGCGAGTGCGCGGCCTCGATGAAGCGCGGCATGACGACCGTCAGACCGCCCTGCGCCACCGGCACCTGCACCGCCTGGAACGGCGGGCTGTAGATGGCCGCCAGGCGGGCGCGCGCCAGGACGTAGAAGAGCGTCACCTCCTGGCGGGTGGCCGACGTGGCGACCTCGGGGCAGGCGTCACGGAAGGCGTTCATGGGCACGCTGTGGAACGAGGCGACCATCACGCGCTGCGTGTCGCCGCCCTCGCGCAGCTGCTCGCAGAGCGCCCGGGCCGCGTCGGCGTCGTCCTGCTTCAGCTCGATGTTGACGGCCATCTCGGGGAAGCCGGCCAGCACCTCGGCCAGGGTGGGGATGGTGGCCCCCTGCCCGCGGTAGTGGAACTCGCCGTCCTCCGCCGCGCTGGGCCCACCGGTCGTCCAGCGGTAGCCGGCGTCCAGCGACTGCAGCTGAGTGCCCGTCAGCTCGGCCACGGCTCCGCTGCCGTCGGTGGTGCGGTCGACGGTGGCGTCGTGGATGACGCGGAACTCGCCGTCGGCGTCCTGGTGGACGTCGACCTCGAGCACGTCGGCGCCCAGGGCGGTGGAGCCGGCGAAGGCGGCCAGGCTGTTGTCGGGCCACAGGCGCTGGCCGCCGCCGTGCGCCAGGACGAGGGGGCCCTCGTCGAACTGATCGAAGTAGGGGTGTTCGGCTGCGGGGCGAGCAAGCAGCGCCAGGACGGCGTAAGCGGCGACCAGCAGGGCGACGACGATAAGGAGAGCGCGTAGGAACCGCATCACGACACCGACTTTCCAGAACTAGAATGCGTTAACGTCTGGCTGCGACTACCGGCGTCAAGTCTATCCGGGCGCCTCGCGTATGGCACGGGGTCGACGCCGGCGGGTCCATGAAAGGACCACCCAGATGACCGATACCTTCCGCACGGGCCTGATGGCCCTGATCGCGTTGACACTGAGCATGATGACGAGCCTCGCCGCCGCCCAGAGCGAGCAGGCCGAGGACCGCACGGTTCGAGCCGCCATGGAGGCGGTCGGCACCTTCTCGTGGGTGATCCACGGCATGGACTACTTCGGGACGGCCGAAGCCAACGGCATCACGGTCGTGGGCACCCCCTACGTATCCAAGCAGGCCACCGAGATCGCGCTGCGCTCGGGCGAGGCCGACGTCAAGGTCGACGACTTCCTCGGACCCGTGCTGCTGCGCGAGGCGGGCATCGAAGCCAGCGGCATCTACCCGTACGCGACCGCCATCGGCGGCCTGGTGGTTCCTACCGGTTCGGCCATCGCCGGCGTCGCCGACCTCGAGGGCGTCACCATCGCGGCCGGCAGCCTGCGCGACAAGAGCCTGCTGATCCTGCGCGCCCTGACCATCTCGGAGTACGGCTTCGACCCGCAGGTGGACGGCGAGGTCGTCTCGGCCGCTCCGCCGCTGATGATGCAGCTGACCGCCTCGGGCGACGTCGAGGCCGCCCTCCCGCTCTGGCACTGGGTGGCGCGCATGGAGGCCGCCGGCGTGGCGCGCGAGATCATGACGGTCGCCGACATGCTGGGCGAGCTGGGCCTCCCTTCCGACCTGCCCAACCTGATGGTGGTGGCGCGCGACGACATGCCCGACGACCTCAAGCGCGCCTTCATCGAGACGCTGCAGGACACCGTCGACGTCATGCTGGCCACCCCCGCCGACGACCCGTTCTGGCAGACCATCCTCGACCTCGAGCTCTACTCCCTCCCCGACCCCAGCCAGTTCCCGCAGGTCGTGGAGCGCTGGAAGCTGGGCACCACCAGCACCTGGACGCAGGAGACCGTCGACGGCCTGGTCGACATGGTCGACCGCCTGGTCGAGATCGCGGGGCCCGAGGTCGTGGGCGTCGAACGGGTCGACCCCGAGGCCTACACCCTCGAGTACCTGCCCGCTGACGAGTAGCCTTCCGGCTACCGGTCTTCCGACTACGCCCCACGAGCCATGGACGAGAGCGCCCTGAGCCCCGACCCACTGCCCTCGCGTGCCGACGCGGCCCTGACCCGGGCGGCGGTGCGGGCGCAGCGCGAGAGCCGGGAGGGGCGCCTCGGCGTGGCGCTGCAGCTGGCGTCCTACGCCTCCCTCCTCCTGCTGTGGATAGTGGGAGCCCGCGTCTTCGGTTCGATCCTCCCGGGGCCCGTCGAGACCTTCGAGTTCATCGGGCGCGAGCTGGAGCGCGGCACGCTGCTGACGCACCTGTGGGTGACGACCAAGCGCGTGCTCGTGGCGTTCGTGGCCGCCATGGCGATCGGCGTGGCCGTGGGCGCGGCGATGGGGGCGTCGCGCCGCATCGACGACCTGCTGCAGGGCTGGCTGGTCGTCAGCCTGACGGTGCCGCGCATCCTGCTCTTCGTGGTGGCCTACCTGACGATCGGCCTGACCGACCAGGCGCTGATCATCGCCCTGGTCATCACCGTCGTCCCGACGGTGGTGGTGGCCATCCGGGAGGGGATGCGCGCCGTCGACGTGTCGCTCGTCGAGATGGCCGTCGCGTTCCGCCGTTCGCGCGCAGCCATCTGGCGGCGGGTCGTCTTCCCGCAGCTGACGCCCTTCGTGATCGGCACGGCTCGCGGCGCCCTGGCGCTCTCGTGGAAGATGGTCGTGCTGGGCGAACTGCTCGGGCGCACGAACGGCGTCGGCTACCAGATCTCGTTCTACTTCCAGTTCTTCAACATGACGGGCATCCTCGCCTACGGCGTGACCATGATGCTGCTGCTGGCCTTCGTCGACCTTGGGATCATGGGCAGCCTGCAGCGCCTGGCGTTCCGCTGGCGGGCGCCCGTGAAGGTGAGCTCCGTAGCGTGAGCGCGGCACTAGGCGACGATGGCTGAGATCCGCGTGTCGGGCCTCTCGAAGGCGTACCCGCTGGCGCGCGGCCGGGAGCGGCTGGCGCTCGACGGGGTCGACCTGCACGTGGCGTCGGGCGAGTTCGTGTGCCTGCTGGGCCAGTCGGGCAGCGGCAAGACGACGCTCCTCAACATCCTGGCCGGCCTCGACCGCGCCGACTCGGGCACCGTCACGTTGAAAGCTTCGGGCGGAGCGGAGCCGGTGACCAGCTACGTCTTCCAGGAGGCCCGGCTGTTGCCCTGGTCGACCGTCAGGTCGAACCTGCGCTTCGTGCAGGGCGGGCAGGGGGGCGCCGACGACCGCATCGACTACTGGCTCGAGCGCGTGGGCCTGGCAGGGCGTGGCGACGATTACCCGCGTCAGCTCTCGATCGGCCAACGGCAACGCGTCGCCGTGGCGCGCGCCCTGCTCATCGAGCCGGACGTCCTGTTCATGGACGAGCCGTTCTCGGCGCTCGACGAGCTGACCGCCTCGCGGATGCGCGCGGAGCTGCTCGAGCTATGGCAGGAGCTCGGCTGCACGGTGGTGTTCGTCACCCACAACCCCATGGAGGCCACCTTCCTCGCCGACCGGATCGCCGTGATGAGCCCGGGGCCCGGCCGGATCGTCATGGAGCATCATGTGTCCAAGTCCTTGCCAAGGCCGCGGAACGCGGACGACCTCCGGCTCTGGCAGGCCTCGCGCGAGGTCGTGCGGGCGCTCGAAGCGGCCGCCGCGTTTCCTCGGGAGAGCGACTGAGCGTCGGAAACGCGGGGTATTCGGTGGTCTGGCTATGTCCGGAAGGCTGAGTTATATTGCCGGGGCATTTGTCCCGAGTATCGGCGTTTCCCTATACTGCTGCCTGCTCGGAGAACTTCCATCAGCCGCCGGATGCAGGACCGCGGGTTTGGGGTCGACCGACGCCACGCGCCCGCGGTCCGCTTCTGGCCGCGAAGAAGGAGAGTCGATATGACGTTCGTTCCAAGGCGCCCGCTCGTGTTCACGGTGCTGCTGGCCCTCATCCTCACCCTCGTCGTCGCCTACACCCAGGAGTCCACGACGCCCGACCTAGGCATCTCGAACGACGCCGGTTTCGACGAGCAGGTCGTGGACGGCGAGGGCATGACCGTCTACGTCTTCGTGCAGGACGAAGAGGGCGTCAGCACCTGCGTCGACGTCTGCACGAACAACTGGCCCCCGCTGCTGGCGGACGGCGAGCCGGTGGTCGGCGAAGGCGTCGACCCGAGCCTCGTCGGCACGATCGAGCGCGAGGACGGCACTTTGCAACTGACCTACGCCGGCCAGCCGCTCTACACCTACGCGCGTGACTTCGAGCCCGGCGACATCAACGGCCACGCCCTCGGCCAGCTCTTCTTCGTGGTCTCGGCTGGCGGCAAGGCGATCACCGACGCACCGAACGCCGTCGTGGCGGAGATCGACGAAGCCGAGTTCGAAGCCCTCATGGCCGATGGCGGTCCCGTGTACACCACCCACTGCGCCGTCTGCCACGGCAACGAAGGTCAGGGCACCGTCGGGCCCAGGGTCGACGGCAACTCCAACCTCGCCCGCACCTCGTTCCTCGTGGGCCGCATCCTCAACGGCTACCCCGACCACGGCATGCCGCCGTTCCGCGGTGTCCTGGACGATCATCAGGTCGCGGCCGTCTCGACCTACATCCGCAACTCGTGGAGCAACGAGATGGGCCCCGTGACGGAAGAGCAGGTATCCGAGCAGCGCTGATCCGCCCCGCAGCCTTCTCCCGCTAGGTTCCAACCCCCCGCATCTCTCCGCGTTACTAGAAACCTGACGAGAAAGAGGAACGCATGCGAAAGCCGTCCAACCCCATCCGCGCCCTGGTACTGACCCTGGTCGCCCTCGCCGCGAGCATCGGGTTCGCCAACGACGAACTTCTGACCCTGCAGCAGGACCCGGCGCAGTTCGTGATGCCCAACGGGAACTACTCGGGCCACAACTTCAGCCCCCTGGACGAGATCAACCGCGACAACGTCGACGAGCTGCGCGTGGCCTGGACCTTCCAGACCGGCGTCAACGACCAGACCGAGGCTCAGCCCATGGTCATCGGCGACACCATGTACCTGCTGACCCCCAAGCCGAACACCGTCATCGCCCTGGACCTCGCGAACGAAGGCGTCATCAAGTGGACGTTCGCTCCGGAGATGGACACCGAG
Organism: uncultured bacterium; assembly: GCA_964625655.1. Taxonomy (GTDB): domain Bacteria; phylum Deinococcota; class Deinococci; order Deinococcales; family Trueperaceae; genus JAAYYF01. The sequence continues at coordinate 40,984 of CAZVCT010000006.1, forward strand.
CGCGCGGGCGCGATGGCCTGCTGCGGCGCCCAGTCGCGCGGCCTGGCGTACGCCGACGGCCGCCTCTTCCTGGCCACCCTCGACGGTCAGCTCTTCTCGATCGACGCCGAGACCGGTGAGCCGCTCTGGCAGCAGACCATCGCCGACCTCGACATCTTCGAGACCACCCCCGGCAACCCCCTCCTCGTCGGCAACCTCCTCATCATCGGCACCGAAGGCGGCGACCGCTCGGTGCGCGGCCGCGTGGCTGCCTACGACATGGACACGGGCGAGCAGGTGTGGAACTTCTACAACACCGGCCCCGACGAAGAGATGGGCATCACCGAGCGCTTCCAGCCCTTCTACGCCGACGACCAGGTCGAAGAGCCGGGCCTCACCACCTGGTTCGGCGACTCGTGGGAGATCGGCGGGGGCACGGCCTGGGGCTGGTTCACCTATGACCCCGACCTGAACCTCTTCTACTACGGCACCTCGAACTGCTCGCCCTGGAACGCCGACTACCGCCGCGACCCCGTCACGGCGCCCGGCTACGACGTCTACCACAACAAGTACTGCGCCTCGCTCGTCGCGCGTGACGCCACCAGCGGCGAGATGGTCTGGGCCTACTCGCACACCCCGCAGGACAGCTACGACTACGACGAGCCCGGCCAGAACATCCTCGCCGACCTCGAGATCGACGGCGAAGAGCGTCGCGTGATCATCAAGCCCGCCCGCAACGGCTTCTTCTACGTCTTCGACGCCGCCACCGGCGAGCTGCTCCGCGAGCCGTTCGCCTACACGACCGTGAACTGGGCCTCCCACGTCGACATGGAGACGGGCCGCCCCGCGATCTACGACAGCCACTTCAGCTACACCGGCGTGGCGTTCGACATCTGCCCCTTCATCTCGGGCAACAACGTCGAGAACGACGCGTTCTCGCCCCAGACCGGCCTCGTCTACTTCCAGGCCGAGAACGTCTGCAGCACCCTCACCGGCTTCGCCGGCGACTTCACCCCCGGCGAGTACTACCTGCTCATGGAGTTCGGCGAGACCTTCACCGGCGAAGGTGGCTGGATGGGCGAGCTGCAGGCCTGGGACCCCGTGACCGGCGAGAAGGTCTGGGGCGTCCAGTCCGAGTCGTCCAAGGACCTCAAGCCCGTCTTCGTGACCGGTGGCGACCTCGTCTTCCGCGGCTCCGACCAGGGCGTGTTCTCCGCCTTCGACGCCCTGACGGGCGAGGAGCTGTGGTCGTTCCGCACGGGCAGCAACTTCAAGGGCCCGGCCATGAGCTACATCGGCCCCGACGGCAAGCAGTACGTGGCGATCATCGCCAGCAGCGGCCCGACCAGCGCCGACGTAGGCCCCGACACCCCGGCCGACGCCGCGGCTCGCTACAGCCGCTCCGGCTCCACCCTCTACGTCTTCGGGCTCGACTGAGCACGGACGACGTGTACTGACGGGGTGGGCGAGGTTTACTTCGCCCACCCCGCTTTCCTATCTGAAGAACGCTTCTCTTATCGACGACGGAACGGTTCTTTTATGACACATACCAGCATCCATCTTCACCAGCCCGCGAGGGGCCGGCGCCACGCTCTGATCCCGATCGTCGCCGTCGCCGCGCTGCTCATTGCGCTGCTCCTCGGCGCGGCGCACGCGCAGGATGCGGCCGGGCAGGACGCCGAACGGCCCGCCGAGCAGGCCTCCTGGGAGTTCCGCGTCTGCGCCGACCCGAACAGCCTGCCGTTCACGCATCGGGACGGCACGGGCTTCGAGAACCGCCTCGCCGAGCTGCTGGCCGAGGAGATGGGCGCCACCCTCACGTACGACTGGAGCGCTTACAGCCCAGACATGATCAACCTCAGGCTGCGCGGCGGCGAATGCGACGCGCTGATGGGCGTCCCCGACGAGCAGGCCGGCATGCTCAAGACCGTCGCCTACTACCGCAGCCCGTTCGTGTTCGCCACGCTGGAGAGCAGCGGCATCGTCATCGAGTCGCTCGACGACCCCCGGCTGGCCGAGTTGCGCATAGGGGTGCAGAACCACAGCATCCCGCCCCACGAAGGGCTGACGAACCGCGGCATCTCGGGCGTGCGCGGGCCGACCGGCACGGCGCCCAACCCGCCCGACCGCGTTCTGCGCGAGCTGATGGCGGGCCAGATCGACGTGGGCATCCTGTGGGGCCCCAACGCCGAGTACTTCGCGCGCGACCTGGACGCCGAGTTCGTCCTCACCCCCGTCACGCCCGAGATCGACATCCCCTTCATCGCCATGAGCCTCCCAATGACCATCGGCGTGCGCGCGCGCGACTACTCGCTGCGCGACCGCCTCGACCTGGCCATCGCGGCGCGCTGGGACGACATCGTCGCGCTTCTGGACAGCTACGGCGTGCCGCAGACGCCCTTGCCGCCCCCGCGGCCGCCGGTAGCCGACGCCGACGGCGCCGTGCAGGTAGGCGTGCTCCTTCCGATGACCACCGGCCTCAGCTCGAACGCGACGTCGCTTCACGACCTGGTGGGCGACGCCGCCTACCGGGGCATCGAGCTGGCCACCGCCGACCTCAACGCCGCGGCCGGCAGCGACCGCTTCCGGCTGCAGGTGTCCAGCACCCCCAGCGCCGCCGCGGCCGAACGGGCCGCCGACCGCCTCCTGACCGTCGAGGGCGTCCAGGTGCTCGTGGGCGGCATGGGAGCCGGCCAGTCCGAAGCGCTGGTCGAACGCGCTTCCGAACATGGCGCCCTGCTGCTCGACGTCGGCTCGACGCAGGCCTCCGAGGCCGCCCGCTGTAGCGCCACCACCTACTTCGTCGAGGCCAGCCTGGACGACTACCTGAGCGCCACCGCCTTCGCTCACGCGGACGAAGCGAGCACCTGGTTCGTGGTGTACGAGGAGCCCGGCAGCCCGGACACCTACATGGATGCCCCCACGGCTCTGGCGGCGGCCGAGAAGGCGATGGCGAGCGTGCCTGGGGCGTCCGTGGTGGGCTCCGCCTCGGTGGCGCCGGGCCAGCCCTCCTACCAGGGCGTCGCCGACGCCGTGCGCGCCTCAGGCGCCCAGGGCGCGCTATTGCTGGTGGGCGTCCTGGACCAGATGGCCCTGCTGGGCCAGGTCGAGGACCAGCTGAGCGGCACGGTGCTCGCGCCGCTGCCGCTGCCCGTGGCCCAGACGCGCGACTTCATGGGCGCCATGGTGAACCGCGTTGCCTTGGAAGCGCCGCAGCGGCTGGTGGTGTCGTTCGAGCCCAACCGGCCTGCCTCCACCGCGGACGCGTCCGCGGGCCCGGAAGGCGCCGACGCCGCTTCTCCTGCGGCCGCTGCGGCGGCCACCGCCGCCGAGCGCTACGCCGCCCGCTACGCGCTGCCCATGGAGTCGGGCGCCTTCCTGGGCTACCAGGCGATGCTGATCCTGGACGAGGCCACCAGGGCCGCCGGGGCCGACGCGGGTGCCGCGGGTGCCGCGGCGTGGGCCGCTCACCTCGCCACGCCCGGCGTGACGGTGCCCGGCCCGAAGGGACCGCTCGGCTTCGGCGCGGACCGCCGCCTCGTGCAGCCGCTCGACATCGTGGAGCTGGACCCGGACGCCGTCTGGCGCAACACGCTCGCGGACCAGCTGGCGCTCGTCAGTTACGAAGGCAGCTGGCAGCCGAGCGAGGCGGACGCGGGCGCCGCGCCGGACGCCATGGCAGGCTGCGAGGAGTAGTAAGCGGCTCTACCCGAGGAGGTGGCGGCTCGCGGTCCTCGAGGCGCCACCTGCAGGAAGGCCGGCCGGGCCCCACGGAACGACCGGAGGCACTGCAGAAGCCGTCGCCCGGGCGCGCCCGGGCCTTTACCTCTGTTTGATCACCGCTACTTGATTACTACCTCTGCTTGATTACCCCTGCTTGATTACCCCTGCTTGATTACCTCTGCTTGAGCATCCGCCCCATGAACCACGCCGCCACGACGGCCGCCACG
>CAZVCT010000006.1:45012-50606 GCA_964625655.1 uncultured bacterium
TTACCTCTGCTTGAGCATCCGCCCCATGAACCACGCCGCCACGACGGCCGCCACGGGCGGCAGCGCGAACGTGACGAGCAGGTCGGCCGTCAGGGGCAGCTGCTGGAAGCGCAGCAGGAAGAAGCGCAGCAGGTCGAGCTGGTAGCTGACGGGGTTCGCGTACACGAGCACCTGGATCCACTCGGGCAGCTGCACCACCCAGCCGCCGCCGATGGCGAAGATGCCCAGGCGCCGCAGCTCGTCGCGCAGGGCGTCGGGGATGTCTAGGAAGCCCACGCCGCCGATGACGCCGCGCAGCGGGAAGATCGAGCCCGACAGGAAGTAGAGCGGCTGGATGACGCCGTTCGAGATGCTGCCGAACCCCTCGAACGTCTTCAGGCGCGAGGCGATGATCACCCCGACGGCGGTCATGAAGATGCCGAGGAAGAAGATCACGAGCCAGGCGCCCAGCAGGCTGCCGAGGCTCAGGGGCACCCCGATGAACGGGGCGAAGAGCAGCGGGATGCTGCCCTGCACGAGCGAGATGGTGGCGCCGCCCAGCAGCTTCCCGAGCGTCACCGACAGCATGGGCGCCGGCGACACGATCACCTCGCGCAGCAGGCCCACCTCGCGGTCCCACACGAGCGCGATGGCGCACTGCAGCGAGGCGAACAGGACGTTCAGGACGATCACGCCGGGCAGGATGTACTGCGCGTAGGAGTACCCCTCGATCTCGCGCAGCGAGGCGCCCAGCCCGAAGCCCAGGATCAGCAGCCAGAGGACGGTGCGCGAGAAGCCGCCGAACAGCTGCGAGCGGTCGCGCCAGTAGCGGCGCATCTCGCGCTGCCACATGACCAGCACGACCGACGGCGCGATGCCCGCCCACGAGCGCACGCCCATGGCGGGTTCGGCGGACCGGCGCGGGGCGGCCGGCTCGGTCGTCATCGGGTGTGCTCCCCGCCCTGGTTGGCGAAGCCGAGCATCAGGTCGCGCGCCGTGGCCATCTCGTCGCGCAGCTGGTTGCCGGTCAGGTTGATGAACACGTCCTCGAGGTTCGCGTCTTCCTTGCCGCCGTGCTGGGCCTTCAGCTCGGCGGGGGTGCCGATGGCCACCATGCGGCCGGCGTCGATGATGCCCACGCGGTCGCAGGCGTCGGCCTCGGGCAGGTTGTGGGTGGTCATCAGCACCGTCATGCCGCCCGCCCGCAGGGCCGCGATCCGCTCCCAGAGGTGGCGCCGACCCTGCGGGTCGAGGCCGATGGTGGGCTCGTCCAGGAAGAGGACGCGCGGCGCGTGCATCAGGGCGCGCGCCAGCTCGAGGCGGCGCTTCATGCCGCCCGAGAAGGAGCGCACGCGCCTGTCGCCCACCTCTTCCAGCGAGGCCCACTCGAGCGCGCCCTGGATGGCTGCGCGCCGCGAGCGCCGCGGCACCCCGTAGAGCACCGCGTGGATCTCGAGGTTCTCGCGGGCCGTGAGGCGGTCGTCGAGGGCAGGGTCCTGGAAGACCATGCCCTGCTGCCGGCGCACCTCGTGCGCCTGACGACTGACGTCGAAGCCCATGACCTCGGCCCGGCCCGAGCTGGGGGCGAGGATGGTGGTGAGCATGTGGACCAAAGTGCTCTTGCCCGCGCCGTTCGGGCCCAGCAGCGCGAAGAACTCTCCGCGGCCCACCTCGAACGACACGCCCGCCACGGCCACCGTGTCGCCGAAACGGCGAACGAGGTCGGTGGCGCGGATGGCGGGCGTGGTCTCGGTCATGTGAGGCTCGGGGTCGGCGGGCGGGCGACCAGCGCCCGGCCCTCGGGCCGACTCAGCCTCCCAGTATAGTGCGGGCTTCTTCCAGCCCTTCCAACAGCTCGGTGCAGGTGGCCGAAGGGTCTTCGGGGAACGGCTCGTCCTCGCGCCCGGTGAGGGCGTCCAGGCGCACGGCGATCTCGGCGTGCAGCTCGGGCGCCAGCAGGTCGAGCAGGCGCCTCAGCGACTTGCGGTACGGGTCGCGGACGGCGTTGGCGTGCTCGGTCGCGAGTTCCACCTCGCCCGCTGCGTACAGCTCGCACGCTTCGGCCGTGAGGCCTGCCAGGTGCCCGGACAGGCGCGCCAGGTCGCGTCCCGAGTACAGGGAGGCGCCGGCCACCTCCTCGAGCAGCCCCACCAGCCGCTGGGCGGGCGCCTCGGCCTCCTCGGGGTTGGCGCTCAGCGTCTCGGGCGGCGTAGGCGACGGGTAGAGCGCGGCGAGCTGCGCCAGCATCTCCTCGACGTCGGCCTTCAGCCGCTCGTCCGCGAAGACGCTCAGCTCTTGCCACAGCTCCTGCACGCGGCCCAGCGCGGCCCAGCCGTTGGAGTACTCCCAGACCTCCTCGCCGACGGCCTCCTCGTACGCCTCGGCCACGCCGTCGTCGGCCAGGACCAGGTCGGCCATCACGGCAGCGATGAAGTCGGGGCTGGCGCGCGTGGCGTCGTCGAAGAGGGCGGCCTCGGCGCGGCTCAGCGCCTGGCGCGCGCGGCTGACGGCGGCGGGGTCGTGCTCGCCGGCCGCCGCCTGCTCGCTCACCAGCTCGAGGGCGGCCAGCAGCTCGTCGGCCAGCGCGGGATCGGCCTGGCGCAGGCTGCCGAGGTAGCGGCGCACGTCGCGCTCCGTGGTCTTCTCGACCTGCTCCACCAGCTCTTCGGGCAAGGGCGCCTCGACGCCTTCCACGATGTCCAGGCGGATGCGCGTCATCTCGAGGCCGTAGGCGCGGCTCTGGCGCATGGCCTCGTCGAAGAACGGGTCGGCGTCGTAACGGTCGGACTGGGCGAAGACGCTGCCGCTCAGGGCGAGCAGCGCCACGGCCAGTAGGGCCGCCAGTGGCGCGCGGAAGCGGTCAGAGGCCACCCGGGATCACCCCGATCTCGGCGGAGTGCGCGCCGCGGCCGGCGGAGATGCTGCCGACGACGCAGCCGCAGTCGGTGTCGATGATCGACACGCTGTCGGAGAGCCCGTTGGCGGTGTAGACCTTCGCGCCGTCGGGCGTGATGGCGATGCCCCACGGGCGGCGCCCCATCTGTTCGCGGATGGTGTTCACGACCTCGTTGGTCTCGGTATCGACGACGTAGACGGCGCTGGTGCCGCCGCCCGCCACGTAGATGAGCGAGCTGTTCGGGTCGACCGCCACCTCCACGGGCCGCGAGTCGAGCCCCAGGTTGATGGTCTCGACGACGCGGTGGGTGCTCGTGTCGATGACCGAGATGGTGCCACCGATCTCGGCGGTAACGTAGGCGAAGGCGCCGTCGTTGGAGAACTCCACCACGCGCGGGCGGTTGCCCACCAGCACGTGCGTCACGACGGCCAGCTCTTCGGCGTCGATGACGGTGACGGTGTGGGTCGCTTCGGCCGTGATGTAGACCCAGCGGCCGTCGGGGCTGACTGCGACGCCCTCGGCCTCGACGCCGACGCGGAAGTTCGCGATCTGCTCGCCGGTGGCGACGTCGTAGCCCGCGCCCTGGGCGATCGCCTCGAGCGCCGCCCAGACCTGGGTGCCGTCGGGGCTGACGGCGACCCGCTCGGGGTTGCCGCCGGCGCGGAACTCGCTGATGACCTCGTTGGTGCGAACGTCGACGGCGAGGATCTTGTCTTCGGGCGTCTCGAGCAGCGGGTTGAAGTCCGAGACCGACACGTAGATGATCGTGCCGTCGGGGCTCACGGCCATGCCGCGGGGGCGGACCTCGCCCGGCCTGTCCGAGATGACGATGGTGTCGATCACCTCGTCGGTGGCTGTGTCGATGACGGTGATGTCGGCGCTGAACTCGTTGGCCACGTAGAGGCGGTAGGCGTCTTCCTGCGCTTGCGCGGCGGCGCCGCCCACGAGGACGAGGCTGGCCAGCACAGCGAGGAGGGCGCGACGGGGGCGCTTGGCTTGGGGGATCTTGTTCATGTTCTCCTTACTGCCCGCATGTGTCCGCGGGCCGACAGCGAGCTTACAAAGCGCAGAGGCTGGCGCCTTCCAGGTCGCCGAGCTGGTCGAGCCGCTCGATGACGTCGGTGCCGGGCATGTAGATGGCGGGCAGCTCGCCTACAAGGCTGGCCAGGGTGAACGCCGCCTCGGAGGTGGCGTCTACCTTGACGAGGTAGATCGACTGGCGCAGCTGGCCGTCCCAGGGCCGGAACGAGGTGCCGATGCCCTTCCAGACGTCGAACACGGCGTCGGGCGAGGTCAGGTAGGCGAGCACGCTCTCGGCGTCGGTCGAGCCGCCGAAGAACGCGGCCTCGTAGAGGACCTTCACGCCCTGGTAGACGGCCCAGGCGGGGGCGTCCATCGGCTCTTCGTACGTCATGCGGAAGCGGGCGTTCAGCTCGCGGGCGCCGTAGGCGTCGAGGGTCGCTTCCCACGCGCTGATCCGGTGGCCCGTGCCGAGCGTCGGCGCCGCCTGGCGCGAGGCCCGGTAGAAGGTCCGCGTCTGGGCCTCGGGGTAGGGGAAGCCCGTCACCATCGCCTGCACGCCCCGCTCCTCGAGCGCGCGAAGCGCCTCGAGCTGCTGGGCGGCCGGCAGCAGCAGCACCACCAGGTCGGCGCGGGAGCGCAGGGCGGCTTCGGCGGCCGCCGCGATCTCTTCGCTGGCGGCGACTTGGGTGGCTCCGGCGACCCGCGCGCCGAAGTGGCGCTCCTCGAGGGTCCGGCGGGCGCGCTCCAGCTGCGCCCTGGACTCCTCGTCGCTGCCGTGGACGAAGTACCAGTCGCGCAGACCCGAACGCACGTACCAGCCGGCCATGCCGTCCAGGTACATGGCGGCGCTCGGTTCGACGTGGAACATGGTCGGCTCGCAGCTGGCGCCGCGCAGCCGGTCGGCCGAGGAGCCGACGTTCACGAACGGCACCCCCGTGTCGGCCGACCAGCGCGCCAGCGCTGCGGCCTCTTCAAGGTCGAAGCCGCCGACCACACCGTAGGCGCCGCTGCCGCGCAGCTCTTCGGCGGCGGCGATAACGGCCTGCGGGCCCGACGCCTCCTGGGTGAGGACCTGGAAGTCGATGCCCAGCATCTCGGCGTTGAAGGAGAACTCGTCGGCCGCCATCTGGGCCCCGAGGCTCGCGGCGCGCGCCACGGCCGCGGCCAGCTCGCCGCCCGCGGCGCCGGGATCCGCCCCTGCACCACCTGCGGCCGGCAGGACGACGCCCACGCGCAGCTCTCCTTCCGGCAAACCCTGGGCGACGGCCCGAGCGGGCCACGCGAGGCTCAGGAGCAGCAGCGCCAGTACGGCCGCCGCCCTGAGGCGGAGGCGAACGGCGCGGTCTGCTCGGGTCGTCTCGTGGAGCATCTGTTCCGTCCTTCCGGTACCAGCCGGTACCTAAAGCGCTTCACGCCGGGCGGGGGCCCAGCGTGAAGGTGGTTACATCCATTATCGCGCCCGCGGCGCGTTGCCGCCGGGCATCGTCGTGCGCACGGCAGCGTCGCTGCCGCGGTGGCCTTCAGTCGAGGAAGTCGCGCAGCTTGCGGGTGCGGCTCTCGTGGTACTTGAGCTTCCTCAGCGCCTTGTTCTCGATCTGGCGGATGCGCTCGCGCGTCACGCCGAAGTGGCTGCCGACCTCTTCGAGGGTGTGCTCGCGGCCGTCCACCAGGCCCTTGCGCAGCTTCAGCACCATCG
>CAZVCT010000007.1:0-27290 GCA_964625655.1 uncultured bacterium
ACTACCGCTGGTAGACATCCACTGGTGGAAAATAGCTTCTGTAAGCATCTCCGAGCGTTCGAGACTCTTGTCGAGGCCCTGCGTCACTTGTCGATGCGCCCTTGGCGTGAAGGCGTTCCCTTCTTGGTCGGGCCGGTTCAATTCGCGGGCAGCCTAAGCAGCTTCCCGTCCCCAAGCTCGATGCTCGCCCGCGCGCGCCGCACCACGGCGGGCTCGTGGCTGACGATCAGCACGGTCTTGCCCGCCTCGTTGAGTTCGGCGAGGAGGTCGAGGATGGGGCCCCATTGCGCTTGGGGCAGGTTGCCGGTGGGTTCGTCCGCCAGGATGAGGTCTGGGTCGGTGACGAGCGCGCGGGCGATGGCGACGCGTTGCTGCTCGCCGCCGGAGAGCTGGGTGGGGCGGTGGTGGCTGCGGTGGCTCAGGCTGACGCGTTCGAGCATGGCGAGGGCGCGCTCCTTGCGCTCGCGCCGCTTGACGCCCGCGAAGGTGAGGGGGCGCGCCACGTTCTCCCAGGCGCTCAGGTGCGGCAGCAGGTGGAACTGCTGGAACACGAAGCCGAAGTGGCGGTTGCGCAGGCGCGACGCTTCCTGGTCGCTCAGGGACATGACGGGGCGGCCGGCGAAGCGGTACTCGCCGGCGCTGGGCTCCTCCAGCAGCCCAAGGATCCCCAGCAGGGTGCTCTTGCCGGAGCCGCTCGGGCCGGTGATGGCCAGGAAGTCGCCTGCCTCGACGCTGAGGTCGAGGTGGTCGACGGCGGTCACGCTGCCGTAAGCCTTGGTGAGGCCCTGGACGCTGATGAGGGGAGCGCCGTCGGGGAGCGGGTCCGTAGCGGGGTTCATGCGGCGCCTTCCTTGAGGAGCTGAAGGGTGGAGCGGCGGCTGACCCAGCGCGTGCCGAGGTGGCTCAGCAGCCAGCTCAGCGCCAGGAGTCCGACGACGATCAGGAGCACGAGCGCGGGGGTGGGCCCGATGCGCGCCGTGGCGGGCAGGTCGGGGACGTCGAGCGACAGGGCGTCGTAGAGGCGGTCGGTGAAGGCGACGCCCAGCAGGGTGCCGAGCGTGGCGCTGGCCGCGCCCAGCGCGAGGGTACGCGCCCACCAGTGGCGGCCGATGCGCTTGAGCGAGAGGCCGAGGGCGCGGTCCAGGGCGGTCTTGAAGCGCTCGGCGTCGAGCAGCGCCAGGAAGCCGCCCACGACGCCCCAGGCGCTGAGGAGCGCCGCCAAGGCGGCGATGAGCGTGAACAGCGTGGCCTGGGCGCGGAGGTTGGTTAGCAGGGTGGCCACGTCCGGGGTGTAGGGGATGGCCTCGGCGCCCGCGTCCGGGTGGGCGCCGGCCAGCCACGCGGACAAGGCTGCCTCGGCCTCGGGCGCGGCGAGGCGCAGCAGCACGCGCGTGGAGCGGAAGGGGGCGGCGGTGTGGCCGGGGACGGGCAGGCCGAGGCCGTCCAGGGGCGGGGTGATGAGCTCGGGCAGGTCGGGCACGAGCCAACCCCACAGCTCGGGCGCGGGCGCCAGCACGCCGCTGAGGCGGCAGGCGACGGGCCCCGTGAGGCCCGCTAGTGTCAGCTCGTCGCCCAGGCTGGCGCCGAGGCGCTGCGCGGCCGCCGGCGCGAGCAGGCAGGCGCTGGCGTCGCCGGCCGCCAGCTCCAGGCCGATGAGGGGCAGGTAGCTCGCGTCGGCGGCGACGGCCATCAGCGTGGCCTGCTCGGCGCCGTTCGCCACGCCCAGGCCCGGGATCGCCTGCGCCAGGCTGGCGCCGGTGACGCCCGGCAGGACCGCGAGCGCCTGCGCGTCGTCGGCGCTGAAGACGGGCCTGAGGTCGCTGCCGGCCTCGAAGGCGCGCTCGCGGCGCGTGTCGATGACCGGGTCGCCCGCCTGCAGCGCGAAGGTGAGCCCGAAGCGCGCGTCCAGAGCGCGGCCCTCGTTGGTGACGTGGGCTTGCACGCGGCTGGCGGCCAGCCCGCCGCCGAGGGCGAGCGCCAGGCCGGCGTACACCATCACCAGCAGCGGGCGGATCCGGCCGCCCTCCACCCGCCCGCGCAGCAGGGCCACGGCGGAGGCGGTGGCGAGCGGCCGGCTGACGGCCACGGCCAAGGCCAGCAGCGCCGCGCTGGGGGTGAGCACCGCCAGCGCCAGCACCGGCGCCGGCGGGCGGGTGAGGAACAGGCCGGGCACGAGGTCGTAGAGCGCCCACAGGCCGAGGCAGCCGAGGGCGCTGCCGAGGAGCCCCCAGGGGAGCTGGGCGAGGAGCAGGCGCCTCATGAGCTGCGCGCGCGTGGCGCCGAGCGCCTTGTCGACGCCCAGGAGCTGGCGGCGGCGCAGCAGGTACCAGTAGCTCTGGGCGTACAGCGCCAGCAGCGCCGCGGTGACGAGAGCGGCGCCGAAGGCGAGGAAGGTGTGGCGGCGCGCGTGGATGCGCGGGCGCGTGTCGAGCACCGCCTGCTGGCGCTGGTCGATGAGGCTGTTGGTGCTGGCCACGCCGCCTAAGGGGCCGAAGCGCTCGCGCACCCAGGCCTCCAGGTCGGGGCGCAGGGCGGCCGCCTCGGCGCCGCCCATGCTGAGCTGCAGCGTGAGGGGCATGGCGCCGGCGACCGGGTTGGCGGCGAGCTCGGCCTCGAGGCTGCCCACCAGCGCGAAATCGGCGTCGACCTCGGGGTGCTGGGCGGGGCTGGGCGCCAGCACCCCCACGATGACGACCTCCTCGCGCAAGCCGCCGCCGGTGATGGCCGCGCGCGCGCCCACGGCGCTGGCGGGGTCGCCGAAGCGCTGGCGCGCGAGGCTGTGGCCGATCACCACCGCGCCGCGTTCGCCGGGGCGGAACAGGCGCCCGTGCTGCACCCGCGTGCCGCGGGCGCGGAAGTAGCCCTCGGTGACGTACTGCTCGCTAAATAGGGGGAAGCTCTCGCCCGACTCGAGCGCCAGCGAGCGCCCGATGCGGCCGATGGCGGCGAAGGCCGCGTAGTCGCCCGGCACCTCGCGCTCGAGCTCCGCGATGACCTCGGGCGCCTGCATCACGGTCACCTGGGCGGTGGCGGGCGTGACGCCCGCCATGGGCAGGTAGCCGAAGAGGTAGTCGGAGTCGCTCAGCTCGATCCAGGAGAATGCCTTCTCGGTCGGCTGCAGCGCCCACGTCACCACCCCGACCAGCAGGGTGAGCAGTGCGGCGGTGATGGTGAGGTTCACGCGCATAACAGGTCCTGGGCTTCAGCTTCGCAGGGGGCTCTTGGCCGCCGCGGGCGGGATGTCGGCATGCCTCCCTCCCGCGGCGGCCTACGCTGGCCTAGGCCGCTACCCGCAACAGGTGTCGATCACGCGCACGTAGGGGTGCGTGTCGCAGTGATAGACGTGCTGGCCGGCGGCGCCGGAGCCGGTGGGGCAGCGGAAGTCGCTGCAGTAGGTGTACTGATAATGGCACGCCATGGGCATGACCTCGCCCTCGGCCGTGGCGACCGCCGCGACCGACGCCGCGATGAACAGCGCGAAGCTCGCCAGGAGCATGTTCTTCTTCTTCCGCTTGGGCATTCTTACCTCCATGTAGGTGGCTCGTGGGTGTGAGGTGGACGTCCCGTTCGTGGTGGTCGGCGACCCTGGCTATCAGCTCCCTCCAGCGATGCTGGTGCGAAGTTGGCGTTCGATAGCGGGGGACCAGCCGATCGTTTGCGAGACCACCTTGCCGTCGCGCGCCACGAGGATCATCGGCACGGAGCTCGCCCCGAACGCCTCGAAGACCTCGCGGCCGGCGTCCGTGAAGCGCGGCAGCGAGGTGGCGTACGCCTCGACCGTCTCCGGCGCTTCCGCGAAGACCGTGACGGCCCCCACCCCCTCAAGGCCGCCGAGCTCCTCGAGCGTCGGCCGGGCCCTGTTGCAGGCCGGGCAGGTGGTCATCAGGAACGCGACGATGGTGGTGCCGTTGCCCAGCTCGCGCTCCACGGAAGCGGCGGCGACCGGAGCCAGCGCCTTCAGGTCCGGCAGCTCGCCGCCCCTGAGGTCCACGGCGAGCTCGAAGAACTGGTCGGCGGCCTGCCGCGGCGCAACGAGCTTCGAGTACCCGAGCCAGCCCATGATGCCGACGGCGAAGATCAGCATGGTGACGGTGGCAACCGTCATGAGTCGGTCTGTCGCCTGGGAATCAGCCACGTGTCTACCCCCACAGAGTTTGGTCGTGCCTGGCGACCATTCAGCCACGCGCGCGGTTTCCAAACGGTTTCAGGCGGCCGGCAACGCCCGTGAAACCCCCGCCGGCCTACGGTTCCTGGATGCTCAGGTCCCTGTCTCTGATGGTGTTCGCCGTCCTGTCGGCGCTCGCGTGGGCGCAGACTCCCCAGGTGGCGCCGTGGACGCTCGAGATCGAGGAGCCGATCAGCGTGCTGCTCTTCGTGGCGCCGGACTGCGCTCCCTGCACCGACCTGGCCGCGGCGCTGGAGGGCGTGGCGGGCCTGGTGGTGATCGCGCCGGCCGGGCCCCTGCCGGAGGGCGCGCACGCCGTCGACCGCGGCGGCCTGGCGTCCAGGACGTTCCGCGTGACCACCTTCCCGACCGTGGTGCTGACGCTCGGACGCCAAGAGGTGCTGCGCCAGGCGGGCCAGGTGGACCTGGAGGTCCTGGAGGCCAGCCTGGCGGCGCTGCGCGACGGGCGCATGCCGGCGCCCTGGCGCGTCGGCATCGAGGTGGGGGCGCGCGTCGATGGGCCGCTGCGCGACTTCACCGGCCTGGTCGTCTACTGGGACGAGCCGTGCGCCGGCTGCGAGGGCGAGCGGGCGCAGGTGGAGCGGCTGCTCGCCAGCGGGGACGTCGCCGTGAGGGTCATCGGCAAGGGCGGCATTGAGTTCGGGGTGGACGACGCCGATCTCGTCGGCGTGCCGGCGGCGTGGGGCCTGCCGGCGGCGCCGATGCACGTGTTTTTGCTTGGCGGCGTGCCGCTGTGGATTGACGCCGGCGCCCGCGACGACCTCGAGGAGACGGTGCGGCTGATCCTCGGCCTGCTGTGAGGGCTCAGGCGCCCCAGTCGGCGCGCACCCGCTCGGCGTTCGCCTGCGCCACGGCGCAACGCGGGTCCGCCTTATCGAGGGCGGCGCCGGCGGCCTCCCACAGCTCGAGGTCGTCGCGCAGCCGCTCCGCCAGCCGGAACAGCAGGTCGGCGTCGTTGGAGTTGAGCACCGACAGGCGCAGCGAGCGGTCGACGGCGTCGCGCAGCTCCGCCACGCCCGGCGCCTCGGAGGCGGGGAGCAGCGGCCCCTGGTAGCGCGCGAGCGCCCCTTGCAGGTCGCCGGCCTTCAAGGCTTCCAGCGCTTCCAGGAAGTCGGCGCGGTACGGCTCGTCGATGCGGTAGGGCTGCGAGGCGATGGCCACCTGCCGCCGCAGGCGGGAGATGGCGGCCTTGACGGTGTCGGCGCGGCCGGCGTCGCCGTAGAGCGCCAGCAGCAGTTGCTCGCCGGTCAGCCCCTGCGGGTTGGCGGCGAGCAGGGCGAGGATCTCCGCCTGGCGCGGCTGGACGTGCACCTCTTCACCAGAGCGCTCCGCCGTCACCGCGCCCAGGAAGCTCAGCGTCAAGCGCGGCTCGGCCTCAGGGCTGGGCTGCGGGACGACGGGCGCCGGCGCCTGGCTGCGGTCCTGCAGCGCCCCGTCCGCCAGCCACAGCGTCCGGCCCGCACGCGCGGCGACCTCGGCGTTGTGGGTCACCAGCAGCACCGTCCTGCCTTCCGCGTTCAGTTGCTCCAGGTCCTCGAGGATGGGCCGCCACTGCTCGGGCGGCAGGTTGGCGGTCGGCTCGTCGGCCAGCACCACCTGCGGGTCGTTGACCAGGGCGCGGGCGATGGCTACGCGCTGCTGCTCGCCGCCCGAGAGCTGCGCTGGCCGGTGCCCCGCCCGGTGGCCGAGGCCGAACCGCTCGAGCAGCCGCATCGCACGCGCCTTGCGCTCGCGCCTCCCGACCCCGGCGTGGACCAGGGGGCGCGCCACGTTCTGCCACGCCGTTAGCTCGGGGATCAGCGAGGCTTGCTGGAAGACGAACCCGAAACTGGAGCTGCGCAGCCGCGAACGCTCCAGGTCGTCCAAGGCGGCCACGTCCCGGCCCGACAGGCGGTAAGCACCAGACGTGGGCGACTCCAGCAGCCCGATCAGCGCCAGCAGCGTGGTCTTGCCCGACCCCGAGGGGCCGCAGATGGCCACGTACTCGCCGGGCTCGACGCTCAGCGCGAGGGCGTCGAAGACCCTCACGCGCCCGAAGGCCATGCTCAGGTCCGCGAGATCGATGAGCGGGGAGGATGGTGAGTATCCGTGGGTCATGTGCCTTGGAAACGGAGCCACGCCCTGCCGGCCGCCGCTGGGGTTCTCGATCCCAGCACATTACAGCATCCGGTGACGGCGAGACCATACAGCCACGCGAGTTCAGGGCACCACCACGCGACAAATTACCGCGACTATTCCCGCACCGTTGACCACGAACGCCCCGCACTACCGCAATTCGTTGACAAACCGTACGTGCCGGGCTAAGGTCAAGGCGCCGGCAAAACTTGGACAATGCCTAGGGCGAAACGCCCTGAGCGATTGGGGGGAACGATGTTCGGGAGGCTCTTCAAGCTTCGCCGCCTCGCGTTTGCCGCCGTACTGTTGGTCGCACCATGGGTACCGGCGCTCGCCCACACCTGCTGCTACTCGTCCTACACGTCGACCAACACGTCTCCGGCCGGCCCCTTCTCGCATTGCGAGTACATGCAGACCACCTACCGGCATTGGCAAGAGTACGTACCCGCCACGCCGGGCGATCCCCATGAGCACGAGTGGATCAGCGGCATGTACCCGATCTCCACGACCGGTCCGCACAGGTACTCCGGCTGCGAGGGTCCATGAGCCCCGCGGCTCGCGAGCACCGGAAAGGCAGGGGACGGATGAAGCAGCCCCACCCAGGAGTAGCAACACTCGTCGCCGCGCTCTGCTTCCTGCTGCTGACGGCGTGCAGCGGCGTGCCGGCCAACCTCGAGAGCGCCCAGAACCCCAGCGCGCCCACGCAGGCTTGGACCGACTACGTCGCCTCGCTCGACGCTGACGACGTGGGGCCCTACAGGCTCCTCGCGGGCGAGTGGATCGACTCCGAGAACGGCTTCCGCCTGGGAGTAGAGGCGCGCCACTACGTCCTCGACGACACCGTGCGGTTCGTGACGGTCCATCAGGACCTGGCGAAGCGCGCGGAGCCGGCAGGGGGCATGTCCCTCACGCTGCTCCTTGACGAAGGGGAGGGAGCGCGCACGCAGCTAGCCGCGATGCACGTGCCCGGTGACCTCAGCAGCATGCAGTTGAGTTCCACGGGCGCGCTGCTCGCATCGCAACCGGCGGCGCGACCCGCTCACAGCGCCGCCGGCCTCGACAACTGCGCCATCCTGGCCATCGACTACGTCTCCGACTCTTACTTCGACCGGGAGCTCAAGGCTTGCCACTCCTGACTCCACCTGGCACCGCGAACCGCCGCTAAGAACCCCGCGTCAGGCCCGCGACCAAAAAACAACTGGCGTTGTATCAGGTAATCACTGATTTCACTCTCCCAGCGGCCGCACAAAAGGTGCGGCCGCTTTGTATGCGGCCTGCCTTCTATCAAGCGGATAGATCTCCAGAGTTCGACGTGGCGACGGCGGTCGCGATCGCGGCGGACGGCGTCTTTCTGGGACCGGGAGCAGACCAACAACGCCCTAGAGTTGAATGGCCACCGCGGAAAGTTACTGCCTGGACACACGCGTTCCAACCCCCGACCGACGCGCATACGTCCTAGGACATGTAAACACATCCCGCATCTTGCGTCTTCGCTATTTCCTTGTTTTGGAGTCATAGCGCGACTGAAAGCGCCCGTTTTCCATCGCCCTACGGCCGTGGCATCGACCCGTTAGTTCCCTAGGTCCAGCCGGTTGGAGCGCTCCGTTGTACTCATTGTTAAGTTATATTGTTCTTGTGTATGTGCCCATAAGTTGTACTCTCTAATCTAGAACACAAACATCAGCAAATTGGGGGAAGAAAATGGATGCCGCATCCCGTAGGCACTTCTGGCTAATCGGCGTTGTCTTTCTGTTCTTAGTTTCTTGTAGCGGGCCCTTGGTGCGATCGGAAGCGACCGACATCCGCGCTGGCGCTGAAGATACACTCGCGGTCGTTAGCCAAGCTCTGAGCGTGAGTGACCGAATGAACTGGGGAATGCAACTTCAGACGTTAAGTAGCCTTCACTTGCATACGCTGCGGACCGTAGACCTTGACGGCGAGCCGTTCATCGACATCACAATATCGACTCCGCGCGCGGCCGACAGCTTCTGGGACGTAGCCTTCTCGGTGGCCGGTGACGAGTGGGATCCTGATGACCATGGGAGCGCATGGACCACCACCCTTACGGGAGCTAGCACGGCTAGAGACACACTGATCGTAAGCAACATAGGACTTTCCCTTCCAATGCGGCTGGCCCGGACCGTGGAAGCTCTTGGTGGCCTAGATAACGTCACAGAAGTGGTGGCAATCGAGCAGCAGACGTTCGTTGTAAGAGACGCCGCTGGTGCGTTGTGGGACACCTACACCCAAGAGCCATTACCGAATGACCTAGTAGGCCAATTGGAAGAGATGTACCGCGAGATGGTCGTCGAGAACAGTAATAGCGAGACCGCCGCCCGCCTCAAGGCGGCATGGGCCGAGGTCATGTCAGAAGATCGGGCTCTGGGCGTTGCGGCGCAGAGTGGAAGCCGGGCTAGGCTCAAGATCAGCGAAGTAAGCACTCCCGATGGGACCCTCGACGCAGCGAGAATGGCCGAATTGCTTGAGCAACGCTCCTATGCCCTCGAACCACTGGTTGTGAACCCGGAACAGCGTACGTGTGTCCTGTTCATATGCAACCGGCTCAGGACCGGATACATACCGAGTTCCCACCAAGCGTTGAACGATGGATTCATGCAGTATCCGAGCCAACTCGGCGGTGGCCCGGGCTTTAGGATGCCCTACTGCATCGCGAATAGCTCCGTTTATCAGAACGCGCCCATCGGCTGCGGCCCCGCGGCTTTCATGGGGGTCATACAACGGATGTTTGTGAATGGTCAGGGGTTTTTCGGAAAGACCTATTCAGGCTCCCGGAATCTATCCCATAGTGAACTGCGGAATCATGCGGACGTCGTAAGCATGACGCGAGAGCTGACTGCACCAATTGGCATGAACGGACGCCCTAACATCGCTAACTACATGGGCACCTGTTGGAACACGGGCGGCAGCATGACGATCGGCGCGGCCTATAGAGATGGAGCGATCGCCTTCTTGCGCGATCAGAAAGTCAACCGCACTGTTGTGTCCAACATCAGCCACTACACCGGCAACGTGACGTCGGCTCCGGCGAAGGCGGACATCCTAATCCGCAACATTGGACAAAGGGACAACCCAGTGGTTGCGCTGTACTTCAGGGGTGTTGGACAAGGCCACTACTCGCCGGTCACCTCGTACGCTGTGTACGACACCGGCGCAAACGGTCTGAACGTCCAAACCCTGTCTGATGCGCAATGGATGTCCTTATCAGGCACTTGGGGCACCGAACGAGGCGTGTTCGCGATTGAGTGAAGGACGCTAAGGAGAAGAGAGTGAGGAAACGACTCGGAGTTCTTGCCGTGCTTCTGCTGATGGCGGCGCTGGTGGGCTGCAAGGCCCTAGGCCCGTACTGGCGCTTAACGGCCATTAACCGCACGAGTTTCGGCGCCACCCAGCTTCTTGCTTGCGCGGGCGGCCTAGAGGTGAACTTAAGCGTGAGTCCAGTCATCGATATGACGGTGCTCGCTTCTCCAGGAAGCAGTGACGAAGAAACGACCTGGCACGAGGGCCAACTGCGGGTCGGACTCCCGGTCGTAGTCGAGGCAACCTGTAGCGCTGTCGACGACAGCGAGATTGGCTACATACGTATCGAAGGCGTCGTCGGCCCTCCCCAACACTCAGGGCATACGGCTGGCACGGTCGTGCTACCGCCATTGGCGCCCGATTCTCCCGATGAAGGCCTAGGCTGCCTTGCCCCAGCCGTGGTCCGCGGCCAGCCACCCTGCGTGATCGAGGGGTTGATAGTTCCGAACTAGAGCGGTCCTCATAGCACTTGCCTTGGGAACACGAACAAGAAGTGAATTGAAGCCCTGGACGCAGGTGAAAACCATGGTGTCCAGGGCTGCAGTCGTTGCAGCACCGAGCCCGCTCGGGCCCGGGCGCAGGCCAGTTCTTAGTTAATGCGTGAACGGTTCTTCCCGGCAAACTGGCCCAAGCCGTGGCGTCGAATGGCGGAATGGGCAGCGACACGATCCGCTACAGCGAACTGGCCAGTCAACCAGTAGGCTTATCCACGCGCGCCGTAGTACACGTGAAAAGCCTCGCCTTCTTCGCAAATACGGCCGGCACGCCAAGGCGTTCCTGTGAAGCGTCCTGGGTTTCGTAGAGACTGCAACCTGCCTCGGCAAGCCTTGGTTCTGCAAGTATTCCATCTCGGCCTTGATGGGCGGCTGGTAGCCCGGTTCTCCGTGCAAGCGCTCGCCGTTGGACCACGCCAGCCACTTCGCTGTCCCCGTCTCGAGGTTCTGGCGCGAGTCCCAGCCGATGGCGCGGCGGTTGATCAGCTCGGCCTAGTACCGCCCGATGGTGCTTTCCATCATGGCGTTGTCGTGGGCGGTGCCTACGCGCCCGGTGCTTCCAGCCACGTTGTGATCTAAGAGCTTCTCGGTGAGCGCCAGCAACACGTACTGTATCTGAGAACTCTGGTGTTACGGCTCTTCGGAACGAGGCCGAGTCGGGGTGAACAGCCTGGGTTTCGTAGAGCCTAGTTTCTCAAGCAGGCGAGCGTCAGGACCGCTTGGTGTGGGCCACGGCTGGCACCCGTCATGCCTCGGCTTCTCTCACCGGCGAATCGTCTTTAGTCGGTACCCTAGATGTAGATAAATTCGGTTCGCGCGTTACTACCGCTGGTGCATTTCCCCGGCGAGGGGATGCTTCCGAGCGGATCTCCTTGCACCCCGCGTTACTTGGTGGGAGCTACGGTTCGCTGATTCCGACCTCCTATACTTATCGCAGGAGTGCGCTGAACATGGACCGGACCCAGGTCCTCGATCGACTACGCGATCATCATGCAGAACTAGCTGCGATGGGCGTCGGGTCGCTTGCGTTGTTCGGGTCCGTGGCCCGAGGTGAGGCGACGGCCGGTAGTGACGTGGACCTGCTGGTCGAGTTCGGTGTGCCGGTGGGGCTGTTCGAGTACTTCGCGGTCAAGGATCGTTTGGAGGAGATCCTCGGTGTCCGGGTGGACATGGTGACACCTGGGGGTTTGAAGCCTGGCATCCGGGAGCGTGTTATGAGCGAGGCGATCAGTGCCGCCTAGGGAGAGGCTCGAGAGAGCCCGGCACGCTCAACTCGAGGAGGAGTTGAGGCATTACGTTGCCGTAATGGCGGGGAGCGCGGCTGATCTCGACGAGGCCCTCGAGGAAGCCGGCGCCGAGACGTTGCTGCATTCTGAGGAGTAGCGCGAAGCGACGGCTTCTGGAGGAAACTGGCGCCATACTCGGGAAGTGAGCAACGGGGCGGCAGGCTGCAGTCAATCGTGGTGTTCCATTAGGTATTCAACCAAGCCGAGCGGCGGCTCATCCTCGACGTCGAGCCGCTAACCACTCCTCCTGGCCAGACGCTCTCAGCCACAAATTTCGTATTACATTACAGAAATGTCATCACGCGAAACGATAGATGGCGTTCCAGTCACGGAAGAGCAGATTGCCGCATGGGCGGCCGAAGCTGAAGCTGGCTACGGCGTCGAGGCACTGAAGAAGCGTGGACGGGGACGACCTGGCCGCAGTGCTAAGCCCTCTCAGGTTGTCGCGCTCCGATTGACGGTTGCCGAGATCGTTGCTCTCGATGCGCGAGCCAAGGAGCAGGGCAAGACGCGCTCCGAGGTGATTCGCGAGGCGTTATCTGCATACGGCCTGTAAGTGTCCACGAGGCCGGGCTCAAGCTCGGAGTGAGTCAGCCGATGCGATTCAAGCTGATCGTCTCCTTTAGAAGGACGCGCAAGCGAACCCAGTAAGGCTTGACGCCCACCGCCCCCCGGCATACTGTACATACACGCTATGTACAGTAGCCGAAGGAGGGCAATGCTTCTCAATCTCAGCGACCACTCCAGCGAGACCCTACAGGAGCAGATCGTGCGTCAGGTGCGCGCCCAGGTGCTGGCCGGCGACCTGCCCGCCGGCACCGAGCTGCCGTCGATCCGCGGCCTGGCGCGCGAGCAACGCGTCAGCGTCATAACCGTGCAGCGCGCCTACGAGGTGCTCGAGCGCGCCGGCCTCATCCAGGCGCGGCGCGGCAAGGGCTTCTTCGTGCTTCCGCTGGCCGAAGCCGAGCGCGAGGCCATGGCGCTCTCGAACCTGGACGCCGGCCTGGTGCCGGTGCTCGAGCAGGCGCGCGCGGAGGGCCTGAGCGACGGCGCGATACAGCGCCGGGTAGCCGCCATCCTCGATGGAGTGCCGGCATGAGCAGTGCCATCTCGCTGCGAGGCGTGAAGAAGGAGTACCCAGGGTTCCAGCTCGGTCCCATCGACCTCGAGGTCGAACAGGGCACCGCCCTCGCGCTGATCGGCCCCAACGGCGCCGGCAAGACCACCCTCATGGACCTGATCGGCGGCGCGCTGGCCCCGGGCGCCGGGCAGATCGAGGTCCTTGGTCATGACGCCACCGGAGCGGACCCGACCTGGAAGGCCAGCATCGGCTACGCCGGCGAGCAACCGTTCTACGAACGGTGGACGGCCCGCGCCAACCTGCGCTTCCTGGCAGGCTTCTACCCGGCGTGGTCGCTCGCGGCGGAGAAGCGCCTCGTCGAGCACTTCGCCCTGCCGGTCGAGAAGCGTGTCAAGGCGCTTTCCAGGGGGAACCGCGTCAAGCTCCAGCTGGTGGCCGCCCTCGCGCGCCAGCCGCGGCTGCTACTCCTGGACGAGCCGACCGCCGGCCTCGACCCCCTCGTGCGCAACGAGGTGCTCGGCACCCTCTGGGACCTGCTCGAGGAGGAGGGGATCACCCTCGTCTACTCGACGCACATCCTGTCGGACGTCGACCGGCTGGCGGACGAGCTGGCGTTCATCCGCGACGGGCGCCTCACGCTGCGGGCCGGGCGCGACGAGCTCGAGTCGCGCTGGCGCCGTGTCTCGTTCCGGCTCCCAGGCGGCGCGCTGAAGGGCCCCGTCACGGCCGACCTCCTCGACCACCGAGCGCAGGGGGCCCTGCATCAGGCTGTGAGCCGCGACTTCGAGCGCACGTCCGACCTGCTGCGCGCCCTCGGCGCCACGCAGCTCGAGGCGCAGCGACTGAGCCTGGAAGAGGTATCGCTCTACGTCCTTGGGGGCGCCACGGGGCGCGGCGGGATCCGCCAGGAGCTGGTCGGCACGACCGCGCAGGGAGGCGATGATGCTCCGCGTCGCTAGCGCCGAGGTCCGCTACGGCGCAGCCGGCCTGCTCGCCTGGTTCGCCGTGCTACTGACGCTGTCGCTGTGGCCGCTTCTCGAGCGCCCCGGCGTCGACACCTTCCCGTCGGTGCTGGCGTTCATGGCCATGGCGCTGCCGTTCGTGGCGGTGATCGGGAACCTCAACCTGCTGATCATCGAGCGTAACGAGAGGCGCCTGCGGCTCTTCCGCTCGCTGCCGATCTCCCGCTCGAAGCTGGCCGCGAGCCGGCTGCTGAGAAGCCTCGCCATCCCCCTGCTTGCCCTCGGCGCGGCGCTGCTGCTCTTCGCGGTCGGCATCGCCGTGTCGGGTGGCGCCTTCCTCGCGGCGCTGGCTGGCGGCTGGGTGCTGCTCACGCTGCTGCTCCTTGCCGTGGCGAGCACGCTGCTTACGACGCTGCTTTACGACATAGGCGGCATGACATTCGCCCAGATCTTCGGGGTCGTCTTCGTGGCTGGCGCCGTCCTGGTGAACTCGACGAACCCCGCGTTCGGGGCGAACGTGCTCGAGCCCCTCACCGCGCTGGCCCAAACGCCCCTCGGAGTGCTGTTCGCACTCGCCACTTGCGCGGTGCTGTTCCTACTCGACCTGTTGGTCTTCGTGCGGCGCTAGCGCGGCCCTAGCGTGGTCCTAGCGAGGCAGTACGAGCACCTTGTCGGGCTCCAGCGCCCCGTCGAGCAGCGCCTGGCAGAGCTCGCGCGGCCGCACGTCGCGTTTCAGCGCCTCCGTAAGGGGGAGCCAGACGGGCGTGTAGGTGCCGTTTTTCGAGTCGATGGTGCTGCACATCTCGGGTCCGGTGCCGGTCCCGAACACGCCGCCTTTGACACGCGCCAGGAAGACGAGCTGCAGGTTCCCGCGGTAGGTCTCTCTCGACACCAACCGTCCGAGTTCGACCTCCACGCCCAGCTCCTCGTACGCCTCGCGCACCGCGGCCTGCTCCGGCGTCTCGCCCTCCTCGACGCCGCCACCCGGGAACAGGTAGTAGGTAAGACCCTGCCGCTTGCGTTCGATCAGACATACGCGGTCGCCGTCCAGCAGGACGACCGCTGCTCTTGTTTCCATGCCGGGCACGTTACCAGGCGCCCTGCGTTTCCATCATGATCTGTCATGATGCAGGATGAAGCGAGGAGGTGCGTGATGCCCAAGGGAAGGCGTGAGAAGTTCGCGACACAGGTCGATCCGGAGATCCTTGCCGCCGTGCGCGAGTTGGCCCGCGAAGAAGGCCGGCAGCTCCAGTCCCTGGTCGACGAGGCGTTAGAGGACCTGATCGAGAAGCGCCGCAGCGGTCGCCCGAGGCCGCACGTCATGGCCGCCTATCAGGCCAGCCACGACAGGTTCGCGTCGCTCTACGAGAAACTCGCTGAATGAGCGACCACCTCACGCTCGTCGAGGTGCTGGCGATCCATGCCGACCAGATCGAACGGTACGGTGGCACGCACGGCGTGCGCGACATGGGCCTGGTCGAGGCGGCGCTCTACCGTCCGCAGACCGGCTACTACGCCGACGTATGGGAGGAGGCCGCGGCCCTCTGGGAGAGCTTCGCTCAGAACCATCCGTTCGTCGACGGCAACAAGCGCACCGCCTTCGCCGTGACCTTTACCTTCCTAGCTATCAACAACGTTGCTCTCACGGCTGACGCGGACGGAACCTACCGCTTCATAATGCGCCTCTACGAACGTCTGGAGTTCCGCTACGAAGGCGTATTGGAGTGGCTACGTAGATACACGCGCCTTCGCTGAAGCGCGTCCGAGTCCCGAGGCACTTTCGCACCGGTAATGTTCAAACCCTCAACAGCTATTGACCCGGGGATTGCATGCAACTAGAATTAGTTGCGCGGCGTCTTGCGGCAACCTACGGCGTAGTCCGCACGGAATCTTGTATGAGCCGAAGAGGGAAACTGATTGAGAAGCTGAAGAGAAGGCCACGTGACTTCACGTGGAACGAACTGGTGACGCTTCTCGAAGGTCTCGGGTATGCCGAGGTGAGGCGGGGCAAAACTGGAGGATCACGCAGGCGGTTCGTTCACGAGAGTGCAGCGACGATAATCCTCCACGAGCCGCATCCCGGAAATCAGTTGAAGTCCTATCAGGTCGACTTGGTGCTCGAGACGCTCTCCCAGGAGGGGCTGATATGAAGAACATGATGGAGTACAAGGGGTATCTGGGCTCTGTGCAGTACAGCGCCGAAGATCGCGTGTTCTTCGGCAAGGTCGAGTACATCCGGAGCTTGATCACCTTCGAGGGAACCGACGTCGATTCCTTGGAGAAGGCTTTCGTAGAGTCGGTGGACGACTACCTGGAAACCTGCCGAGAGCTGGGGAAGAATCCGGAGACACCGTTCAAGGGAACGTTCAACGTTCGCACCGGCCAAGAGCTCCATCGGCGAGCGTCCGTCTATGCGCTCACGCACGACAAATCACTCAATCAGGTGGTGAACGAGGCGCTGGATACTTACCTGAGTCGGGCGGACGGAAGCAGGTAACTCGATGAAAGCTGTTAGCACAAGCGAAGCTCGGAATATCTTCAGCGAACTGCTTGCTGCCGTTGAGAGTGGCGAGGAAATCGTCATTACAAGCCACCGTCGCCCCGTCGCCAAACTAGTTGCGTTCGCCAAGCCAACGAGCCGTTTCCTCGATCGCAGCGTACTGCGTGACGAGGTTCCACCGATGGTGGATTCAGCGGAGCGCACGGTCGAAGAGCTCCGCGATACCGAGCGCTACTGAGAGCCTGGTTGGCCGAGTTCCTTCGGCCATGCTCTTGACTCTTCCCCAAGGGCCTACCCCAAGCTGACCCCATGCCAGTAGATCCGTCCGCCACCGACCTGATGACCATCGGCGCCTTCTCGCGCGAGTCGCGGCTCAGCCTCAAGGCGCTGCGCCTCTACGCCGAGCTGGAGCTGCTGGTGCCCGCGCACGTGGACGAGCAGAGCGGCTACCGCTACTACTCGCCGGAGCAGGTGGAGCAGGCGCGGCTGGTGTCGTCGCTGCGGCAGCTCGAGATGCCGCTGGCGCGCATCGCCGAGCTGCTCAACCTGCCGGAGCTGGAGCGGGCCAGGGCGGTCGAGGAGTACTGGCGAGGCGTGGAGGACGAGGTGGGCGTGAAACGTCAGCTGCTCACCGGGGTACTGAAGCGCCTCAGGAACGAGGTAGAGATCATGCACGACGTGAAGACCCGGACCGTACCCGAACGCAAGCTGCTCAGCATCGAGGAGCGCACGCTCGCCGACGAGCTGCCCAACGTCATCCAGCGCAGCATGGACGCGCTCATCACGCACGCCAGGCAGGCCGGCGTCGAGCAGGCGGGGCCCATGTTGGTCATCTACCACGGCGTCGTGTCCATGGACGCCGACGGCCCCGTCGAGGTCTGCATGCCGGTGGCGGGCCAGGTGGAGCCGTTCGGCAACGCGCGCGTGCGGCTCGAGCCCGCCTTCGAAGAGGCCTACGCGCGCATCCCCGCCAAGGAGGTCGCCTACCCCCTCATCCTGCGAGCCTACGAGTCCGTCGAGGCGTGGCTGCAGCAGAACGGCAAGCGCATGCTGGCGCCGCCGCGCGAGGTCTACTTCACGAGCTGGGAAGGGCTGAAGCCCGACGACGACGCCTGTGACGTGGCGTTCCCGTACGCAACAACCGCCTGACTCAAGGCCGCTGCGCCGCTACCCTCGGGGAGCGGCGCAGTCCTCAGCCGACCGTCCGCGCCGCCACCGGCGCAGCGGCCACGAACCGCCGCGCCAACGCCAGCGTGTCCGTGATAGCAGTGCCGATGACGACGGCGTGCGCGCCGGCCTCGAACGCCGCGCGCACCTGCTCCGGGGTGGCGAAGCGCCCCTCGGCCACCACCGGGCGCGGCTGGGCCGCCACCAGGGCGGCGATCAGCTCGAGGTCGGGGCCGTCGCTGGGCTTGGCAGCGCCCGTGTAGCCCGAGAGGGTGGTGGCCACCACGTCGGCGCCGCCCGCGGCCGCCGCCACGCCCTCCTCAAGGTTCGAGACGTCGGCCATCACGGGCAGGTCGCCGAACTCGGCGCGGATCTGCGCCAGCAGCGCCGCGGCGCTGGGCGCGCCCGTGCCGCGCCTGGGGCGCAGGGTGCCGTCGATGGCGACCATGTCCGCCCCAGCCTGAACCAGGGCCGCCACCGCCTCGATGCTCGGGGTGATGTACGCCACCGGGTCGATGTCGGCGCGCTTGTCGATGCCCACCAGCGGCAGGCTTACCTTGGCGCGTATGGCGCGCACGAACTCCGGTCCGTTGGCGCGGATCCCCACGGCGCCCGCCAAGGCGGCCGCCTCGGCCATCGCCGCCATGTGCGACGGGTGCCGCAGCGGCGAGCCCTCGGGCGCCTGGCACGACACCACCACTCCTGCCCGCCACGCCGCCAGTAGCTGCGCGGCGCGCCCTTCGTCCGCGGCGCTCACGCGGCGCCCCCGTCCGGCACGCGCTCCAGGTCGTAGTCGATCTCGAACACGCGTTGCCACGGCAACGCCAGGCGCGTCACCCGGTAGGGGAGGCCGAAGGCGCGCAGCTCGTCGTTCACGAGCTCCCGCGCCCGCTCTGCCACCGCCGGCAGGTCGGCCTCGGGCACGAAGCCGCCCAGGCCCAGGGGCCGCAGCTCCTTTGTAAGCAGCAGGCGCGTGCGCACGCGCGCCTGGTAGAGCCAGTCGTCCACGAACCGCGCCGCGATGGCCAGCTCGAGCGCCGCCAGGTCGCCTCCCAAGGCGGCGATGCTGCCTAGCGCCACCGCCGAGCCGAGCGCGTTGCCGGCCGTGTTCCAGCCGCCGTAGCCGCCCAGCCTGGGAAGCGCGCCGTCGGCGGCCAGGCCGCTCATCAGCTCGTCGTCGGCGCCGTTCACGTGCGCCACGTCCGCCACGGACACGAGCGCGCCGGCGTCCAACAGCTCGCACAGGGTGTTCCGGAAACTCTCGAGGGAGCGGTCGAGGCCGTCCACGCTGGCCTCGGAGCGCTCGAGCCACTCGGTCTCCTGCTCGCCGAGCGTGCCCGGGTTGGCGCGGCCGAACGCCAGCGCGTGCGAGGTGCCGCCCTGGCCCTGCGCGCGGCTCGGGCTGTTGAGCGCCACCCACAGGTCGGGCGCCACGCCGGGCGGCACGCACACGCCGCCCGCGGCGCGCACATGCACACTCAGCAGGTCGCCCAGCGGCCGGTCCTCGTAGGCGGTCTGCACGTCCGCGCCGCCGCGCGAGGAGTAGAGCGCGGCCACGCGCGGGCGCATGCCGCGCGCCATCGCGCCCAGGCGCGCGATCAGCACCTGCGCCACCTCGTCGGCGCCCGGGTAGACGAGCACGCGCCCGCCCAGCCCCCGCGCCTTCACCTCGCGCTCGAGGCGCTGGCGGTGCATCACGTTCACGCCCCACACGGTGGTGTCGTCCTGGTTGAAGACGAGCGTGTCGATGACGCCCTCCTCCACCAGGTCGAGCGCTGCGAAGTTGACCGCCGCCGTGCGCTCGCGGATCTGCAGCTGGTCGTCCCACACCTCGGCGGGCACCTGCTCGCGCAGGCGCTCCAGCTCGTGCGCCTCGTCGCCTTCCA
This sequence comes from uncultured bacterium, assembly GCA_964625655.1. Taxonomy (GTDB): domain Bacteria; phylum Deinococcota; class Deinococci; order Deinococcales; family Trueperaceae; genus JAAYYF01. The sequence goes on from CAZVCT010000007.1 coordinate 18,996, forward strand.
GCGCGCCGGCGGCGGCGCGGTGCTCGAGCACGGAACGGCGGAAGATGGCGCGGCCGTAGGTGCGGTAGTAGGTGGGTTCCTCGCCGTCGTCGTCGTCGCGGCTGACGCGCTGGATGCTGCTGTACGCCAGCAGCGGCAGGCTCGGCTGCGCCGCCTTCAGGTCGCGCAGGGCGCCTAAGCGCGCCAGGGCAGCCTGAAGGTCGTTGCCCGACTGGCGCGAGGGGATGAGCCCGCCCCAGGCGAGCGTGTCGAGCGCCAGCACCGCCCCCACGCGCGGCGCGGCGCCGGCGGCTGTCGTCAGCCACTCGGCGATGGCCGCCGCGTCGGCAGGGCGCTTGCGGCTGCCCAGCAGGTGGTCGGGCGCCTCCAGCTGCCAGCCGAGGGCGGCCGCCAGCAGGCGGGGATAGACGGAGTTGATGGGGCGCTCGTCGAGAGGGAGCAGCAGCAACGAGTCGATGGTCGGGTTCCCTTCTGGGCCGCGGTCGCGGGCGTTCTCGCGCGCCATCAGCCCTTGACCGCCGAGGTGGAGACGCCTTCGATGAACGTCTTCTGCGCGAAGAAGAAGAGCAGCACGATGGGCAGGCTCATGAGCAGCGAGCCGGCCATCAGCAGCGGCCAGGCCGCGGCGCGGGTGCTGGACAGCTGCTGCAGGCCGATGGCCAGCGTGTAGAGGCGGTCGTCGGTCAGATAGATGAGCGGGTTGAGGAAATCGGTCCAGGTCCAGATGAATATGAACAGCGAGGCGGTCGCCAGCGCGGGCCGCGAGAGCGGCAGGATGATGCGCGTGAAGATCTGCCACTCGTTGGCGCCGTCGATGCGCGCCGAGTCCGAGATGTCGTTGGGGATGGCGCCGTAGAACTGCCTGAGCAGGAAGACCGCGAACGCGCTGCCCGTCAGGGCCGGCACGATGAGCGGCAGGAAGGTGCCCACCCAGCCGAGCTTCTGGAACATCACGAACTGCGGGATAAGCGTCACCTGCGGCGGCAGCACCATGGTGGCCAGCAGGCAGTAGAAGAGGAACTCGCGGCCGGGCCAGCGGAGGCGCGAGAAGCCGTAGGCCACGATCGCCGACGAGGCGACGTAGAACGTGACGCTGAGGACCGTGACGAAGACCGTGTTCCCCAGGTAGCGCAGGAACGGGATCTCGGTCATCAAACGCGCGTAGTTCTCCCACATCACGGGGCTGGGCATCCACTCGGGCGGGATGGCGAACACCTGCGCGTCGGTCTTCAGGGAGGTGGAGATCATCCACACGAACGGCGTCAGGAAGAAGACGGCGCCCACCACCAGCACGGCGTAGATGGCGGTGTTGCGCCAGGCGCGGCGACTCACTAGTTCTTCCCTTCGTAGTGCACCCAGCCGGAGGTGCGGAAGATGCCCACCAGCGCGACGGCCGTGATCAGCAGCAGCACCCAGGCCATGGCCGAGGCGTAGCCCATGCGGAAGAACTGGAAGGCGTTCTGGTAGAGGTAGAGCGCGTAGACGAGCGTGGAGTTCGAAGGACCGCCGCCCGTCATGATGTAGATGTTCGTGAACGCTTGGAACGACGTGATGATCCCCATGATCAGGTTGAAGAGGATGACGGGCGACAGCATCGGCAGCGTCACGTAGCGGAAGCGCTGCCAGCGGTTCGCGCCGTCTAGGTCGGCCGCTTCGTAGAGCGGACGGGGCACGTTCTGCAGGCCCGCCAGGTAGATGACCATCGAGCCGCCCACGCTCCACAGGCTGGCGAGGATCAGCGCGGGCTTCGACCAGGCGGGGTCGGCCAGCCAGCCTGGGCCGTTGATGCCCAGCTGCCACAGGAACTCGTTGACGGGGCCGTAATCGGGGTTAAGGAACCAGCGCCACAGCAGCGCCGCCGCCACGGCGGGCACCACGCTGGGCAGGAAGTAGAGCGTGCGGAAGAGGCCCTGGCCCCGGATCTTGTTGTTCAGCAGCATGGCGATCAGCAGGCTGAGGATCAGCGAGAACGGGATGCCGATGACCGCCAGGTAGAGGGTGTTGTAGAGGGTCTTGCCGAACAGGGGGTCGGCGAAGAGGTCGGTGTAGTTGCGCAGCCCGATCCACCTGGGCGAGGAGACCACGTTGTAGTCGGTGAATGAGAAGTAGAGCGAGGCGATCACCGGGTAGAGCGTGAAGACCACGAACCCGACGAGCCAAGGTGAAACGAAGGCGAGCCCCAGCCAGAGGTCGCGGCGTTGCCGTTTCGTCATGGGGGCGCGGCCGGTGCGGGTCGCGCGCTTGGCGACCGCCGTACCTACCGCGACCTCGGCCGGAGCTCTCTCCATCAGCGGTACTTCTCCAGCTCACGCTGCACGTTGCGCTGCGCCGTCTCGAGCGCCTCACGCGGGCTGATGGTTCCGTCCTGCACGGCGGCCACCGCCTGGTTCAGCTGCTCGCTCAGGTAGAGGCCCACGGGCAGGCCGGGCGGGGTGAAGACGAAGCCTTCCAGCAGCATGTCGACGAACGTCTGCATGTGCGGCGTGATCGTCTCGTCGAAGGCGGGCAGCGCCAGCGCGTCGAGGCGCGGCGGGATGTTGGCGAGCGCCGCCGCGAAGCGCGCCGACTGCTCGGGCGCCGTCAGCCACAGCAGGAACGTCATGGCGGCGTCCTTGTTGCGCGCCTGTTGCGGCACGACCCAGAACGAGCTCTGCACGGGCGTCACGTCGGGGCGGCCGCCCTCGGGTGCGGGGAAGTAGCCCACGCCCCACTGCAGGTCGGGCGCGTTGACGGTGGTGGAGAGCGCCTCCCACTGGCCACCCTCCTGCATGGCGATCTGGCCGCGGTAGAAGGGGTTGAACGGGCTGGCCATGTCGCCCCAGCCGGCCTGGAAGCGGCGGATGCGGTTGATGTCGAACTTCTCGTAGAACGCCGCCAACCACTCGAGGGCGGCGATGTTGCCGGGGTGATCGAGCGTCACCTCGAGCGTCTCGGGGTCGTAGAGCTGCCCGCCGAAGGCGTAGAAGTAGATGGCGGTGACGTTCGGGTAGAAGCCCAGGCGGCGCATGTTGCCGCGCGCGTCGATCACCGTCAGCTGCTCGGCGAGCGCGTCGAGCTCCTCGATGGTCGTCGGCGGGTCCTCGGGGTCGAGCCCCTCGGCCTCGAAGACGTCCTTGTTCCACATGAAGCCGTAGACGTTGAGGGTGGTGGGCAGGCCGTACTTCGCGCCCTGGTAGGCGCCGTACTCCCAGATGCCGGGCAGGTAGTCGGCCTCGGTGACGCCGGCCGCGGCCAGCTCGCCCGACAGGTCCGTCAGGGCCCCGCTGGAGCCCAGCGGCACGACCATCCAGTCCCACACGGTCATGAGGTCGGCAGGTGAGCCGCCCGCGAGGGAGGCAAGGATGCGTTCGCCGTCGCCGATGGGCACGAACGAGCCGCGCACCCTTATCTCGTCCTGGCTGGCGTTGAACTCGTCGATCATCTCGGAAAGCACCTGGCCTTCCGAGCCGCCCCAGGCGTACCAGAAGGTGATCTCGGTCTGCGCCAGGGCGCTGCCGCTCAGGGCGAGGGCCGCTAGCGCCACGACCCACGGACGCAGCCAGGGCCGCCAGGCGCTCACCTGCGTGGCGTCGTCACGCGCCGTCACGGCGTGCCCTCCTCTAGGTAGGCGGCGTACGCGTCGTAGAGCTGCGCAGCCTGCCCGCCCAGGCGGGGGCTCATGTAATGGGTGAAGTCGAAGGCGACGAACTTGTCGACGTAGGGGGCTTCCAGCTCGAGCTGCTCGGTGAGGGTGTCGATGCTGGCGGGCTGCGACTGCCAGGCGAGGTCGTCGACGGGCCAGCCGTGCGTCTGCTCGAACACTTCCAGGTCGGACCAGAGCGCCACGCCGTGGCGGTCCGTCACTGCCTTGAGGGCAGCGAAGACAGGCACGCCCTGGGCGGCGGTGGTGCGGCGGGTGCCGACGCCGTCCTGCAGCGCGATGACGTCGATGTCGGCGCTCGCCAGGGTGGTGTCCCACCAGGCGGCGTAGGCCTCGGCGTCGGGGTTCATGCCGAAGTAGGGCGCCACCATCACGGGGCGCTCGATCGCGTGCGCCGCGTCGGCCATGGCGCTCAGGTAGTCGGTCATCGCCGCGTGCGCCTCAGGCGCCACGAAGCTGCGGTCGTCGATCTCCTCGGGCAGGTAGTAACCCGCGAGGGCGGGGGAGGCGCCGTAGCGCTCCTCGAGCAGCAGCATCAGCTCGGTGTTCGACGCCGCCGAGGCGGCCGCGTCGAAGCTGCCCTGCCAGTAGGCGGGGTCGAGGCTCAGGCCGAGCCAGACGTCGAAGCCGACCTGCTCGGCGGCCGCCATGATGTCGCCCAGCGGGTCCCAGTTCGCGAGGTCGGGGCCGCTGCTGGCCTCGCCCCAGGTGACGGGCTGGCCCAGCGCCAAGTAGTGGCTGCCGTCGCCCGACACCGAGACGGTGAGGCTGGCGGGCAGCTCGACGCCCGAGATGTCCGAGCGCATGAAGTCGACCTCTACCGCTTCCAGGGCCGTGACGTCGCCCAGGTCGAGGTCGATGACGATCTGTTCGCCCGGGTGCTGCCAGCCCACCATGTCGGCCCAGGCGAAGTTCGCGTAGCCGTCGGTGAGCTTGCCGCCGGTGGCGGCGTCGGGGTCGAGGTAGTTGCCGGCGGGGGCAGGCTCGAGGGCGTAGCCGAGGCCGGCCGCGACGTTCTCGCCGCCGCTGATGACGCGCACCTCGGGCACCATGGTCCACTCGCGGCTGTTGGGCGTGATGGTGATGCGCAGGTGGCGCGCGGTGGTGGTGGCGGGCGCCTGCCACGCGAGGGTGCCGAGCGTCTCAGTGGGGGGCAGGGGGTCGGCGGGCTCGCTACGCTCGTCGGCTGCTTCGCCGGTGGGGAAGTAGCTGACGTCGCCGTAGCGCGAGTACTGGACGATGAGCGTGTCCATGCCCAGCGCCTGCATGTGCGACAGCTCCGTCACCCAGCCGTCAACGCCGAGGCCCGCCAGTTGCGCGTTCAGCTGCGTGAAGGAGCCCGTGAGGACAGGTTTCGTCTGGGCAGGGTCGGTCTGTGCGACGGCCGTGCTCGCCAGGGTGATCCCCCCGGCGAGCACGACGTTACGCACTGTTCTGAATAGATGCATCTACTCTCCTGCTTCCTCGGCCTCCACCACTTCTGGCTCGGCGGCGCCGGTCTGCACGACGACCTCGGCGAACATGGTCCAGCCGGTGCGCGCGCGGATGTCGAGCTTGACGTAGCGGCCCGCCACGGGCGCTTCGAGGTCCTGCCAGTAGACGGAGTTGATGAGCTCGTTCATGGCCGGGGCCGGTTCGGTCTTGACGGCCAGGCCGACGGTCTCGAAGGTCTCGCCGTCGTCGGAGACGGAGACGATGATGCTGTACGGGAGATTGGCGGCCGAAGCGAAGGAGCGCATGAAGAGCCCCGCCACGCGGGTGATCCCTTCGACGCGCTCGCCGAGGTCGACGATGACTACCGGGTTGGTGGTCGGGTCGGGGATGCCGACCATGTCGCCCCAGGTGTACTCGTAGGAGCCGTCGGTGAGCTTGACGCCCTCGGGGTCGGGGTACCCCTCGGAAGGCGCGGGCTCGAGGGTGTAGCTCTTGCCGAGCGCCACGTTCACGGGCGCGTCGGTGGCCGGGGTGGCGTCGGTGGCGGCCGGGAGGAGCTCGGCGGGAACGGGGCCGTTGCCGACCTGGAGCTCGGCGACCATGGTCCAGCCGCCGCCGCCCGGCAGCAGCTCCGCGCGCACGAACTGGCCGTAGCCCGCCCACTCCTCATCGGACCAGACGAGGGTCACGACGCTGTCGTTGGCGGCTTCGCCTTCGAGGATGGTGTCGGCCATGCCGAGGTCTTCCCACACGAGGCCGTCTTCGGAGACGGAGACGATGGCGTTCGGCAGCGCGACGCCCGAGCCGTCGGAGCGCATGGCCTTCAGCGCCACGTAGCTGATGTAGTCGTAGGTCTCGCCGAGGTCGACGGTGAGGCTGACGGGGTCCGCGCCTTCGAAGCCGACCATGTTGTCCCACGCGAAGTCGAACGAGCCGTCGGTGAGCTTGAGGCCTTCGGGGTCGGGGTAGGCGTCGCCGGCGGGGCGGCTCGACTCTACGGTCTTGCCGGCTGCCACGTTGAAGTCGTCCGCTTGGGCGAAGACGGGCGCTGCGGTGAACGCTAGGAGGGCGAGGGCGAAGAGGGTCCTGACGGGGGCGAACTTCATGGTGGACCTCCAGCGGCGACCGCCGTTCCGAGAACTGCTCGACGACGCTCGCCTGATTGAGCCCGGCTCAATTGGGGATGGATTAAGATTGAGCTGGGCTCCTTACCGCATGCTAGGCGTGGAGTATCCTGCTGTCAAGCCAAGTAGGTCGGAAGTGAATGGGGGATTAGGAAGCGCACATGTCACGGCTGCTTACGAAACTGAGGTCGTCGCTCGAGAACCTGAGCCCGGTGATGCGCCGGGTCGCCGAGTACGTCATCGAGCACCCAGACGCGGTCATCTACCACAGCGTCACCGAGCTGGCGGAGGCCACGCGCAGCAGCGAGGGCAGCATCATCCGCTTCTGCCAGGACCTCGGCTTCTCGGGCTTCCAGGAGCTGAAGCTGTCGCTGGCCATCGAGACCGGCCCGAACGGCCGCCTGGAGCCCGACCAGGCCCCGGAGGCGGGGGGCGACCTGATGGCGGACCTGGCGCGGCACGCCGCCGTCACCCTGAACGAGACGGCCCTGCTGTACGAGGAGGAGTCGTTCCGGGAGGTGGCGCGCCAGGTGTCGCGCGCGCGACGCGTCGATGTCTACGGGGTTGGCGCCTCGGGCGTCATCGCGCAGTACTACGCCTACAAGCTCCTGCGCTTCGGCCTCACCGCCCAGGCCTATACCGACATGCACCTGGGAGCCATGAGCGCCTCGAACCTGGCGGCCGGCGACGTGGCCATCGGCGTCTCCAGCTCCGGCTCGACGCTCGACACGCTGCAGGCCGTCACGGCGGCGAAGGAGGCGGGCGCCTTCACCGTCGCCGTCACGAACCGCCTCAAGAGCCCGCTAGCGAAGGTCGCCGACCGCAGCCTCTTCGCCTCCCCGCCCGAGTCGCCCCTGACGGGCGGCGACGTGTTCGCTAAGCTCGGCCAGATGCTGGTGCTCGAAGCGCTCGCGCGCCTGCTCATGGCGAGCGACGACCGCCTGAGCGAAGACGTGCGCCGCACCGCCCAGGTCGTGGCCGACAGGAGCATGTAGGCGTGGCCCTGGGTTCTTCCGAGCGGGGATCGCAGGGGGCTCCCCGTACGCCGCGTGTCCCCATGCTGGCGCTCGACATCGGTGGCACCAAGACGGCGGCCGCGTTGGTCAGGGGGCCGGAGCTGATCTCCAAACAGGTCGTCGCCACTCCCGCGGTGCAGGGGCCCGAGGCCGTGACCAGCGCAGCGCTTGGCGCCGTGCGGGCGCTGCTCGCGGAGCGCGGCTCGGCGGAGCGGCCAGCCTTGCTGGGAGTCGCATGCGCAGGCGTCGTGAACGAGGGCCGAGTGCGCGCCATGAGCACCGACCTCATGCCGGGCTGGCACGACTTCCCCCTTGTCCCGCGCCTGGAAGACGGGCTGAGCCTGAAGGCGTACGCCCTGAACGACGCCCAGGCGGCCGCCTACGGCGAGTCCGTCCATGGCGCCGGGCAGGGCAGCGGGTCGCTGCTCTTCGTCACCGTCTCGACCGGCGTTGGCGGCGGGCTCGTGCTGGGCGGGCGTGTGTGGAGCGGCGCCACCGGCCTCGCCGGCCACCTGGGGCACGTCGGAGATGGCGTCCTGGAGCGCCTCACCTCGGGCACGGCGCTGGCGCGGCGCGCGGCCGAGCGCGGCCACGCCGCGGACGCGCGCGAGGTGATCGCGGCCGCCGCAGAGGATGCGTGGGCCGCCGAGCTGCTGACGGACGCCGTCAAGGCCTTCGCACGGGCGCTGCTGGACGTGAAGCTTCTAGTCGACCCCGAGCTGGTGGTGCTGGGCGGAAGCGTCGGCCTCAACCCGACGTTCCGCCGAGCGCTGGAGGCCGAGCTAGCCCGCAGCGCGCCTTACGTCAGGGTCGTGACCCGGCCCGCGCGGCTCGGCGCCGACGCGGGGTTGATCGGGGCGGCGGCGTGGGCGGCGGCCGGTGCCGACGCGGACGCCACCATCAACCGCCCGTAGCGCCGGCACCGGCCCCGCCTGTAGTGTCGATAGTCGTTGTCTCCTTCGCGTAATGTCGCCGCCGCCAAGAAGGAGGGTAGGCTGCTCGCGATCGGCAGAACCATGACCGAGAAGCGAGAGCGACCCACCCCACCCGCCAGCGCTCCTTCCCCGGCGCCCGCTGGCCC
>CAZVCT010000007.1:27390-43448 GCA_964625655.1 uncultured bacterium
GCATGGGGCTGGGGATGAAGCGCGCCGGACTCCCCGGTGTTCTGGCCGCGTGGCTCGGCTTCACCCTCCCTTCGGCCTTGGCGCTCATCGCCTTCGCCTCCGGGGTCAGTGCGCTCGGCGACGTCAGCGGCGCTGGCTGGCTGCAGGGGCTGAAGGTGGCGGCCGTCGCCGTCGTGGCGCACGCCGTGTGGGGCATGGGGCGCAAGCTGGCGCCGGACCGTCCGCGGGCGACCATCGCCCTCCTCGCCGCCATAGTCGCTCTGCTCTGGACCGGCAGCCTCGGCCAGGTCGCGGTCATAGCGATCGGTGGTCTCGTCGGCTGGAGGTTCCTGAGAGGCGGGGCGCCGGCCGACGAAACTCGGCCGCACGAAGCTCCGGCCGCCGGGGCACCCGCCCCGCAAGCGCTGCAGGAGCGCTCCTCGGCCGGGCGCCGCCTGGGCGCCTCGCTGCTCGCCCTGTTCCTCGCCCTGCTGCTCGGGCTTCCGCTGCTACGCGAGGCGACGGGCACCTTCGGCGTGGCGGTCGTCGATTCGTTCTACCGCGCCGGCGCCCTCGTCTTCGGCGGGGGCCACGTCGTGCTGCCGCTGCTGCAGGCGGAGGTGGTGCCGCCCGGCTGGGTGGACGACGAGACGTTCATCGCCGGTTACGGGGCGGCGCAGGCGGTGCCGGGCCCGCTCTTCACCTTCTCTGCCTACCTCGGCGCCGCCATGCGCCCGGGCGCCGCCGGCATCGGCACCGGCCTCCTCGCGCTCGCGGCCGTGTTCCTGCCCTCGTTCCTGCTGCTCGTCGGGGTGCTGCCCTTCTGGGACCGGCTGCGAACGCGCGCGCCCGTGCAGGCTGCCCTCAGGGGCGTGAACGCCGCCGTGGTGGGGCTCCTGCTGGCCGCGCTCTACGACCCCGTGTGGACGAGCGCCATCCATGACACGCGCGCCGTGGCGCTCGCGCTCGCGGCCTTCCTGCTCCTGTCGGTGTGGCGGTGGCCCGCCTGGCTGGTCGTGATCCTCAGCGCGGTGGCCGGAGCCGTAGGCCTGGCGGCGGTGTAGGTCCGCTCCCGGCGCGGCGCGCGGGGGGGCGCGGGACCACCTGACCCTCGTGCTACGCGTGCTAACTTGTCGCCGGCCCAGCAGGGTCTCGGACGAGCGCGGCGTACCCGATCAAGACAAGACGTTGCTGGAGGAGGATACCTATGGCTTGGTTCGTTCTCGTTACTTCTGGCATGTTCGAGGCTGTCTGGGCGATCGCGCTGGGCAAGTCCGAAGGGTTCACGCGGCTCGTCCCGTCGCTCGTGTTCCTGGGCGCCCTGATCGTCAGCATGGGCGGCCTGGCGTACGCCATGCGCACGCTCCCCACCGGCACGTCGTACGCCATCTGGGTGGCCATCGGCGCCAGCATCGCGGTCGTCTACGGGATGGTCACCGGCGACGAGTCGGTGTCTACCGCCAAGGTGCTGCTGCTCATGGGGCTGATCGGGTGCGTGATCGGGCTGAAGCTCGTGAGCTGAGCAACCTACGAGCACGCACGCTGACTCTCATATGGTTGCCCTGCGCTATCATATGGAAGAAGGGACGGTGTGCATGGCGTCAGCCACGTGGAACCCCGACACACAAGGTGCCAGCGGCGGCGTGGCCGAGCGCACCCTCGCGCGCCTGCTGCGCACCCGCGAGGTCAGCCTCGCCGCCGCCAGCCGGCGCATCGACGAGGGGTTGCCGTACCGGCTCTTCACCGAGCTGTGCGGCCGCCTGCGCCTCACGCAGGCCGAGCTGGCGCGGCACCTGCGCATCAGCGAGAGCACCCTCTACCGCCGGCGCACGGCCGGCCGCTTCGAACCCACCGAGAGCGACCGCCTGTGGCGGTACCTGCTGCTCTACGCGCGCGCCGTGGAGGTGCACGAAGAGCCCGCGGCGGCCGTCGAGTGGCTCCACGCGCCCGCCGCCGCACTGGGGGGCGCCACGCCGCTGACGGTGTCGCGCGACGGCCCCGGCCTGCAGCGCGCCCTGGCGCTCCTGGGCCGCATCGAGCAGGGCGTCTTCGGTTGATCAGCGGCTGGCGCCTCGTCAAGCGCGCGTTCGCGAGCACGGCGTTCGACGGGGAGGGCGCGCGCCTGTACGGTGGGCGCTGGAACTCGCCGGGCCGGCCCGTGGTCTACCTCGGCGGCACGCCGGCCGTCGCCGCCCTCGAGGTGCTGGCCCACAACGCCCGCCCGAGCCTCCTGAACTCTGCCTTCGTGATCATCGAGGCCCGCCTTCCGGCGGACGCGGTGCTGGAACTGGACCCACGGGCCCTCCCGGCGGACTGGAACGACCCCACCGACACCTCGCGAACAGCCGCTCTGGGCGACGCATGGCTCGAGAGCGGGGCCAGCCTGGCGCTGCGCGTGCCTAGTGCCGTGCTTCCGCTCGAGCGCAACCTCGTCGTCAACGTGCGGCACCCGCGCTTCACGGAGCTGGAAGCGGGGGAGGCTAGGTCATTCGGCTTCGACCCGCGCCTGGTTGGCTGAGAGCGACGCGGAACGGGTCCGCGATCGAACCCTACTGAGGCAGCAGGTCCAGCCCCACGATGATGGGGTCGTGATCCGACGAGCGGTACGGGTCGGGCCGGTAGAGCGCCGCCTGCTCAGCCGACTTGAAGGACGTGTCGTAGTCGAGCACGTCCGGCTCGTCGGCGTTGATGTGCCAGACGGTGGTCCCCGTCACCTGCTCGAACAGCGAGGCGCTGGCCATGGCGTAGTCGAGGTAGCCGATCTGGCCGTCGAACACGTAGGTGTACGCGTGCTCGCCCTCGAACGCCCGTAGCGGGTCCACGTAGTCGTCGCCCGTGCCCAGCTCGCCGTCGTACCCGGCGCGCAGCACCTGGATGGGCTCCTCGTGGTCGTAGGCGTTGAAGTCGCCCAGTAGCAGGAAGTCGGGGTCGTTCGCGCCGGTCGGGTCGGTGCGCAGCCACGCCAGGAGCGCTTCGGCCGCCGCGACCCGCGTCAGGTCGCAGTTGCCGACCAAGCCCCCCTCGCCCGGCTCCCCGCACGCGGACCCCTTGCTCTTGAAGTGGTTCACCACGACCGTGAAGCGTGCGCCGCTGCCCACCTCCTCGAAGGTCTGGGCCAGCGCGGCGCGGTTGCGGTCCTCGCCGCTGCTCAACGGATCCAGGAACTCCGGGGCGTCCAGGATGGCCGGCTCGCCCACGGGCTGCACCGCCGCAAGCTGGTAGATGACCCCGACCATGATCTCGTCGGTACCGACTCGGCCTCCGGGGTCGACGTAGGCGTAGGCGCCGTCGCCGGCCACCTCGTTCAACGCCCTCGTCAGGTCGACGAGCGCGCCCTGGTCGTCGCGGTTCTCTATCTCGATAAGGCCCACCACGTGTGCGTCCATGACGTCCAGGGCCGCGACGATCTTGGCGCGCTGGCGCCCGAACTCCTCGGCGTCGTCGGCGCCGCGGCTGCCCAGCGTCACGAAGTAGTTGAGGACGTTGAAGGCTGCCGCGCGCACAGTGCCGCCGACGTCGGCGGGCGCCTCCGGGCGGGGGTTCGCGGCCACGTGCTCGGCGCCGAGGACGGGCTGCACCCGGTACTGGTCGAAGGCGTAGTCGAGGACGCCCGTGAGGTTGCGCAGCACGTCGCCGCCGCGGAACGTACGCTCTGGCGAAACTAGGCCGCCGTCGGGGTGGCGAACTACGCTGGGGTTCTGGTCGCCGATGCCATCGTCTAGCAACATGCGCGACAGTGACATCAGAGCTAGGTACTCGTCGACCTCGGCGTCCGTGGCGGCGTAGAGCGCCGTGGGCTGATGCCACCGCTCCTTGCCGTCCGGCACCCAGGTCAGGACTACCTCCCCGAAGCGGTCGAAGTTGAAGTACTCGGCGATCACGAGCTCCTGCGGGAAGGTGACGAGCATCCCCTCGTACGCCTCCAGTGCGCTGGCGCTCTCCAGCGGGAAGCGGATCTCGGCCGGGCTCGGCAGGTCGACGCCCGTCTCGCACACGAGCAGCTCCGTAACCTTGGCCACCTGCGTCAGGCCGCGGTGCTCCTCCACGGTTCCCGTCACCCGCACGAGGTCTCCAAGCGAGACGTCGTCGGCCGAGTGGTAGACGTAGACGCCCTCCGACGTCTCAAGATCGTCGTCCGCATCGGCATCCTCCTCCTGCAGCATGAAGCCGCCGAGGTTGGTGCCGTACACGTCGCCGTCGCCCCGCTGGAAGTCGCCGACGACGACCCCCTCGATCGTGACGACCTCGCCGACGAGCGGGCTCGCGGCGCCGCTGCCCTGGACACGGTGAACGAGCGTCGCGTCGCCCCCGCACTGGTGATGCGCCGCGCCAACTGGGAGCTCTGCGTCGGGTTCGTCCGTTGGAGGGGCGCTTTGAGCGCCGCCCCTCGCCTCGGCCTCGGAGGCGGACGGCGCAGGCGCAACTCCGGCGTCGCGCTGCGGCACCTGCCTTTCGATCCAGGTGCAAGACGCCAGCAACATGACCACGCTGATAAGTGCCGCAACCGTCCTGCTCATGACATACCGCTCCCTGTGGCCCGAACTCGAGGGCTGGTCTTGCCAGACGGTACTACGCACCGGAACGAATATGACGCGCGCGAACAGACGGAAGGCACCGGCCAAACCGCGCTAGTTCTAAGTCCGGCTTAAGGGCAGGCTACGTAGCCTCGTGCCATGAGACATCTCGCTCGACTGCTGTTGCCCGCCTGCATCCTGCTGCTCCTCGCCATCGCCGCCTGCGGCGGTTCCCCACCGCCGAACGACCCTGACCCGGATCCGGACCCCGACCCGCCACCGGCAGGCAGCGCGGTGCAGCAGGTGGCTACCGGCACGAGCTTCTCGCTGGCCCTCATCTCCGACGGTGCCCTCTACGCCTGGGGCGCGAACAGCGTCGGGCAGCTGGGCGACGGCACCACGACCGCCTCCTCGCGGCCCGGCCTCGTGAGCGGCACGGCGCGCTACACGGAGGTGGCAGCCGGCACCGACCACGTGCTGGCGCTCGACACGGACGGCAATGTCTGGGCGTGGGGGCACAACAACCGCGGTCAGGTCGGCGTTGGCTGGCCAGGACCCAGCCTCGAAACCCAGCGCTACCTCGAGCCGACACAGGTGGAGCTCGAAGGAATCGTGGCTGTAGCGGCGCGCGGCAGCGCTTCGTACGCGCTCGACGACGAGGGCGTCGTCTGGGCATGGGGCAATAACTCGGACCACGAGCTGGGCGACGGCACGCAGGTCAGTCGCGGGGTGCCGGAGCCAGTGCAGATCGGCGACGACGTCGTCATCGTCGAGCTGTTCGCCGGCTTCGGGCACGCCCACGCCATCGACTCGAACGGCGAAACCTGGTACTGGGGAGACAACGGCATCATGCTGGGCACAGGCAGCGTCGCGTCGGCACCGAGCCCCGTCCAGGCCGCTCTGGGAACGTCCCTCGACCAGCTGTCCCTGACGAACTACGCCTCGAGTACCGGCCACGTCCTGGCCGTCGATTCAGACGGCACGCTGTACGGCTGGGGCAGCGCCCGCTACGGTGAGCTTTCGGGCCCGAGCGACACGTTCTTGGTCCAGGCCCCCACCGCCGTGCCGGACGCGCCCTCGAACGTCACGAGCATCGCCGCCGGCGGCGGCGTGTCGTTGGCAGTCAGCGGTGGCGAGGTGTACACGTGGGGAACCAGCTTCTTCGGAGAGCTCGGAGACGGCACCACAGGCGGCGCCGAGCGGCGCCAACCGTCGAAGCTCGATGGGTTGAGCGACGTCCGGCAGGTAGCCGTCGGGGCGCTGACCAACGAAGCCTTCGGCCGTCACGCCCTGGCGCTCACGACCGCAGGCGAGGTCTACGCCTGGGGTTACAACGCAGCCGGCCAGCTCGGCACCGGCGACCAGACCGACCGCGTCACTCCGCAACTCGTCGCCTTCGACTGACCACCGTCGCCGCCAACCGACCGGGCTCGCGAGCCGCCTCAGGCCCCCTGGCTGGCCACGTAGCTCATGCCGATACCGAACGCCATGATGGCGAAGAGGAAGGCAGACCCGGTGACCACGAGCGGCGTCCAGCGCGCGTAACGCACCCGAGCAGGCAGCCAGTACCAGATGAAGAAGAACAGCAGCGGCCCGAGCCCACCGAGATAGTGGACGAAGAGCTGCAGCGGCCCCAGACCCTGATCGAGCAGCTTGATGCCGATGACGGCCTGCACCATCAGCGCCACCTGCGCTGCGATGAGCACGGCGTGCGCGCCGCTGCCCAGCCGCCGGTTGCGGATGGCCAGCGTGGCCGCCACGACCGTGGCCAGCAAGGTGGTGAAGAGGACCACCATGCCGGTGGTCACGTGAACACTGGGCGGGACCCAGATGGAATCGATCATCTCAGCTCCTCGTCGACGGTCGTCGTGCTGTCCGGCGCCCAGTGCTCCATACCGCTCGAGAGATCCGCGGTCATCCGTTCCAGGAACCGGATCACCACGTCACGCTCCTCGCGGCCGAGGCCGGCGGCGGCGTGGAAGCGCTTGGCGTGCTGCCGACCCACCGTGACGAGTGCCGCCTCGTGCGTCTCGGGCGTGACGGCGATCGCCAGCGCGCGCCGGTCGGTGGGGTGGGGCTCGCGCGTCACGTGCCCGGCCCGCTCGAGCCGGTCGAGCAGCTTGGTGGTCGAGGCGGTCGAGATGCCCAGGTGCTCGGCTATCGCCCCGGGGGTGGCGATGACGCCCTGGTTCTTCGCGGCGATCAGGTAGTGAAGGGCGCGCATGTCGTTGCGGTTCAGCTTCATGTAGCGCTGGGAGGCCTCGGCCAGGCGCTGCTCGGCTGCTCTAAGCCCCGCCAGCGCACCCATCAGGCGGCCGACCTGCTTGACGTCTGCCTCGGCCATGCCCGAGCGGTCGACGAGGCGGCTTAGCGGATCGCTGGAGTCGACGTCGTAGACGTCCAGGCCCACCACGTCCAGGGTGTCCGGCGCTTCTGCCATAGGCACACTTTACACGAAGTATTCTTCGTGCTAGGTTGCTATCTTGCTTAGCTAGCAATTAGCTAGGCTGTGATATAGACCTCGGAGGTCCTCACCGTGGCCCAAGCACAAGCAGGCAGCGAGGCGGTCACGACCGTCGACCCCACCCCATACCCGGCGGTCAACCGCCGGTGGCTCCGCACTCTCCTCCCGGCCGGGATCATCCTGGCGTGGCTGACGCTCACCGGCGTAGGCGGACCGTACTTCGGGCGCGTAGGGGAGGTCTCGTCGAACGACCAGACCGCCTACCTCCCCGCCTCGGCCGACGCCACCCAGGTGCAGGCCCTGCTGCCCCAGTTCAGCAGCGCCAACGCAGCACCCGCCATCCTCCTCTTCGAGAGCGACCAAGCGCTCACCCCTGAACAGCTCCAGGCCATCGGAGCCAGCCTCGCTTCGCTGCCCGACCTGCCGGGTGTGGAACAGGGCGTATCGCCCGCCATCCCGTCGGCCGACGGACGCGCGGCGCAGGCGTTCGCGCTGGTGGGCGGCGAAAGCGGCACGGGCGAGACCGTGGCCGAGGTCCGCGCGGCGCTCGGAGAAGCCGTGCCCGAAGGCGTGACCGTCTACGTCACCGGGCCCGCCGGCTTCATCAGCGACCTCACCGCCGCCTTCGCCGGCATCGACGGTTTGCTGCTCGTCGTAGCGCTCATCACGGTCCTCGTCATACTGGTGCTCGTCTACCGCTCGCTGCTGCTGCCACTGGCCGTCCTGACCACCAGCATGGCCGCGCTCACCGTCGCGCTGCTAAGCGTCTGGTGGCTCGCCAACGGCGGCGTGCTGCTGCTCAGCGGCCAGACGCAAGGGATCCTCTTCATCCTCGTCATCGGCGCCGCCACCGACTACTCGCTCCTGTACGTGGCGCGCTACCGCGAGGCGCTACGCGTCGAGAAGGACCGCTGGGCCGCCACCCTGAGCGCCATCAAGGGCTCGTTCGAGCCCATCCTCGCCTCGGGCAGCACCGTAATCGCCGGCCTGCTTACCCTCCTGCTGAGCGACCTGAAGTCCAACAGCACGCTCGGGCCGGTGGCGTCCATCGGCATCGTCTTCGCCATGCTGGCGGCCCTCACGCTGCTGCCCGCCATCCTCGGACTGCTCGGGCGTGCCGCCTTCTGGCCGCGCCGGCCCAAGTACGAGCCCGAGGTCGTCGCAGCCGAACAGGGCGGCGCGCAGCGTGGCGGGATCTGGTCGTGGATCGCCCGGCGCGTGCAGGAACGCCCGCGTGCCATCTGGGTGGCCACCACCGTGCTGCTCGTCGTGGGCGCCCTAGGCGTGACGCGCCTCGACGCCAGCGGCGTGCCGCAGTCGGCCCTGATCCTCGGAGACTCCGAGGCGCGTGACGGTCAGGTCGCCCTCGGCGAACACTTCCCCGGCGGCTCGGGCAGCCCCATGCTGGTCGTCGTCGACCAGGCGGGCCTGCAGAGCGCTACCAACGTGCTGCTCGACGACCCGCGCATCGCCAGCGTCTCGGTCGTTTCAGCCGGCAGCGCCAGCGGCACCGCCCCGGTGACCCGCGAAGGCGTCAGGGCCCTGAGGCCCGGCGTCGCCGCGCCCGAACCAACCGTCGTGGACGGCGACGTGATGCTGCAAGCCACCCTGACCGTCGCTGCCGACTCGGATGAAGCCGGCGAAGCCGTGCGCGAGCTGCGCACCGAGCTGGCCGCCGCCGTGCCCGGCGCGCTGGTGGGCGGCGTGACCGCCACTGCCGTCGACACGAACGACGCCTCGGTGCGCGACCGCAACCTGATCATCCCCGTGGTGCTGGCCGTCATCCTGGTGATCCTGATGCTGCTGCTGCGCTCGGTGGTGGCGCCCGTGCTGCTCGTGGCCACCACGGTGCTCTCGTTCGGCACCGCCCTCGGCGTTTCGGCCCTGGTGTTCGACGGCCTCTTCGCCTTCCCGGGCGCAGATCCCGCCGTGCCGCTCTACGCCTTCGTCTTCCTGGTGGCGCTCGGCATCGACTACAACATCTTCCTGATGACGCGGGTCCGCGAGGAGGCGTTGGCACACGGACACCGCGCCGGCGTGGTGCGCGGCCTCACCATCACGGGCGGCGTCATCACCTCGGCCGGCGTGGTCCTGGCCGCCACCTTCGCCGCCCTGGGCGTCATCCCCATCCTCTTCCTCGCGCAGATCGCGTTCATCGTGGCCTTCGGCGTGCTGCTCGACACCTTCGTCGTGCGCTCGCTGCTCGTCCCCGCGCTGGCGCTCGACCTGGGCAGCGTCATCTGGTGGCCCTCGAAACTCTGGCGCAAACCCTAGGGGTTAGGCTGACCACGGCAACCGAAGCATGGACCACGCATCCCAACCGACCCGAACCCACCGCCTCACGCGCCCCGTCCAGGCAACCGCGTGAGGCGCCAGCTGTGGAGCTCGCCCGCCGCCACCCGCGCGGCGTTCGTGATGATCATCATCTTCGTCACCGCGCAGATGGCGTGGTGGATCTTCTTCCAGGTCCGCTACGTCGCCCAGGTGAACGCCTCGACCATCGAGAGCCTGGAGCGCGAGGCGCGCGTCATCGACGCCCTGCTGGCGGCCGGAGCGACTGACGAGGCGCAGGGACTGTTGGCCGACCAGCCGAGGCTCAGGCTCGACGCCACCGGCCTCGCCACCGAGGTCGACCAGGCGGCGCTGGACGAGTTCCTCGCGTCGCAGCGCAGCGTGGTGCGCATGCTGGCCTTCGAAGGACCGTTCTTCGTGCTCGTTGTCATGGCGGGCCTGCTGATAATCGCGCGCAACCTGAGGCTCGAGCGGGAACTGAAGCTGCAGCAACGCAACTTCCTCGACGCCGTGGGGCACGAGTACAAGACGCCCATCAGCACCCTGCGCCTGCTGATCGAGACCCTGCAGCTGCGCAGCGTGCCGCCCGAGAAGCTGCAGGAGTACCTGCGCAGCATGAGCCAGGAGGTCGACCGCCTGGAGCGCACCGGCCAGCAGGTGGTCGCGTCCGCACGCCTCGAAGCCGGCGCCCGCGCACCGGCGCCCGAGGCCGCCGACCTCACCGAACTGGTGCGCGCCGTCCTCGACCGCATCCGGCCGGTCCTCAGCGCGCGGGGAGCGACGGTAGAGCTGCACGCCCCTGCCGTGCCCTTGCCCGTGCGGGCCGAAGGCGACGACGTTGCCACCATCCTCGAGAACCTGATCGACAACGCCGTCAAGTACACGCCCAGCGACGCGAAGCACGTGCACGTGAGCCTGGAGGCCGACGGCCCCTGGGCGCGGCTCGGCGTCCGCGACGGCGGAAGCGGCATCCCCGCAGAGGCACGCGCCAAGGTGTTCGAGCGCTTCTACCGCGCCGGCGACGAGCTCACCCGCACCACGTCGGGCCTGGGGCTCGGCCTGCACCTCGTGCAGCGCACCGCCGAGGCGCTGGGCGGCAACGTTCGCGTCGGCGAAGCGGACGGCGGGGGCACCGTCGTAACCGTCTCGTTGCGGCTCGAGGAAGCGGGCGCTGCGCTGCCGACGAGGCTGGAGGCGGCCACGTGAGTGCCATGCGTGTGCTGATCATCGAGGACGAGGCGCCCCTGGCAGCCGTGCTCACCGACAACCTCCAGGCCGAAGGGCACGAGGTGCGTCACGCCGCCGACGGCCGTGCCGGCGCGGCCGCCTGGCGCGAGGGCCGGCCCGACCTGGTGGTGCTGGACGTGATGCTGCCGCACAAGGACGGCTACACGCTGTGCCGCGAACTGCGCCGGTCGGGCGACGACACGCCCGTGCTCTTCCTGTCGGCCAAGGGACTGCCCGAGGAGCGCGTGGAGGGGCTGGCGGCCGGCGGCGACGATTACCTCGCCAAGCCGTTCCACCTGCCCGAGTTCCTACTGCGGGTCGAGCGGCTGCTGGAACGGGGCGCGGCCGACCGGACGCAAGGCGCGAGGTTGACGTTCGGCGGCAACGAGGTGGACCTG
Organism: uncultured bacterium; assembly: GCA_964625655.1. Lineage (GTDB taxonomy): Bacteria > Deinococcota > Deinococci > Deinococcales > Trueperaceae > JAAYYF01. Next base: position 38,265 of record CAZVCT010000007.1, read on the forward strand.
CGAGCCTGGACGGCGCGCACGGCAGGCGGCCGCCAGCTGAGCCTCAGCGCCCGCGAAGTGGGCATCCTGCGCCTGCTCGCGCGCCGCGCCGGCGAGGTCGTGAGCCGCGACGCCATCCTCGACGCGGTCTGGGGCTCGGGCCGCTTCCCCTCGAGCCGCACCGTCGACAACTTCGTGATGCGCCTGCGCCGCTACTTCGAACCCGACCCCGGCGCGCCGGTGCACTTCCACACCGTGTGGGGCGTCGGCTACCGCTTCACGCCTGAGCCGGAAACACCCACCGAGGACGGGACCGGCGGCAGCGGGGCTCAGTGAGCGGGGCGGCGGTCGGCTCTACCGCTCACCACCGGCCCACCGTGCGCCCCCGCCCCACCAGCCAGAAGAACAGCGGGGCGCCGAGCACCGTCAGCAGCACGCCCAGCGGCACCTCCATGGGGGAGACGAGGTTGCGCGCCAGCGCGTCCGCCAGCGTGACGAGCACCGCGCCGCCCAGCAACGCCGCCGGCACCAGCCTGCGGTGGTCGTCGCCCAGCACCAGGCGCAACAGGTAAGGAACCACCAGGCCCACGAAGGCGATGCTGCCGCCGTACGCCACGACGGTGCCGGTGGCCACGGCCGCCAGGAGGGCGAGGAGCACCCTGCGGCGGTCGACGTTCACGCCCAGCGAGCGCGCCGTGTGCCCGTCCAGCAGCAGGATGTTCATGGCCGGCGCCTGCCGGATAAGCAGCACGGCGACGACCGTCACCACGGCCACCGCCACGCCCACGTCGCTCCAGAACACTGCCGTCAGTCCACCAAGGGTGAGGAAGCTGGCGTCGGGCATGCCCGGGCGCCGCACCGCGCTCAGGATCAGCGTGGCGACGCCTCCCAGGAACAGCTGCAGAGCCACGCCCGAGAGGATCAGCGTCAGACGGTCGGAGTCGGCATGACGCCGCGCGTGCCGCACCAGCCACAGCGCGCCGGCCAGCGCCGTGGTGCATGCCGCCACGGGCAGCACCCACCGCCCGAACGACGCCACCAGCCCGAAGGCGAACGCCAGCACCACCCCGAGCGTCGCGGCGCCGCTGACGCCCAGCAGCGCGGGGTCGGCCAGCTGGTTGCGCAGCGCCGCCTGCAGCGCCACGCCGGCGGCTGCCAGCGCTGCGCCCACCAGCGCGCTCATCAGGGCGCGCGGCAGGCGGATGTTCCACAGCACGGCGCTCTGCTGCGCCGTGAACTCGATGCCGGCGTCGAGGCCGGCGCGCTCCAGCACGATGCCCACGATCTGCAGTGGGCCAACACCGACGGCGCCCCAACCCAGCGAGACCAGCAAGGAGACGACGACCAGAGCGGACAGCAGTAGGACCGCCACGCGCCATGGGCGCGCAGCGGTCCCGGGTCGGTCGGTCACTCTAGGGTGTGAAGGTACTCGACCAGTTCCATGAGCGCGTCGCCGGTGCGCAGGCCGAGGTTGAGGAAGTAGCCGTCCTCGAACACGATCACGTTGCCGGCCTTGGCGGCGGGGGTGTCGCTGACGCCCGGCAGGGCCAGGATCGCTTCGACGCTGCCGACCGCGGCGATGCCGCGCTCGGTGACGATCAGGACCTCGGGCGCGCCCGCCACGATGGCCTCGGGCGTGAACGGCACGTTGCCCACGAAGCCGAGCTCCTCGCCGACGTCGACGCCGCCGGCAGCCTCGATCAGAACGTTCGAGGAGGTCTCGGCGCCGCCCGCGAACTGCATGTTGCGCGCTCCGAGGTACAGGAACATCACGCGCGGCTCGGACTCGAGCTCGGCGGCGCGCTCCTGGGCGGCGGTCAGGCTGGCGGTGTACTGAGCGGCCACTTCCTCGCCGCGCTCCTCCTCACCGAGCAGGCCTGCGATGAGGCGCACGTTCTCGACGGGCGTGTCCAGCGACAGGGCGGAGCCCAGGCGGACTACCTGGACGCCGGAGGCTTCGAGCTGGTCGAGCACCTCGGGCGGGCCGGCCTGGTCGTTGGCGATGACGTGGGTGGGTTCGAACGCCATCAGCGCCTCGGCCGACAGGCGGCCCGGGAAGCCCACGTTGGGCAGCTCGGCGGCAGCCGCCGGGTAGTTCGAGGTGGCGTCGACCGCCACGAGCTTCTCTTCGGCGCCGAGGGCGAAGACGATCTCGGTGGCGTCGCCGGCCAGGGAAACGATGCGTTGGGCCGTGGCGGAGGATGCCAGAAGGAGAGCCGTGGTCAGCGTGACTAGGGCCAGGAAACGGTTCATGCGCGTCGACTCCTTGGGGATGGGCTGGGGATGAAGCGTCCCATCCGTGCAGGCGGCATTATCGGTTCGCGCGGCGGCGGTTGTGTCACGAAACTGTCGCGCGCGGCGGGCAGTAGCATCTGGCCATGGAGAACGCGAGCGGTTCCGACGACGCCCACGGGCAGCGCACCATCTACTACACGGCCACCAGCCTCGACGGCTTCCTGGCCACCCCCGAGCACTCGCTCGACTGGCTGCTGCAGTTCGGCAACGTACCGGGCGGCGACTACCCCGAGTTCATCGCCGGCGTGGGTGCGGTCGCGATGGGCTCCAACACCTACCGTTGGCTACTGGAGCACGAGATCTTCCCCGAGGGCGGCGAAGCGCGCCCCTGGCCGTACGCGCAACCCACCTGGGTGTTCAGCAGCAGGCCGCAACGCGCCGTGCCGGGCGCCGACGTGCGGTTCGCGTCGGGCGACGTGGCGCCCGTCCACCGCGAGATGCTGGCGGCAGCCGGCGGCAGGAACGTGTGGATCGTGGGCGGGGGAGAGCTGGCCGCGCGCTTCCACGACGCTGGGCTGCTGGACGAACTGAACGTAACGTACGCGCCCGCCACGCTCGGCGCGGGCGCGCCGCTCTTCCCACGTTCGCTGGCGTACCCGCAACTGAAGCTGATCGGCGCCCGCGAGTACGGCGGCGTGTTCGTGCAGGCGCGTTACGAGGTGGTGCGGCAGGCCGGCTGAGCCGGCCGGCGACGAGCCTGCTAGAAAGTCGATTGGTTAGATAGATCGGTCGGCCTTGCGTGCCTCAGACGTGCCCGAAGCGTTCCAGCATCTCCTGGGCCGTCATGCCTTCCTCGCTCAGCTTGCGCGCTTCCTCCTCCTGCCTGACGATCGCCTCGGCGCGCTCCAGCACCTGCGTCACGCGGCCTTCCTGGATGACCACCACGCCGTCCTCGTCGCCGAACACGAAGTCGTTCTCGGCGACCGTCACCAGGCCGCCCAGCGCGCCGCGGATCAGGATCGGCTCGCCGTGCTTCGTGACGCGCCAGCGGCCCACCGACTGCACCGGGCTGACGTAGCGGGCGAAGACGGGGAAGCCCGTGCCCGAGATGACCTCCACGTCGCGGAAGCCGCCGTCCACCACGGCTCCGTGGCAGCCGCGCTTGGCCATGGTGGCGGCGATCAGGTCGCCGAACAGGCAGATGCCGCTGGCGTTGGTGCCGCCCCACACCGTGACGCTGCCCTCGGGCAGCGAATCGGCCACCTGCAGCTTGAGGCGGTCGGCACCCCGGGTCGTGCTCAGCTGCCCCTCGATGGGGTAGGCCCAGCCGGCTACGCGCGCGCGGCCATCTGTGCGGCGGCGGATGTCGACGTGAAGCGCCGTCACGGGCCACTCGAACTCGTCGAAGACGTCGCACAGGGTGGCGGTGTTGAGCTTCAGGAAGCGCTGGCGGATCTGCTCTCGTTCGGTACTGGTCACGGTGGTTCCTTCCGGTCGCGGCGGTAGCTACTTCTACCAGTCCGGCCCGGAAGGCGCCACCGCGCCCGGCGGCCTAGCGATGCGCTGTGAACGTGCCGGTAACGCTAACGGTTCCGTCGGGACCTTCGTAGCTGAGCGTGTACTTGCCGGTCATGCCGTTGCCCTCCACCGTCGCGACGACGTTCAGTCGGCCCGTCGTGTCTAGGGTTCTCGCGACGGCGTCGAAGGTGAAGCGGTCACCGCGCACGCTACTACTCACCTCGAAGTCGAAGGTGTCCGCCTCGTAGGTGACGAAGAAGTCGTAGGGGTCGATCTGGTTCTCGTCGTCGACGGTGAACGAGACCGTTCCCGCGTTGTCCAGTTGCCCGGTCCATGCGCCCGAGACGTCCACCGGCTCGGGTTGCGAGCAGGCCGCGAGAACGAACAGGAACGCGAGAAGCGCGAACGTTAGTCGTTTCATGCTTGTTCCTCCTGGTCGAGGAGGGCACATGGCCTCCTGCCGGATTACGGGGTGGGCCGCCACGCAGGCGGCTCGGGTAGCCGGAGTCTAGGGCCGACAACTCCGATGAGGGTGGGCAACGCGCATAGCCCTGCCGAAGGCGCATGTGCACCAGGCCGGCGGCTAGGGCCGACTACCCTACTTGACATGAGTCCTCCGGGGCCTCGTCCCCGTTAGTGAAGCGCCCTCGGTCGAACCTCATGGTTGGAGGCAGGGAGTGAGCGACGGTAAAACACGGCCGGTCGTGCGCTGGCCAGACAGGCGGACGGGCCGGGGGCAGCCCGAACCGCTGATCGATCACGAAGCGATGGTGCGCCTAGCAGGTGGGCGGTTCCGGATGGGTTGCGACGACTTCTATCCCGAAGAGCGTCCAGCCCACGACGTGACGGTCGCGCCGTTCCGGATCGACAGGTATCCGGTCACGAACGCCAGCTTCAGGCGCTTCGTGGACGACTCCGGCTACGTGACCGTCGCCGAACGCGGTGGCGAAAGCGCCGGGCAGGCCCGCGGCCCCGGCTCGCTCGTCTTCACCTTCCCGCACCTGACCGGCGGCCCACACGAGCAAGGCTCGTGGTGGCGCTTCGTGCCGGGCGCCAGCTGGCGCCAGCCGGAAGGGCCGGGCAGCGACCTCGATGGCCGCGACGACCACCCCGTCGTGCATGTCGCGCTGGAGGACGCCCAGGCTTACGCCGCCTGGGCGGGCAAGACGCTACCGACGGAGGCCGAGTGGGAGTACGCCGCCCGCGGCGGCCTCGACGGCGCCACCTTCACCTGGGGCAACGACTTCGCGCCGGGCGGCCGCGTCCTGGCGAACGTGTGGCTGGGCGAGTTCCCCTGGCAGCGCCTGGAGCCCGGCGAGCACCGCACCACCAGCCCCGTCACGGCCTACCCGCCCAACGGGCACGGCCTTCACGACATGACCGGCAACGTTTGGGAGTGGACCGTCGACCCGTTCCGGCTGCACCCCTGGTCGGGCGTGCGGCGCTCGGGCG
>CAZVCT010000007.1:43548-48886 GCA_964625655.1 uncultured bacterium
TGGACCGTCGACCCGTTCCGGCTGCACCCCTGGTCGGGCGTGCGGCGCTCGGGCGACGCACCGCCCGGAGGCGCCGAGCCGGAGACGCTAGAGCCTGACGATCCCGAGGTAGCGCTGCCCCCCGGCCCCAGCCAGGTGGTGAAGGGCGGCTCGTACCTCAGCGCCGCGAACTACAGCCTGCGCTACCGGCCGGCTGCCCGCAGGGCGCAACCACCGAACGTACCCACCGCGCACATCGGCTTCCGCTGCGTCGTGCGCGACACCAGCGCCTGACACCTTGCCAGGCCACGATTCCGGCGATCCGAGGAGGAGAAGATGGCAACCCTGACAGTGATGAAGTTCGACCGTCCCGAAGAGGCCGAGCAGGCACTCGAGACCTTGAAGCCACTCCAGCAGCAGCAGATCATCCGCGTGATGGACGCTGCCGTGGTCAGCTGGCCCCAAGACCGGCAGGGACCTATCACCCGCCAGCAGGGGATCTCGACGGTCGGCGCCGGCGCGCTGGGCGGCGGCTTCTGGGGCCTGCTCCTGGGCCTGATCTTCTTCATGCCGCTAATCGGCCTGGCCGTCGGCGCCGCCGCCGGGGCCCTCACCGGCGCCTTCACCGACTACGGCATCAACGACGATTTCATCCGCCAGACTCGCGAGAAGGTCACGCGCGGCACCTCGGCTCTATTCCTTCTGTCGGACACGGAGGCACCCGACCGCGTCTCCGAGGCCCTGCGCCCGCTGGAGCCCGAACTGATCGCCACCAACCTGTCGCGCGAGCAGGAAGAGCGCCTACGGGAACTGTTCTCGGCTGGCTGAGCCGAGCGTCGGGCCGACCGAACCGTGCGGCGCGGCGTGGCCCACGTCCTGCGTCCGCAGCGCGGCTCGCAGGACGTCGACTGCAACCAGAGCCTCAGCGGAAGGTGAACCCGTTCGAACGTCGTTCTAGACCCCGGTTGCTACTATCGCGTCACACAGTTCCATCGGAGGCCGTTCGTGAAGCTAGGCCATTACCCGAAAGCCCATCACGCTGTGCCGCCGGCGCCTTCCGCCGTGGGCGGAACGGACGGTAGGCCCGAGTGACCACGGCCGTCGCCGAGCGTGTCCAGGAGCGCCACAGCAAGGTAGTGCACGGCTTCCTGGTTGCGCTTCTCGGTGTGGTCTTGGGCGTTACGGTTCTCAGCTTGGCCTTCCTGGGTGCCGACACCCTCGCGGAGTTGGCCCCGAACCTGCTGTTCCTGGTGATGATCGGGCTGTCGATCTACCTGAACCGACGTGGCCGCTTCCGGCTGGCAGTTGGGTTGCTGACGATCCTCCTGACGCTCGTCGCCTCCCTCACGCCGCTGGCGTCGGGGCTGGAAGGAACGGCGGTAAGCCTCTACATCTTCTTCATCCCACTGGGCCTGGCCGGTTTCCTCCTGCACCGGCGTGCCCTGTTCGCCATCGCCGCGTGGAGCCTGGTGGTCGTCATCGCGTCGCCGATACTGCACGGGGTGCCGCTTCTTGCCGACGACGGCCTCACGCAGCCGTGGATGGCGGCGCTGCAGTTCGGTGCCGTCTTCTCGGTGATGACGCTCTTCCTGGACCGCTTCAGCGTTGCGTTCCGGGCGACGCTTGGCAACGCCATCGAGCAGGAGGTAGCGCTCAAGGAGGAAGCGCAGGAGCGCCTGCGGACCTACGAGGAGCTGATCGAGGAGAGGCGCGTCAACGAGACCGTGATGGAGCACCTGCCCGGCATCTTCTTCGTGGTGGACGGCAGGGGGCGCTACCTGAGGTGGAACCGCAACTTCGCGGATTGGCTCGGCTACAGCGAAGAGGAGCTCGAGGCCATGCTCCCGCCCGACTTCTTCGACGCCGAGGACGTCCCGCGCTTGCAGCGGACCATCGAGCAGATCTTCCGGGACGGCGCGGCGACCATGGAGGCCGAGGTCGTCGCCAAGAACGGCGTGCGCCACCCGTACTTCTTCAGCGGCACCCGCGTCAGGATGGGCGGCGAGGATTACATCGCCGGCATCGGCATCGACCGCACCGAGATCGACGCGGCGCGCACGCAGATCGACCAGCTGAACCAGGACCTCACGGAGCGCCTCGAACGCATCACGGCGCTGCACGAGATCGACAAGGCCATCACCGGCAGCTACGACCTCGAGCGCACACTCGACGTCGTTCTGGAACAGGTCACGGAGCGCCTGAGCGTCGACGCGGCAGCCATACTCCTGCTGCAGGCCGGAGCGCAGAGCCTGCGCTTCGGAGCCAGCCGTGGCTTCAAGGACCCGAACTCGCTAGAGGGCATGCAACTGCGCATCGGCGAGGGGCTGGCAGGGAAAGTGGCCCTGGAGCGCGAGCGCATGGTCCTGAACGAGCCCGACACGGTGCTGGAGGCGTTCGCGGCCTCGCCCCGTCTGCGCGAGGAGGGGTTCAGAAGCTACGCCGCCGTGCCACTCGTGTCGAAAGGGAAGCTGCAAGGGGTGCTCGAGCTATTCCACCACGAGCCGTTGCGTCTGGACGACGATTGGCTCGACTTCTTCACGGCGCTGTCGCTGCAGGCGGCCGTCGCCATCGACGACTCGCGGCTCTTCACCGACCTGCAGCGCTCGAACACCGAGCTGCGCCTGGCGTACGACACCACCATCGAAGGCTGGGCCAGGGCGCTGGACCTGAGGGACGAGGAGACCGAGGGCCACAGCCGGCGCGTCACCGACCTGACCGTGCAGCTGGCCGAGTCGATGGGCGTCGACGAGGATCAACTCGTCCACATCCGCCGCGGCGCCCTGCTGCACGACATAGGCAAGATGGGCGTGCCCGACTCGATACTCCTGAAGCCCGGCAAGCTGACGACCGAGGAGTGGAGCATCATGCAGCGCCACACCGTCTATGCCCTCGACCTGCTGATGCCCATCGAGTTCCTGAGGCCCGCCCTGGACATCCCCTACTACCACCACGAGAAGTGGGACGGCACCGGCTACCCGCAGGGGCTGAAAGGCGAAGAGATCCCGGTGGCGGCGCGCATCTTCGCCGTCATCGACGTGTTCGACGCCCTGACGTCCGACCGGGTCTACCGGAAGGCGTGGGGCAAGGACCGCGCCGTGGAGTACATCCGAGCCCAGTCCGGCGAGCACTTCGACCCCGACGTGGTGGAGGCGTTCCTGCGCCTGGTCGGCGCGAGCGGGCGCCGGGCGGCTGGGAGCGCGCCCGACGCCTACCGTTGAGGGCTGACTTTAAGGGCCAGGAACCGTGCGTAGTTCCGCGAGGAGTTCCCCGACACGCACGCCATCGGCGTCGAACGCTTCGATGGTCACCTCGTAGACCGACTGGGGCTCGAGCGTCACCGTCACGCTCGTGTCGCTGAGCGAATGACTAGCGAGCAGGACGCCGGACTCCCACGGTTCAGTACGAACGACACGCTCGTAGATCAAGACGATGTACCGGTCAGCTGATGGGACCTGGTCCCACTCCAGTACCACGTCACCCGGGTTGGCGGTACCTGCCCGGAGCCTCCCGAGCGGAGCGATCCGCTGCACCAGGTACAGGTCCGGTGGCTTGGCGGTGCGGTCGGCTGCGACCGAGAACGAGGTGCTCTCGACCATGTAAGGAACTCCGAACTGCACCAAGGCCGAAGGTGGCCGCATCACTGCGCTCACGCTGTAGATGCCGGGCACGACGTTCTCGTAGCGGTAGTAGCCCTCGGAATCGGTGACCGCGGTGTGAGCCGGGAGAACCGGGCCGCCCTGACCGGACGACGGCCGGATGTTCACGCCTGCTCCGGCTACCGGCAGGCTGCCCATCATCACGCGGCCCTCGACGGCGCCACGGGCCGAATCGCTGACGTCGGTGCGAGGCACCTCGACCGAGCCGAGATCGGAACTCGTCGCGTAGTCCATCGTCAGGACCTGACCCGGGGTCGAAGGGTTGCGGGAGTACACCTCCAACTTCACGTCATAGGGGCCGGCCTCGAGGCCCGCGAGCGACACCGTCGCCTCGCTCGAGTAGAGGAGCGTCGCGAAGCCCGGACCTTCCGGGAAGAGGATCACCCTGTATGCGGCGGCGCCGGGAACCGCGTCCCAGGTGAGCAGGGCCTCGTCGTCATCTTGAACGACCCGGACGGCCTGTACAGCGCCGAAGCCTTCGGCCGCAGCCTCGACCTCCAGGGGAACCGTCCAGGACCCGGCAGCGGTGACGACCTCGACCGCCGCTGCTCTGGAGGCCTCCACCGGCCAGCCGCCCATGCGCTCCCTGCTGGTCATCTCTTCCGCGTACAGGAGTTCGCCCTCTGCGTCCAGCACGCGCACCGTCGCTGGCTCGATGCTGGCGACCATGCGAGGCTCCAGGTCCACGTGCAGGTAGAGCAGCTGGAACGGCGCCCCGCCCAGATCGAAGTGGTTGCCGTAGCGGAGCGCGAACGGCAACGGTGCCTCGTGTACAAGCTCGTCTGCGTCCGTAGCGGACGCCTGAGCGCCCGCCAGCGGTTGCGCCACGAACGGCGCCATGACGGCAAGGAGGGTCAGCAGCAGCGCGGGCTTCGAAGCCTGCAGCGAGAGGGCCGCACCGCGGCGAGGTCGATCGCCGCCCGCAACGAGGCGCCTCACCCGCGACACCAGTGGACCGTCAGCCGCCCCGACGCTGACGAGCGGAGTGTTCCCACGTGCCGACGCCAGCGCCGCGAGCGCCTCGGCCAACGGCCGGGGGTCGCCGCCCACCGACCGCACGGCAGCGTCGTCGCACAGGTTCTCGCGCTCAGTGCGCGCGACCGCCGAAAGCCACCAGGTCGCGGGATGGTGGAACATCAGCGTCTCGGTCAGGCGCTGGAGGAGGTTGACGAGGTAGTCACGGCGCAACACGTGCGCCAGCTCGTGAGCGAGCACCGCCTCGAGCTGCGCGGGAGGCAGCGAGGGAGCCAGGCCGGCGGGAAGCAGGAGCGTAGGCCGCAGCACTCCAACGACCACCGGGCTGCTGGCGCGGGTCGTTTCCAGGATCGCCACGCGCAGACGTAAACCCAGTCGCCCGGCTACCTCGCGTGCCAGCTCTACGACTTGCGAGCTGGCAACGGTTCCCGTGCGTCGCAGGCGGGCCACGAGCGTCAGGCCGATCCCCAAGCGTGCGAGTCCAGCCAAGACGCCGACGAGCCAAAAGAGCGTCAGCACCGGAGCCAGGCGGCCTTCGAGCGACGTAATCGCCGACGAGCCGCGCTCCGACTCCGGGGTCACGCCACTCGGTTGGTGCGAGTCCGCGGCCGGCGCTTCCGGGGAGCCGCCGACGACAAGGGGAGGTGCAACCGAGGAGAGAGCTGCAGGGACATTCAGGTTCGCTGCTGCGGTGGCCGCGGGTACCGGGGTCGGCGGGTCGCTCGCCA
>CAZVCT010000008.1:0-44893 GCA_964625655.1 uncultured bacterium
AGCGGCATGTCGTGCTCGATGAGCAGGAACGTGATGCCGCGGTCCTTGTTCAGCTGCTCGATCTTCTCGCGGATCTTCCCCATGAGCGTGGGGTTCACGCCGGCGCCCGGCTCGTCCAGCAGGACGATCTTCGGTTCGGCCATCAGCGTGCGCGCCAGCTCGAGCAGCTTCTTCTGGCCGCCCGACATGGCGCCCGCGGGCTGGTCGGACATGTGCGTCAGCTCGACGAACTCGAGGACCTCGCGGGCCATCTCGCGCAGGCGGCGCTCCTGGGCGCGCACGGCGCCGGGACGTACGACGGGGTTCCAGAACCGCTCGCCGATCTGTCCCTTCGGGACGAGCATCAGGTTCTCCATCACCGTCATGCTGCGGTGCTCGCGCGGAATCTGGAAGGTGCGGGCCAGGCCTTTGCGGAACATCTGGTGCGCGGGCAGGCCGGTGACGTCCTCGCCTTCCAGGTAGACGCGGCCGGAGTCGGGCACGTGGAAGCCGGAGACGAGGCTGAAAAGCGTCGTCTTGCCGGCGCCGTTGGGCCCGATGAGGCCTGTGATGCTGCCGTGGTGGACGTCGAAGCTGCAATGGTTTACTGCCCGCAGACCGCCGAAGTCCTTCACCAAGCTCTGGATGCTCAGCAACGGGGGCGCGGCTGCGGCTTGTGCTTCGCTACGCGTTCCGTCGGAACGCGGTAGCGAGCCGGGTACGGTAGGGCTATCCGACACGTCCTCGAACCTCGCTTTGGCGCTGGTTGCGCGTTATGCGTCGGCATCCTACCAGAACGTGCCTGAGAGGCGGACCGGTCCGGGAATCGCTACCGGTTCGAGCCGGGAGCCGTCAGTTCGGGTCGCCCTCCGGGTCGCCCGCCGTATCCCCAACCCTGGCCAGCTGGGCGGCGCGTGCGCGCTCGAGCATCCGCTGCACCTCGACGACCTTCACCCGCGGCCGCCCCTGCGGCTCGCCGTCCGCCACCTCGGCGGCGTCGAGCTGGCGCCACTCGCCGGCCGTGAAGAGGTCGGCGCCGTTGGCCTCCAGCAGCTGGGTCACCGCGGCCGGGTCGGGCAGCGAAGGCGCCTGCAGGCGCCCAACCTCGGCGTCCTCGAGCAGCGCCGCGACCGTCTCCATGGCGTCGGCCTTGTTCGTGCCGATGACGCCGCTGGGCCCGCGCTTGATCCAGCCCGCCACGTACATACCGGGAACGGGTTGGCCCGCCTCGAGCACGCGCCCCGCCTCGTTCGGGATCACCGAAGCGCGCTCGTCGAACGGCACGCCCGGCAGCGCCGCGCCGCGGTAGCCCACGCTGCGGAAGACCAGCTGCGCCTCGAGCGTCTCGGTCTCGCCGGTGGGCACCGCCGCCACCGAGCCGTCCGCGCGCTCCTCGAGCCGGTTGCGGCCCAGCACGACGCGCTCGACGCGGCCGTCGCCCTGCAGCTCGAGCGGCGAGTGGAGGAAGCGCAGCCTCACACGGCGCGGCTTCCCCTGGGGCGCCTGGCGCGCGAAGCCCTCGATCACTTCCAGGTTCTTCTGGACGTTGATGTCCGAGGCCGCGGCGAGGCGGCTGGCCTCGGGAACCATCAGCTCGTCCTCGTCCACGTAGATGTCCGCGTTCTCCAGCTCGCCAAGCTCGCGCAGCTCCTTGGTCGTGAAGCGCGCTTCGGCGGGGCCGCGGCGGCCGACGATGACGATCTCTTCGATCTGCGAGTCGGCCAGCGCAGCCAGCGCGTGGTCGGCGGCGTCCGTCACGCGCAGCTCGTCGACGCTCTTCGCCAGGATGCGCGTCACGTCGATGGCGACGTTGCCGACACCTACGACCACGGCGGTGCGGGCGTCCAGCGGCACCGCCAGGTCCTTGTGGTCGGGATGGCCGTTGTACCAGGCCACGAACTCGGTGGCCGAGATGCTGCCCGGCAGCTCCTCGCCCGGGATGCCCAGGCGGCGGTCGGCGGGGGCGCCGACGGCGTAGACGACGGCGTGGTAGTGCCGGCGTACGTCCTGAGCGGTGATGTGCCGGCCGAACTCGACGTTGCCGAGGTAGCGCAGGCGCGGGTCGCCCAGGGTGCGCTCGTAGAGGCGCGTGACCGACTTGAGCTTCTGGTGGTCGGGGGCGACGCCGAACCGCACGAGCCCGAACGGGGTGGGGAGGCGGTCGAAGAGGTCGACCGAGACGTCCTCGCGTCCCTTGAGGAGGGCCTCGGCGGTGTAGAAACCGGCCGGGCCGGCGCCGACGACGGCGACGCGCAGCGGGCCGGGGGTCATAGCGTTCATGCCCCGATTATTGCAGAGGTACCGGGGAACGCCCGATCCTGCTCCGGTTGGCGGCTCGGCGCGCCAGGCGGTAAGCTCCGGCACCTCATGAACCCCACGGACCGCGCCCCGCACGCACGCAGCAGCAGCCCCTGCCATAGGCGTGTGCGCTGATGGCCGGTCTGCGCGCCGAGCTCCTCGAACAGGTCTTCGTCGAACGCCGCGGCGGCGGCTTCGAGCTGCTGCTCGTGCTCGAGTCCGAGGCCGGCGCCCGCGAGCGCGTGACCCTTACCGCTCCGCCAGCGTTGGCGACCGACGAGCGCGCGGCCGTGACGTTCGCCATCAGGTGGCTGCTCGGCCGGGGCGGCGGCCTGGCGCGACTGGTTCGCGTCAGGCGCAGCAGGGCGGGGAAGCTCGAGGACGCCCCCGAACTGCGGCAGCTGGTGCTCGACCTGGTGGCGGCCTTCGATCGCGAGGACGAGGCGCGCTGATGGGACGGAAGCTCGCCACCCTCGTCTACGTGCGCGATGGCGACCGCACGCTGATGCTGCGGCGCGGCGGCGACCCGAACCACCTGCACGCCGGCACCTGGAACGGGCTGGGCGGCAAGCTGGAGCCCGGCGAATCGCCCGAGGAGTGCATGCGCCGGGAGGTGCTGGAGGAGTCGGGCCTGACCGTCCACGACGCGGTGCTGAAGGGGTTCATCACCTTCCCGGCCTTCGACGGGGATGACGACTGGTACGTCTGGGTGTTCGTCGTCACCGCCTTCGCGGGCACCCCGACGCCCTCGCGCGAGGGCGACCTCTTCTGGATCCCCACGGCGGAACTGGCCGACCTGCCCCTGTGGGAGGGCGATCGCCACTTCCTGCCCTGGCTCGACGAGCCAGGCTTCTTCTCGGCGACCTTCCGCTACGAGAGTGGCGCCTACCGGCGCCACGAGGTGCACTTCTACCGTAGTTGAGCCGCGGGGCCGATCCAGCGGCGCCGCCTCATCGTTGCCGACTTAACCTCAGGCTTGCTCGTTCCGCACGATCTCGTCGCGCGCCGCCTCGAGCTTGGCCCGGTCGACCATCCCCAGCAGGCGCTGCGCCAGCATCACGTTCCCGCGCACCTTCAGGCGGCCCGTCATCATGGCCGTCATCGGGTTCAGCTCGCCGCGGAAGAGCTTGAGCAGGTTGTCGTCGCTGACCTTCACGGTCACGTCGGGGTCTGGCGCGTGGCCCTCGAACGCGTTGACGGCGCCGTTCTCCACGACGTGGTACACGGGCTCGGCGGTGTCGTACTGGATGACCGCGCGGGGCGCGTCCGCCTCGATCTCTACGGCCTGGGGCACCTTCAGGAGCAGCTCTTTGGCGTTCATGTACTCAGTCTAACGGGGAAGGCGGCGCTTCCCAGGCGCAGTTATACTCCCATGGGCGCATGTGCCCGTGGAGACGAGGACTTGGATTTCCAGCTACCCGAAGACCTGATAGCGATGCAGCGTGCCGTACGCGACTTCGCCCGCACCGAACTGGCGCCCGCGGCGGTGGAACTGGACCGCGAACCGCGCTTCCCCTGGGAGACGCTGCGCAAGATGGGCGAGCTGGGCCTTCTGGGGATGCTGACGCCCGAGAAGTACGGCGGCGCCGGCCTCGACACCCTGAGCTACGCGGTGCTGCTGGAAGAGATCGCGGCGGCCGACGCCGCCCACGCGACCATCATGAGCGTCACCAACGGCCTGCCGCAGTCGCTGCTCCTGAAGCACGGCACCGAAGAGCAGCGCCAGCGCTACCTGCCGCGCCTGGCCAGCGGCGAGTGGATCGGCGCGTTCTGCCTCTCCGAGCCGCACGCCGGCTCGGACGCCGCCGCCATCACCACCCGTGCCGACGCCACGGAGGGCGGCTACGTGCTCAACGGCACCAAGGCCTGGATCACCTCGGGCGGCGAGGCGCAGCTCTACCTCGTGCTGGCCAAGACGGAGAGGCAGGCGGGCGCGCGCGGCATCACCTGCTTCCTCGTCGAGAAGGACGCGGAAGGCCTCAGCTTCGGCCGGCCCGAGGAGAAGCTCGGCCAGCACGCGGCCATAACCACCTCCGTGACGCTCGAGGACTGCTTCGTGCCCTTCGATGCCGTACTGGGCGCGCCCGGCAACGGCTTCGTGATCGCCATGTCGGGCCTCGACGGCGGCCGCATCGGCATCGCCGCCCTCTCGGTCGGCATCGCGCGGGCGGCCTTCGAGGCGGCGCGCGACTACGCCGCCGAGCGCGTCGCCTTCGGCAAGGCGATCCACGAGCACCAGGCGATCGGCTTCAAGCTGGCCGACATGCTGACCGCCATCGAGGGCGCGCGCCTCCTCACGTACCGGGCGGCGTGGCTGAAGGACCGCGGCTTCCGCAACGCGCGCGAGGCGGCGATGGCGAAGCTCGTCGCCTCCGAGGCGGCCGGGCGCGTCACGCACGACGCCATCCAGGTGCTGGGCGGCTACGGCTACACGAAGGACTTCCCGGTGGAGCGCTACTTCCGCGACGCCCGCGTCACCGAGATCTACGAGGGCACCAGCGAGATCCAGCGCATGGTGATCCACCGCCAGATCTTCCGCGAGCTCGAGCGGTGAGCGCCCACCCGGCAACTCGGCAGGGTTCACGGGATAGGAGAGAACGATGATCGGTTTCGAACTGTCCGACGACCAGAAGCAGTTCCAGGCGCTGGCGCGCAGCTTCGTCAAGGAGTCGGTGATCCCGGTCGCCGCCAAGCACGACCGCGAGGAGAGCTACCCCGAAGACGTGGTGAGGCAGGCGCACGAGGTCGGGCTGCTGAACGTGAGCATCCCCGAGTCGGCCGGCGGCCTCGGCCTGAGCATGCTCGACGAGGCGATCATCGCCGAGGAGTTCGGCTACGGCTGCATGGGGATCTACACGATCCTGATGGCCTCCGAGCTGGGCATCATGCCCCTGCTGCTGGCCGCCACGCCCGAGCAGCAGGCGCGCTTCCTGACCCCGCTGCTGGACGGCCCCAAGCTGGCCGCCTTCGCGCTCTCCGAGCCCAACAACGGCTCGGACGCCGGCGGCCTGCGCACGCGCGCCGTCTTCGACGGCGACGAGGTGGTCATCACGGGCACCAAGACCTGGATATCCAACGGCGGCATCGCCGACTTCAGCGTCGTGTTCGCCTCGTTCGACCCCGAACTGCGCCACCGCGGCACCGTCGCGGTGATCGTGGAGCACGACCGTCCGGGCCTGAGCACGAACAAGCTGCACGGCAAGCTGGGCCAGCGGGCCAGCCCCACGTACGAGATGGTCTTCGACGACGTGCGCGTGCCCGCCAGCAACGTGCTGGGCGACAGGGGCGACGGCTTCAGGATCGCCATGCGCACCCTCGACAAGACGCGCATCCCCGTGGCCGCCGGCGCCGTCGGCGTGCTGCGGCGCGCCCTGGACGAGTCGCGCGGCTACGCGCTCGAGCGCGAGGCGTTCGGCCGGCCGATCGCGCAGTTCCAGGCGATCCAGTTCAAGCTGGCCAACATGAAGATCGCCCTCGAGACGGCGCGGTGGCAGACCTGGCACGCCGCCTGGCTGGCCGACAACGGGAAGCCGCACGCCGAAGCGGCCGCCATCGCCAAGGCGTACGCCTCGGACGCCGCTTTCGACGCGGCGCAGGAAGCGATCAACGTTTTCGGCGGCTACGGCTACATGGACGAGTACCCCGTCGAGAAGCTGATGCGCGACGTGAAACTGAACCAGATATACGAAGGCACCAACGAGATCCAGCGCGTGGTCATCGCGCGGCACGTCCTAGAATGAGGCCATAGGCTGCGAGCCGGCCCCAGGACGCACGTCCAGGGCCATGGGCGGCAGCCGCGAGCGATCTACCGAACGGCCGAGAGGCCCATGGAGGAAGCAGTGAAGATCATCACCGTCCTGAAGCAGGTTCCCGACGCCGAGGCGCGCATCCGCGCCAGCGGCGGCGCGGTCGAGCTGGATGGCGTCACCTTCGTCATCGATGGCATGGACGAGTACGGCGTCGAAGAGGCGATCCGGCTCCGCGAAGCCGGCAACGACGTCGAGGTCGTGGCGCTGGCCCTCGGGCCGGCGCGCTACGAGGAGGCGATCCGCACCGCGCTCGCCCTCGGCGCCGACCGCGCGGTCCACATCGAGACCGACGTCGACCTAGACCCGATCAGCCAGGCGCGCGTGCTGGGCCAGGTGGTCACGGAAGAGGGCGCCGACCTCGTCTTCGTCGGCGGCAAGCAGGCCGACTGGGACAGCGCCGCGCTGGGGCCCGCCCTGGCCGAGGTGCTGGGCTGGCCGCACTCCGACTGGACGACCGAGCTGAAGCTCGACGGCAGCTCTATCGCCGTGAAGCACGACACCGACGATGGGCAGGAGAGCCTGACGCTGCCGCTGCCCGCGGTCGTGACCACCCAGCAGGGCCTGAACGAGCCGCGCTACCCGACGCTGCCGAACATCATGAAGGCCAAGCGCAAGGAGCTGGCGAAGCGCGACCTGAGCGAGTTCGGCGACCCGCAGCCGCTTACCAAGGTCGTCGAGCAGGAGATCCAGACCCGCGAGCGCCGCGGCCGCATCATCGAGGGCGACGCGCAGAGCGCCGCCGCCGAGCTCGTCCGCCTGCTGCGCGACGAAGCCAAGGTCTTGTGAGCGAAGGCCCAGTGAGCGAAGTACTGGTGAACCAGCATCCCGAGCAGACAGCTCTGCCGAACACCGCTAGGAGAGAAGCATGATCCTCGTCGTAACGGCTGCCCCAGGCGGCAACCTTCCCAAGAGCGCCCTCGAGCTGGTGAGCGTGGCGCGGCAGCTGGCGGAAGGCGGCCAGGTCGCGGCCGCCGTCGTCGGTCCGCAGAGCGCCGCTCAGAAGATGGCCGAGTACGTGGCCGACGTCCGCAGCATCGAGGCGCCCGAGCTCGACCCGCTGCGCGCCGAACCGTTCGTCACCGCCGTGCAGCAGGTGGCTGCCGAGGTGGGCGCCACCACGGTGCTGCTGAGCGCCAGCCGCCTGGGCCAGAGCGCCGCCCCGCGCCTCGCCGTGCGCCTGGGCGCCGCGCTGCTGGAGGACGTCATCGCCGCCGAGGGTGCAGGCGGCTCCGTGCGCGCCAAGCGCTACAGCTACCTCTCGCGCGTCACCGAGACCGTCGAGGTCGCCGGCGGCGACGCCACCGTCATCACCGTCAAGCCGAACGTCTTCCCGGTCGCCGAGGCGCAGCCGGGCGGCTCCGTCACCGCCTTCGCGCCCACCTTCGGCGATACCGATGGCCGCGTCAGCGTCGGCGAGCGCTCCGCCGCGGCCGGCGGCCGCGTGAAGCTCGAAGAGGCCAAGGCAGTGGTGGCCGGCGGGCGCGGCCTCGGCAGCGCCGAGTCGTTCCAGCAGCACGTCGAGGCGCTGGCGGACGCGCTGAACGCCGGCATCGCCGCCACGCGCGCCGTGGTCGACGCGGGCTGGCGCCCCTACGCCGAGCAGGTCGGCCAGACCGGCAAGTCGGTGGCTCCCGAGCTGTACGTGGCATTGGGGATCTCGGGCGCCGTGCAGCACCTGTCGGGCATGAACCGCTCGAAGGTCGTCGTGGCGGTCAACAAGGACGCCGACGCCCCCATCTTCAAGATCGTCGACTACGGCATCGTCGGTGACGCCACCCAGGTGGCGCCGGCCCTCGTGTCGGCGCTCGAGGAGAGCAAGGGGTGATGGAAGGGGGCGCCGCCAGCGATCTGAGGGTGCGCCGCGCGGAGCGCCGCGACCTCGACGCGTTGGTGGAGCTCGAGAGCGGCTTCCCGGGCGACCGGATGTCGCGCGCCAGCCTCTCGCGCCTGTTGGCGCGCGACAGCGCCGAGGTGTGGGTGGCCGAGGTCGGGGGCAGCGTCGTGGGCGACGCCGTGGTGCTGTTCCGCCGCGGCTTCGACTCGGCGCGCCTCTACTCGATGGTCGTCGACCGGGAGCACCGCGGCCGCGGCCTCGCCAAGCTGCTGCTGGAGGCCGCAGAGGCCGGCGCGCGCGAGCGCGGCGTCATCGTCATGCGCCTCGAGGTGCGCGAGGAGAACGCCGCCGCCATCGCGCTCTACCGGCACGCGGGCTACACCGTGGCCGGCCGCACCGACGACTACTACCAGGACCACTCCGCCGCCCTGAGGCTGCGCAAGCGCTTCGTGAAGGGCGGCGCCACGGTGCGCGGCGTGCCGTTCCACGCGCAGTCGTTCAGCTTCACGAGCGGCTCGGCCTGCCTGATGATGGCGATGCGCCACCACGGCTACCCCGTGCCGCTCGACCGCTGGCTCGAGCTGGCCCTCTGGCGCGAGGCCACCACCACCTTCACCCGCAAGGGCGACGGCGGCCTCTCGGCTCACGGCCTGGCCGTGGGCGCGGCGCGGCGCGGCTTCCAGTCGCGCGTCGTGACGCCCGACGCCGGCGTGCCGTTCGACTCGGTGCTGAACGACGAGGCGCGCGAGGTGGCGCGCCTGTCGCACGCGGGCTTCGAGCGCGAGCTACGTGGGCTGGGTGGCAAGGTCGAGGTCCGCGACTTCGACCACCAGGACGCCGCCGACGCCGTCGCGAGCGGCGCCGTGCCGCTGGTGCTGCTGGCCGGCTTCGATCCCGAGAACGAGGACCCCGAGCAGCCCGGGCGCTGGCTGCTGGTGACCGGTTTCGACGACGACCACCTCTACCTGCACGACCCGTTCGTGGCGGAAGGGGAGGGGCGCGCAGACAACGTGCACCTGGCGATGAAGAAGGAAGCGTTCGACCGCGCCAGCCACGAGCCGGGCGCCGCGCAGCACGCCATGGTGCTCGTCGAACGGTGGGGCAGCGTCAGCCGTCGCCTGCCAGATGACGGATGATCTCGGCGTAGATCTCGGGGTTCTGCTGGTCTTCCTCGCCCGCCGCGATGGTGGGGTTGTCGTTCACCTCGATGACGAAGTACTCGCCGTCGATCTCCTTTATGTCGACCCCGTAGAGGCTCGAGCCGATGGCGGCGCCGGCCGCCAGCGCCGTCTCGAGTAGCCGCGGGTCGGCGTCCTCGATGCGGGTTCCCACGACGCGCGCCCACTCGCCCTCGGCGGTGCGGTCCATCAATTTCCACTGCGACGGCGCGAAGGTGTACTTGACGACGGCCAGCACGCGGCCGGCCAGCGTGATGACGCGCCAGTCGAAGTCCGACGGCATGTACTGCTGCACCACGATGCGGTCGGCGCGCCTGAGGAAACGGCGGCCGGTCTTCACGAACTCCTCGGGCGACGTCACCTTGTCGACGTAGGCGCTGAAGCTCGAGTTGGGCGCCTTCAGCACGAGCGGCACACCCAGCTCCTCGAAGAGGCGCACGGCGGTGACGGCGGTCAGGTCCTCCTCGGCCAGGTAGCGGCTCTCGGGGATGGGCACGCCCTTCGACTCGAGCCGCTTGTACATGTTCACCTTGTCGCAGCAGATCAGGATGGCGCTCGAGTGGTCCAGCACGCGCTTGCCGAGCAGCTCGGCGTGGCGCGCCACGACGTAGCTCGTGTTGAGCGGGTCGGTGAGGGCGCGGATCAGGATGCCGTCGTAGTTCTTGATGTACTTGAGCTCGGACTTGAAGAGGAAGTCGAGGTCGTGGCCCTGCTCGAACGCCGCCAGGCGGAAGTTCGTCAGCGCCGTCAGCTCGACGCTCGAGCGGATGGTGTAGCGCTCGGTGAAGACGGCTAGGCGCGCCATGAGCCCAGTCCTTCCAGGAGCGCCCGCTCGTCGCCGGTCAGCTGGTCGAAGGGCAGCGGTTCGATGGCCGAGAGCATGAACTCCTTGGGGGTGACGATGACGCGCACGCGCATCAGGGGGAGGCGGAAGGCCTCGAAGATGCTGGCGGCGAACTCCTCGTACTGCGGCACGAGCGTGCGGCCCAGCACCACCTTCAGGAGGTCGATGCGGTAGTCGGCCGGCAGGCGCTGCGCCAGCACGGCGTACTTGCCCGTGTAGGTGAGGCCCTTGCGGCGCGCTTCCACGGCGGCGTCGTCCAGCAGCAGCTCGCCGGCCAGGGTGAAGGGGTTGATGGGGTAGGCCATCAGCGGCGTGGCGGGGAAGCGCTCGACCACGATCTGGTGCTCCGGCACGGGGATCCCGGCCATGCGCGCCTTCTCCATCGCGATAGCCACCACGTAGGCGTCGAGCGCTTCCGCGGTGCCCGGCAGGACCCGGAGGCCGGCCTGCTCGGCGTCGAGCGAGGCGTAGTAGCCGGTTCCCAGGTAGGTGTAGTCGCCGTCGAGGTTGGCCACGTCGGCGCGCACGGCGCCGGCTTCGCCGAACGACTCTTTGTCCAGGTAGAAGAGCGCGGGCCCTCTCAAGTCTCTAGTCGGTCTCCAATGCGGTTACGCCCGGCAGCTCTACGCCTTCCACGAACTCGAGGGAGGCGCCGCCACCGGTGGACACGTGGTCGATGGAATCCTGCAGCCCTGACGCGCTGAGCGCGGCGATCGAGTCGCCACCGCCCACGACCGTGTAGGCACCCAACGCGGCCACGACCTTGGCGATGGCGGTGGTGCCCTCGCCGAACGGGGGCGTCTCGAACACGCCCAGCGGCCCGTTCCAGAAGACGGTCTTTGCGCCCTGCAGGGCCTCGCTGAAGGCTTTCACCGCGCGTGGGCCGATGTCGAGGCCGAGCCAGCCGTCGGGGATGGCGCCGGTGGGGTGCACCTCGGTGGGGGCGCCGGCCTCGACGCGCTGGGCGCAGACCGAGTCCTCGGGCAGCACGAGGCGCACGCCCTTCTCCTTCGCGGCGGTCAGGATGCGCGAGGCGGTGTCGAGCATGTCTGGCTCGACGAGCGAGCCCCCGACCTTCCCACCGCGCGCCAGCTCGAAGGTGTAGGCCATGGCGCCGCCGATGAGGACGGCGTCGGCCAGGTCGAGCAGGCGCTCGATGACGCCCAGCTTGTCGCTCACCTTGGCGCCGCCCAGCACCACCACGAAGGGGCGCTCGGGCGAGTCCGTCAGGCGGCGCAGTGCCTGCAGCTCGGCGGTCATCAGGGCGCCCGCGGCGCTGGGCAGCAGCCCGGCCACCGCGGCGGTGGTGGCGTGCGCGCGGTGGGCTGCGCCGAAGGCGTCGTTGACGTAGAAGTCGGCGTAGGAGGCCAGCACGCGCGCGAGCTCGGGGTCGTTGTCCGTCTCGCGCGTGTCGAAGCGGCTGTTCTCCAGGAGGGTGACGCTGCCCGCGGGCGCTTCGGCGACGAAGCGCTGCTGCTCGGTAGCCGCCGGACCGTCGGTCGGAAGGTAGCGCACCTCCTGGCCGAGCAGTTCGGAGAGGCGCGCGGCCACCGGGCCCATGCGGTACTTGTCCTCGGGCGCGCCCTTGGGGCGCCCGAGGTGGCTGACGAGCACCAGGCTGGCGCCGGCGCCCTGCAGCGTGCGCAGGGTAGGAAGTGCGGCGCGGATGCGGGTGTCCTCGCTGACCTCGCCGCCCTTGATGGGGACGTTGAAGTCGACGCGCACCAGCACGCGCTTCCCCTCCAGTTCGCCCCCTGCTACCAGCTGCTCCAGGCTCCTGGCCACCTTCCGGGTCAGAGGTCCTCCGCCATGATCTCGAGCACGTCCACCATCCGGCTCGAGAAGCCGTACTCGTTGTCGTACCAGATGAAGAACTTGGCCATCTTGCCCATGGTGCTGGTCATCAGGCCGTCGACGATGGCCGAGTGCGGGTCGCCGACGATGTCGCTCGAGACGATCGGGTCCATGGTGAAGCGGACGATGCCCTTCAGCCTGCCGGCCGCGGCTTCCTCGATGGCCTTGTTGATCTCGTCGGCCGTCGCCTCGCGCTTGAAGATGGCGGTGACGTCGGAGATGGAGCCGACCGGCGTGGGCACGCGCAGCGAGGTGCCGTCGAAGATCCCTTCGAGCTGCGGCAGCACCTTGCCGACCGCCTTGGCGGCGCCCGTGGTGGTCGGGATGATGTTCGTGGCGGCGCTGCGCGCGCGGCGCAGGTCCTTGTGCGGCGCGTCGAGGATGCTCTGGTCGTTCGTGTACGAGTGGATGGTGGTCATCATCGCCTGCTCGATGCCGAACGTCTCGTCCAGCAGCTTCATGACGGCCGCCAGCGAGTTCGTGGTGCACGAGGCGTTCGAGAGGATGTCGTGCTTCTGCGCGTCGTAGGTGTCCTCGTTGACGCCGAGCATGATGTCGAGGTCGGCGTCGGGCGACGGCGCGCTGATCAGCACCTTCTTGGCGCCCGCCTGCATGTGCATGGCGGCCTGCTCGCGCTTGCGGAAGACGCCGGTCGACTCGACGACGATGTCGACGTCGTGCTCGCCCCAGGGGATGTCGGCCGGGTTCCTGTGTTCGGTGGCAACGATCTTCTTGCCGTCCACGATGATGTGGTTGCCTTCGTGGCTGACCTCGCCCTTGAACGGCCCGAAGTTGGAGTCGTACTTGAGCAGGGTCGCCAAGGTCTCGTTGTCGGTGAGGTCGTTGACTAGCACGACTTCGTGGCCGCGTTCGTGGGCGATCCGGTGGATGAGACGCCCGATGCGCCCGTAGCCGTTGATGCCGATCTTCATTTCCCAGCCTCCTGACGATGGAAAGCGTATTCGCGGCACATTCTAGCCCGGGCCGCTTTAGCCGAGCGGGTCACGCGACCCTTGTACCAGCGCGTCACGCGGCCCGTTGACCGCCGCGTCACGCGGGCGCCACCTCGAGCCCGAAGGCGAAGCGTTCGCCGTCCACCTCGCCCTCCTCGCGGTAGGCGCCTTCGGGCGCGTCGCCGAACGTGAGGTCGACGGCCAGCACCTCGCGCGCGAGGGTGGCAGCGTGCTCGCGCAGCGCCTCCTCGAGCGAGCCGTCCGCGCTGACGAACAGCCGGATCCGGTCGCTCACCTCGAGGCCGGCGTTCTTGCGGCCGTTCTGCACGAGGCGCACGGCGTCGCGCGCCTGCCCCTCGCGGCGCAGCTCGTCGGTGACGCGCGTGTCGAGCGCCACGAGGTAGCCGCGCTCCTCCTCGGCGGCGTAGCCTTCGGGGCTCTTGGGGTCGAGCAGGACGTCCTCGGGCTCCAGCTCGAACGTCTGGTCGCCCAGGTCCAGCACCGTGGGGCGGCCGGCGGCGACGTCGGCGGCCACGGCGCGGCCGTCGGCCTGCGCCAGGGCGGCGCGCAGCTGCGGGATGAGCCGGCCGGCCCGCTTGCCCAGGCGCGGCAGGTTGGGCTTCAGGGTGTAGTCGACGAAGGTGTCCTCTACGGCCAGGAAGCGCACGGCCTTGACGTTCAGCTCTTCACGGAGCTGCTCGGCCAGCGCCTTCACACCTTCCACCTCCGACGCTTCGCGCACGCGCACCAGCACCTCGGGGAGCGGCTGGCGCAGCTTGACGCCCGAGGCGGCGCGCGCGGCGCGGCCGAGCTCGACGAGGCGCACGAGGGCGCGCATGTCGCGCTCGAGGTCGGTGTCGACCAAGGCGGCGTCGGCCTCGGGCCAGGCGGCCAGGTGCACGCTCTCGGGCGCCCCGGCGTCACGGCTCACGACCAGGTTCTGGTACAGCTCCTCGCTCGTGAAGGGCGCCATGGGTGCCATCAGGGTGGCGACGCGCACGAGCGCCTCGTAGAGCGTGGCGTAGGCGGAGAGGCTGTCGGCGTCCAGGCCGCCGCCCTGACCCGAGCGCCAGAAGCGCTTGCGGTTGCGCCTCACGTACCAGTTGGAGAGCTCGTCGACCACGAAGTCGCGCACGGCGCGGCTAGCCGTGGTGGGGTCGAAGCCCTCGAGGGCCACGGTCACCTCCTGCGTCAGCGTGTTCAGGCGCGACAGCAGCCAGCGGTCGACGAGGGGCCGCTCGGCGGCTGCCGGCGCCGCCGCCAGGTCGGGCTCCTCGAGGTTGGCGTACAGGACGAAGAAGCCGTAGACGTTCCAGAGCGTCAGGAAGTGGTCGCGCAGCGTCTCTTCCACGAGCGCGGCGCTGAAGCGCTTGGTGGCGCCTGCGGGGGAGGCCGAGTAGAGGTACCAGCGCAGCGCGTCGGCGCCCTGCGCGTCGAGCACCGTCCACGGGTCGACGACGTTCCCCTTCGACTTCGACATCTTCGCGCCGTGCTCGTCGACGATGTGCCCCAGCACGTTGACGTTCTTGAACGCCGAGGTGGGGTCGAAGAGGTGCGCCAGCGCTCCGGGCTCGCGCCCCGTCTCGGGGTCGCCCGGGTCGGTGAGGAGGGTGCCCAGGGCGTGAAGCGAGTAGAACCAGCCGCGCGTCTGGTCGACCGCTTCGCAGATGTAGTCGGCCGGGAAGTTGCGCTGCAGTTGCTGCTGCACCTGCTCGGGCGAGCGCTCGCCCAGGTAGTGCCACTGCGCGTACGGCATGGCGCCCGACTCGAACCAGACGTCGACCGTGTAGGGGACGCGCGTGAAGAGCTGGCCGTCCAGCTCGAAGGTGACGTCGTCGACGTAGGGGCGGTGCAGGTCGAGCTCGGACAGGTCGCGGCCCGTGAGGCGCTCGAGCTCGGCCACCGAGCCGACGCACACCTTGCGGCTGCCGTCGGCGTTCTGCCAGATGGGCAACGGCGCCCCCCAGTAGCGCTCGCGCGAGAGCGCCCAGTCGACGTTGTTCTCGAGCCACTTGCCGAAGCGGCCCGTGCGCACGTGGTCGGGGTGCCAGCCGATCTCGTCGTTGTTGGCCAGCAGCCGCTCTTTAACCGCCGTGGTGCGGATGTACCAGCTCTTCTTGGCGACGTTCATGAGGGGGGTGTCGTCGCGCCAGTTGAACGGGTAGGCGTGGCGGATGGTGCCCGAGCGGTACATGAGGCCCGCTTCCGTCAGGTCCGCGGTGATGCGCGCGTCGGCGTCCTTGAACCAGACGCCCGCGTACGGCCCTTCGCCCTCTTCGGACGCGGTCAGGGGGCGCACCTCGGGCATCACCTTGCCCGTCAGGTCGACGGAGAAGACGGTGGGCAGATCGAAGCGGCGCCCCACCTCCAGGTCGCCGTAGGCAGGCGCCACGTGCACGATGCCGGTGCCGTCCTCCAGCGTCACGAAGTCGTCGGCCACGACGCGCCAGCCGTTCTCGAGGCGCTGCCCTTCGCCGATGCGGCCCCGTAGCAGCGGCTCGTAGCCCAGGCCCACGAGCTCGGAGCCGCGCGCGGTGCGGACGACCTTGGCGCCTTCGCCGAACACCTGCTCGACGAGGGCGCTAGCCACCCAGTAGAGGTGGCGTTCGCCTTCCGGTTGGCCGTGACGCGCGGGCGCCTCGACGAGGGCGTAGTCGGCGCCTTCCAGCACGGTCAGGGCGACGTTGGCCGCCAGCGTCCACGGGGTGGTGGTCCAGGCGAGGAAGAACACGGGCCGCGTCTCGTCTCGGTCGATGAGGCCGCGTTCCTTCAGTTCGGTGGCGCGGGCCGGGAACTTCGGGAAGATCGAGGGGTCCTCGACGTCCTCCTGGTAGCCGAGGGACACCTCGTGCGAGGCGAGCGTCGTGTTGCTGGAAGGGGAGTGCCAGGTGGTCTTGTAGTCCTCGACGAGGAGGCCGCGGTCGAACAGCGACTTCATGACCCACCAGCACGACTCGATGTACTCGTTGGTGTAGGTGATGTACGGGTCTTCCAGGTCGATCCAGAAGCCGATGCGCTCGGTCATCTGGTTCCAGTCCTGGATGTTGCGCCAGACGTCCTCGCGGCAGAGCGCGTTGAACTCGGCGATGCCGTACTCCTCGATCTGCTGCTTGTTGGTGAACCCCAGGCGCTTCTCGACGGCGATCTCGACGGGCAGGCCGTGCGTGTCCCAGCCGCCCTTGCGGCCCACGCGGAAGCCCTGCATGGTCTTGAAGCGCGGGAAGAGGTCCTTGTAGGCGCGGCTGATGACGTGATGGACGCCCGGCTTGCCGTTCGCGGTCGGGGGGCCCTCGAAGAAGACCCAGTCGCCCTTGGGCGCGGGGCGGTCGACGGAGCGGCGGAAGACGTCGCGCTCCTTCCACAGCTCGATCACCCGCCGCTCGAGGGCGGGGAAGTTCACGTCTGCTGGTACGTCTTCGAACATGGCGCTCACCACTCTCCCGCTCGGAGCCCTAGGCGCGACATGCGCGTTTCGGGTTCCAGTTGGGGCGCCTGGGGAGCGCGGTACCACCCAACTTCGCCGGTGATCCGGCCTCTGCAGCCGCCCCGTGGGACGGCCCGGCGCTTTATCGCGCGCCTCGCGGCTCCGTCTACTTGCGCTTCATGCGCGTTCGGGGAGCGGCTCGGGGAGGATACCGGTTCGCGTCTTCACCGCCGGGCTTCCACCGTCCCCGGCTCGCTACCTGGCAGCTACGCGAGCGGCCTGTTCCCGTCCTAGCCAGCCGCGGCGCCGGTCGCTTCCCCAAGAGGTGCCCACGCAGAACGTGGGTCCTGGGCGCGCCTCCGGGAGGCCGCAGCAGGGTGATGCAACTCACACCATCACCGGCGCTCACGCTTTACAAGGGTAAGCGAGAGCGCGTATACTCAACGCTAGCAGCAGCAAAGGAAGACGTCAATCAGTCCTGCTGTCATTCCTGGCACAATCGGATCACGCCTCCGCTCGAGCAGTTCGGTAGCCAGTGGTTACATGCACCGGACGTACGTCTACCCGGTGAGCCGACGCTGATCTGTTCAGAAATCATCGAACGACGCCCAGCCCGCGCAAGTGCGGGCAGCGCCCACGATCGTCGTGGGAACGGAGATGGGATGAGCCCAAGACCCAAGAAAACCAACGAAGCCGATAGCGCAGCCGCCACCGAGGCTGCCACGCCGCGCAAGCGCGGCCGGCCACGCAAGAACCCCGAGGCCGAAGCCGAGATGCAGGCCTCCGCCCAGACCGCCGTCCCGGAGGCCCCCGTGGCCGCTGACGACGGCGCGCAGGAGCGTAGCGCGGGGAACGGCGAAGCCGAAGGCGCCACCAAGCCGCGCCGCACCAAGCGCACGCGCCAGCAGAAGGAAGACGAAGAGGGCCGCGACGACGGCGCGGACGCCCAGGCGGAAGCTGGAGGCGACGACGGCGAGGAGCGCACCGCGCGCTCGGGCCGCCGCGCCCGCACCGAGGACGACGACGGTGACGAAGGCGACGACCGTGACGACCGCGACGATCGTGACGACCGCGACGGCGCCGACGGACAGGGCGGCGAAGGCCGCCGCGGCCGCAACCGGGGCCGCAACCGCGGCAACCGCCCGGCCCGCAAGCCGGCGCTGAACTTCCGCGACCTGCAGTCGAAGATCGTGCCCGAACTCCAGCTGCTGGCGAAGGAGGTCGGCCTCGAGGATTACCGCCAGATGGAGAAGGACGACCTGGCGGTCGCCATCCTCGAGCGTTCGGCGGAGGCCGAGGGGCTGCGCCTCGTGCGCGGCTACCTCGAGATCTCGTCCGACGGCTACGGCTTCCTGCAGGAGTCGTTGCTGCAGAACAACACGAGAAGCGTCATCGTCTCTGCGGGCCTCATCAAGCAGTTCCGCCTGCGCACCGGCGACTACATCATGGGCAAGGCGCGCCGCCCGCGCGACAACGAGCGCTACGGCACCCTGATCCGCGTCGAAGCGGTCAACAACGTCGACCCGTTCCAGGCCTCCAAGCGCCCGCGCTTCGAGGACCTCACCCCGACCTTCCCCGAGCAGCGCATCCAGCTCGAGACGACCAGCAACGAGCTCTCGACCCGCGTCATCGACCTGCTGGCCCCGATCGGC
Source organism: uncultured bacterium (assembly GCA_964625655.1). Lineage (GTDB taxonomy): Bacteria > Deinococcota > Deinococci > Deinococcales > Trueperaceae > JAAYYF01. The sequence goes on from CAZVCT010000008.1 coordinate 17,826, forward strand.
CGCGGTCAGCGCGGCCTCATCGTGGCGCCCCCCAAGGCGGGCAAGACGACGCTGCTCAAGAAGATTGCCAACGCGGTGGTGGCGACCGAGCCCGACATCAAGGTGATCGTGCTGCTGGTCGACGAACGCCCCGAGGAAGTCACAGACTTCCGCGAGTCGGTACAGGGCGTAGAGGTCGTGGCCAGCACCTTCGACGAGCCGCCCGCCAACCACATCCGGGTGGCCGAGTTCGTGCACGAACGCGCGCGGCGCATCGTCGAGGACGGCGGCCACGCGATGATCCTGCTCGACTCGATCACGCGCCTGGCGCGCGCCAACAACCTCGTCACCCCGCCCACCGGGCGCACCCTGTCGGGCGGTCTCGACTCGAACGCGCTGCACTGGCCCAAGCGCTTCCTCGGCGCGGCGCGCAACATCCGCGGCGGCGGCTCGCTCTCGATCCTCGCCACGGCGCTCGTCGAGACGGGCTCGCGCATGGACGACGTGATCTTCGAGGAGTTCAAGGGCACCGGCAACATGGAGCTGCACCTGAGCCGTCACCTCGAGGAGCGCCGCATCTTCCCGGCCATCGACATCCTCAAGTCGGGCACGCGTCGCGAAGACCTGCTGCTGGGCGAGGACGTGCTGGCCAAGATGTGGCTGCTGCGCAAGGTCATCTCCGACATGGACCCGGCGGAAGCGATGGAGATGCTCCTCGGGCGCCTGGGGCGCACCAAGAGCAACGCCGAGTTCCTCTCGACCCTCACGCAGGGCTGAGCAGCATCCGCATGACGAGGGCGCCCAGCGGCACGAACCCGCGCTGGGCGCCCTTCGTGTTCCTGGCCGGCCTGGCGCTCTGCCTCGGCGGGTCGGGAATGGCGCAGGAACCGCCGGCCGCCACGAGCGACGCGCTACGCCAGGCGCAGCTGGCGCTGCTCCCTCGGGCGGTGGCGGCCCTGGCAGCTATCGACGCGTGGGAGAGCGGCTACGCGCAACCCGTGACGGGCCGCCTCAGCTCGTCGTTCGGCTGGCGCAACATCTCGGTCAACGGCAACCGCTTCCATGCCGGCGTCGACTTCGCCGCGTCGCCCGGCACCCCGGTGCTCGCGGCGCGCTCGGGCCGAGTCACGCGCGCCGGGTGGTGGGGCACCTACGGCTACGTGGTGGTACTCGACCACGGCGATGGCTCCGAGACCCGTTACGCCCACCTGAGCAGCTTCGCCGTGGCGGCTGGCCAAGCGGTGCGGCAGGGCGACGTCGTGGGCGCCGTAGGCAGCACGGGCGCCTCGACGGGCCCGCACCTGCACTTCGAGCTGCGCCTGGACGGCAGCGCCGTCGACCCGCTGCCCTACCTGCGGGGCGAGCGCTGAGAACGGCGCCCGTCGCGCCCCGTACCTTCGAGACGGGCACGGAAGCTGCTGACGGGGTAGGCTTGACGCAACGGAGAGGTTAGCCATGTGGGTCTCAACCAAAGCTCAGTACGGCATGCGGGCGCTGGTAGAGGTTGCGATGTGGGGCGGCGAGCCCGTCAGCCTCAAGACCATCGCCCAGCGCCAGCTCATCAGCCACCAGTACCTGGAGCAGATATTCGCGCTGCTGCGCCGCGCCGGCATCGTCGATTCCGTGCGGGGCGCGCGGGGCGGCTACAAGCTGTCACGGCCGCTGGAAGAGATCGACGCCCTCGAGGTCGTGGAGCTGCTGGAGGGGACCGTCGCGCCGGTGCGCTGCATCGACGACGCCACCAACTGCGTCCGCACCGGCCACTGCTCCACCGAGGGCCTCTGGCGCCGCGTCGACACGGCCGTGCGCGAGGTGCTGCGCTCCACCAGCCTCGCCGACCTGGTCGAGCAGCGCATGCTGATAAGCGGGCACCCACTTCCGCAGTTCATGGGCGCGGAAGACTGAACGCGGAAGAGTGAACGCGGAAGAGTGAACGCGGAAGAGTGAACCATGCAGGAACCCGAGCGTAGCGAGGTCTACCTGGACCACGCCGCCACCACGCCGCTCGACGAGCGCGTGCTGGAGGCGATGCTGCCGTACCTGACCGAGGTGTACGGCAACCCGTCCAGCGTCCACCGCGCGGGGCAGCGCGCCCGGCGCGCGCTCGAGGAGGCGCGCGAGCGGCTGGCCGACGCGCTCGGCGCCTCCAGCCGCGAGGTCGTCTTCACGTCGGGCGCCACCGAGGCGCTGAACCAGGCGGTGTTCGGCGTCATGGCCGAGCGCGATGGGGGCTTGATCGTGGGTGCCACGGAGCACCCGGCGGTGCTGAACGCCGCCAAGCGCCTGGCGGCTGGCGGGCGCGACGTGCTCTTCCTGCAGCCCACCCCCAGCGGCCAGATGACCCCGGCTGCGCTCGAGGCCGCCCTCGCCGAGCAAGCGGGCAGGGGAGGGACGGCGCTGGTGGCGCTGATGCTGGTCAACAACGAGACGGGCGTGCTGTCGGACGCGCCGGCGCTGGCTCCCCTGGCGCACGAGCACGGCGCGCTATACCTGTGCGACGCCGTGCAGGGCCTGGGGGTCGAGCCCGTCGGCCTGGAAGCCACGGGGGCAGACCTGCTGGCGCTGTCGGCGCACAAGGTGAACGGCCCCAAGGGCGCGGGCGCGCTGCTGGTGCGCCCAGGCCTGGAGGTGCCGCCGCTGCTGGCCGGCGGGGCGCAGGAGCGCGGCAGCCGCCCGGGCACGCACAACCTCGCCGCGATCGTCGGCTTCGCGGTGGCCGCCGAACTGGCGGCGGCGCGGCAGCCCGAAGAGCGCGCGCGCTTGGCAAGCGTGCAGGCGCGGTTCGAGGAGGCGGCGACGAGCCTGCCCGGCGTGGGCGTCAACGGCGCAGGCGCGCCGCGCAGCGTGAAGCACAGCAACCTGCGCATCGAGGGCGTGGACGGCGAGACGCTGCTGATGCTGCTGGACGAAGCGGGCGTCTACGCCAGCGCCGGCTCGGCCTGCGCAGCCGGAAGCCTCGAGCCGAGTAACGTGCTGCTGGCGATGGGCCTAAGCCGGAGCCAGGCGAAGGCCAGCGTGCGCTTCAGCTTCGGGCGCTCGACGAGCGAGGCCGAGGCGCTCGAAGGCGTCGGGCGCCTGCGGGAAGCCATCGAGCGCAGCCGGGCCGGCGTCGGGCGGGCAGGTTAGGAGGCTACCGGACGTTCACGCGCTCTTGCGCGTCTCGGGTGGTTCCAGCAGTGCCAGCGGCTCGTCGAGGTCGGGCGCGTCGATCAGCAGCTCGTCGATCCCGCGGCCGGGCACCTCGTACATCAGCGGCAGCAGCGTCCGCTCCATCACCGAACGCAGTCCGCGGGCGCCGGTCTTGCGGTCCAGCGCGCGGCGCGCCACCTCGCGCAGAGCCCCGTCCGTGAACGTGAGCTTCACGCCGTCGAGCCTGAACAGCTCGGTGTACTGCTTCACGAGCGCGTTGCGCGGCTGCGTCAGCACCTGCACCAGCGCTTCCTCGCTCAGCTCCCGCAGGCGCACCACCAGGGGTAGGCGGCCGATCAGCTCGGGGATGAGGCCGAACGACATCAGGTCTTCTGGCAGCACCTCTTCGGAATCGGACGTGTCGGCAGGGGCGCTGCCGTCCGCCTGGAAGCCGACCCGCGTCGGGCTCGTCCGCCGCGCCAGGATGTCGTCGAGCCCTTCGAAGGCGCCCCCGCAGATGAACAGGATGTTCGACGTGTCTACGTCGATAAGCTCCTGGTGCGGGTGCTTGCGGCCGCCCTGCGGCGGGACGTGCGTGACGGTGCCCTCGATGATCTTCAGCAGCGCCTGCTGCACGCCCTCGCCCGACACGTCGCGCGTGATGGACGGACCCTCGGACTTGCGACCCACCTTGTCGATCTCGTCGATGTAGATGATGCCGCGCTCGGCCGCCTCGACGTCGTAGTCGGCCACCTGCAGCAGGCGCACGATGATGTTCTCGACGTCGTCGCCTACGTAGCCGGCCTCGGTGAGCGTGGTGGCGTCTGCGATGGCGAACGGCACGTCGAGGCTCCTGGCCAGCGTCTGCGCCAGGAGCGTCTTGCCGGTGCCCGACGGGCCGACGAGCAGGACGTTGCTCTTCTGGATCTCGGCCTGGGGGTTCGCCAGGCGCCGGTGGTGGTTGTAGACCGCCACGGCCAGCGCCCGCTTGGCTTCCTCCTGCTCGATCACGTAGTCGTCAAGCTGGCCCTTGATCTCGCGTGGGACGGGGGGCGTGGTCGTCTGCGGCTTCGTGGGCGGCGTGCTCGCCTGGGCCACCACCTCGTGCACGCGGCCCGCGCAATCGTCGCAGATGTGCGCGCCGCCGCCCGGAGCGGCGATCAGGAAGCGCACCTCGGCGTGCCCACGGCCGCAGAAGCTGCAGTTGGAGGGGGCGCGGCTCACCTGTCGGCGTCGAAGCGCTTGAGCTGCCGCGGTTCGACGACGCGGTCGATGAGGCCGTAATCCTGCGCCTGCGGTGGCGACATGAAGAAGTCGCGCTCCATGTCCTTGCGCAGTTGCTCCGTCGACCGGTCGGTGTGGCGGTGGTAGATCTCCTCGAGCATGTCGCGGACGTCGAGGAACTCGCGCGCCTGCACCTCGAGGTCGGGCAGCGAGGCGCGTGGGAAGCCGGCGGAGCCGGCGTGGATCATGATGCGGCTGTGGGGCAGCGCCACGCGGTGGCCGTGCGCGCCCGCCATCAGGATGACCGACGCCATCGACATGGCGATGCCCACGCAGTTCGTGTGCACGGGGGCCGAGATGTACTGCATGACGTCGTAGATGGCGAGGCCGGAGTAGACCTCGCCGCCCGGGCTGTTGATGAACAGGTTGATGGGCTGCTCGCTCGACTGCGAGTCGAGCAGCAGCAGTTGCGCGGTCACGACGTTGGCGACCTCGGAGTCTATGGGCGAGCCGAGGAAGATGATGCGTTCCTTCAGCAGGCGGCTGTAGACGTCGTAGGTACGTTCGCCGCGACTGGTCTGCTCGATGACGTACGGGATGAGCGGCATATGCCGTCAGCGTAGCATCCGACCCCAGTTACGCGGCGGCAGCTTCCCTACACGGGAACGTCAGCGAAGCTCAGTCGTGGTCGTGCCCCTCGTGCGCATGGTCGTGCGCATGGCCGTGCGAATGGTCGTGGTCGTGCTCCTCGTCCTCGATGCCGAACGCGGCGTCGGCGGCCTCCTCGATCGAGTCGGCATCGAAGCCCGGAGCGCTCTCGCCGGTGATCTCCGCGAGGAGCTCACGAACGGCCTTGTCGCGGCGGAGGAGGAAGCGGTAGTTCTGCTCCCACTCGTCGCCCAGCTCGCGCAGCATGCGGCCGATGTCCTGCCCGCGCTGCTGCGCCAGGTGCTTGGCGGCGGCCTGGAACTCGCCGTCGGTCAGCTCGGTGCCGCGCACTTCCATCAGGCGCTCCAGCACCAGGTCGCGGCGCACGCCCTTCTGGGCGGCGGCGTCGAGCTCCTGCTCGAACTCCTCGCGCGCCTCGCGCTCGTCGAGCCGTTTGATGTAATCCTCGAACGAGATGCCCTGCTGCCGCAGGTCGAGCGCCAGGTCTTCCAGCAGGCTGCGCTTGCGGCGGTTCACGAGGCTGGGGGGAAGCTCGAGCGTGGCGCCTTCCAGCAGCTTCTCGATCAACTCGTCACGCTGGGCCTGGTAGCCCTCGCGCCGCTTCTCCTCGTCGAGGGTCTCCCTGACGCGCTGCAGCACCTCGTCCCAGCTGTCGAGCCCGAGCTGCGTGGCGAACTCCTCGCCCGCTTCCGGCAGCTCCTTCTCCTTCACGTCGGCGACCTTGACGGGCACGGTGCGCACGACCGGCTCGCCGTTCTCGTCGTCGACGGCGGTGTCGGTGAGCTGGATGTCGACGCGCTCACCGATCGACTTGCCCACCAACTGGCCCGTTATCTCGTCGCCGGCGCGTTCCAGGTCGACGGGGAAGGTCGACCCGGCCGCGTCCTCGTCGACCTCTTCGCCCTCCTTGGGAAGGCTCTCGAGGAGCACCCAGTCGGTCGCTTCGATAGGGCGGTCGACGGGCACCTGCGTGGCGTTCTCGCGCCGCAGCCGCTCGACGGCCTGCTCGACCTCTTCGTCGGTGACCGGCTCGAGCTTCGCTGCCAGCTCGATCTTGTCCAGCTCGGGCAGCTCGACATCGGGGAAGAGCTCGGCGTGGACGACGATCTCGAAGTCCTGGCCGCGCACTGGAGTGTCGGCGTGGAAGTGCGCGTCGACCGGGAGGAGGTCGAGCTCCTGCATCGCCTTCGGGTACGCCTCGTCGACGAGCGAGTCGCGGACCTCTTCGCCCAGCGCCTCGACGCCCACGCGGCGTTCCAGGACGCCCATCGGCACCTTGCCGGGCCGGAAGCCGGGCACCTTCACCTGCCGCGCGAGGCGGCCGAGCACCTGCTCGAAGGCACGGTCGACGTCGGCTGCGTCGACCTTGATGTTGACGGTGGCGGTTACTGCCTTCTTCTCGACGAGTTGGGCTTCCATCGCTCTCCTTGAGCCGCTTGGCGGCGCTACACCGGCCTGTTGGCGCCGGGCGACCGTGGGGCCCGCCGCAAGCGAACCCGCCTACAAAAGTGAGCGGCAAGCTGGGCTTGCCGCTTAAGTGGTGCGAGGAGCGGGACTTGAACCCGCACGGCTAGGCCACTAGATCCTAAGTCTAGCGCGTCTACCAGTTCCGCCATCCTCGCGTGTCCGGCCTGAGGCCGGGGCGCCTGCGATGTTCAGGGCGGACCGTGCGACGGCCCGCCCTGACAACGGGGTCATGCCCGTTCGGCTGGGGTGGATGATGGGATTTGAACCCACGACCCCCGGAACCACAATCCGGTGCTCTAACCTACTGAGCTACACCCACCACGTGCGGCACGGCTTCCACCGGGCCGGGCGAAATCTTACCGCATATGGACCCTCCGTGCATAGTGCGGCGATGCATGGGCCGCGTTTCCTGGTCGACAACCATCGGCGGGCAGGTTCCGAGCGGCCCATCCGAACGCGGAACGAGACGGGCGGGCTGCGGCCAGGCGCGCGCCACGCACGCGTCCGTAGTGGCGCATAATCGGGCGTGAACGACTGGCCTGCGCCCTGACCGCTGCGCCCTCGGCGTCCTCGCCGGGGGCGCCGATGGAACCGTCGCTCGAACCGGCGATGGCAGAGGCGATGGAACCGCGATGGAAGAGTCGGCGGAACCGAAGGCCGAGGCGTACCCGCGGTGCGAGGGCGATGGAAGGAGGCGCGGTGGCGGGGGAGCTCAAGGTCGAACTGCTCGGGCAGTTCCGGGTGAGCTTGGACGACGTCGAGCTGAAGGAGCTCGACACGGAGCGCGTGCGCGCCCTGCTCACACGGCTCGTCCTGAGTGCCGGCCGCAGCGTCGACCGCGCCGAGCTGGCGTTCGGCTTCTGGCCAGACGCCACGGAGTCCAGGGCGCGGGGCAACCTGAGAGGTCTGCTCCACTTCGTCGGTAAGCGCGGGCCGCAGCTCGCCCCCTTCCTCGAGGTGGGCGACCGTTCGTTGGCCTGGCGCGTCGACGCCGGGGCGTGGGTCGACCTTCTCGAGTTCGAAGCGCTGGCAGGCTCTGGGCATCCGGCGGATTGGCAGAAGGCGGTGGCGCTCTACCGTGGCCCGCTCCTGCCGGGAACGTTCGACGACTGGGTGCTTCAGGAACGGGAGCGGGTCGCCCGGCTGTTCCTGACGGTGCTCAACCTGCTGGCCGGTTCGTACGAGGCGCGCGGCGAGTTCGCTGCCGCAGCCGACGCGCTCGAGCGGTGGCTGCACGAGGAGCCGTACCAGGAGAGCACCTGGGCACGCCTCATCCGGCTCTATGCGGCGGACAGGGACCGGCAACGTGCGCTGGCCGCCTTCGAACGTTGCCGGAGGGCTCTGGCTGACGAGCTGGGCGCCCTACCCGGCACCGAACTTCAGCAGCTTCACGAACGCCTCAGCCAGCCTGATGGCGACGGTGCGTCAGCCATGCCTGGCGTGCCGGCGGCCGCCCGGGTCGCGCCGCTCCTCGTGGGCCGCGACGGGGAGAAGCGCGCGCTCCGTAGCTGGACACACTCGGCCACCTTGGCGAACCGGCCACGGTTTCTGCTGATCGAAGGGGAGGCGGGCCTGGGGAAGACGGCGCTGGCAGAGGACCTCGCGACCTGGGCCCAGGCACAGGGGGCCGTCGTGCGGTGGGGTAAGGCGTACGAGCCAGACCGGGACATCGCCTTCGCGCCCGTCAGGTACCTGTTGCAGGACCAGGCATTGATGGAAGCCGCCAGAGCGCAACCGGCCAGGTGGCGCGCCGTGCTGGCGCGCCTGATGCCCGAGCTGGACCCGGAATCGGCGTCCGAGAACCTGACGCAGGAATCCTTCGAGCAGCCGCGTCTGCAGCTGTTCGCTGCGCTCTCGGGCCTGCTCTCGTCCGGCGGGCGGCCGCAGGTGCTGGTGGCAGACGACCTGCAGTGGTGGGACAGCGCCAGCCTCGCATGGCTCCATTCGGTGCTGCTGGGTTCGGACGGTAGCGGCTTGGTCGTCGTCGCCACCCTCAGGCCCGAGGAGACGGCGCCCGAACCCCTGCCGGCGCTCCTGGCCTCGCTGGAGGCGCGCGGCGCGCTTAAGCGGCTCGAGCTCGGGCCGCTGGACGAGGCCGAGACGGCTCGCCTGGTGGAGGAGCTAGCCGCCGAGCGGCTGCCGGCCGCCGAGTTGGAACGTGCCTTCCAGGAGTCGGAGGGCAACCCGCTCTTCGTACAGGAGTGGGTGCATGGCCGCAGGGCCGGCATAGCGGCCGAGGCGCGCTCGTACGAGTCGTTCCTGGACCCGCTCACCGGCCTCCCGCGCCGCGTTCATGGCCTCGTGATGGGCAGGCTACTGGCGTTGACTACGCAGGGGCGTCAGGTGGCGGAGGCGGGAGCGGTGCTGGGCCGTTCGTTCGACTGGGCGACGCTGCGCCCGATGGTCGAGCTTCCCGATTCCGAGCTGGTGGAGGCGCTCGACGAGCTGTGCCGGCGCCGAATCCTGCGCGAGGACGTCCGCCGGCAAGCGGCCGAGGGTGGCTACGACTTCGCCCACGGGCGCATCAGGGACGTGGTCGAGGCTCGCCTCAGCACCGCTCGGCGCCACTTCCTGCATGGTCGGGCCGCCGCCGCCCTTGAAGAGGTCCATGGCGGCGACGATCGTTGGGCCGCTCGCCTTGGCGAGCACCTGGCGGCTGCAGGGCGGGCCGAGGAAGGGGCCCGGCAGTTCGTCCGTGCCGCCCAGGCTGCGTTGCGCGTGTACGCCAACGAGCAGGCGGAGGCGCACCACCGTCAGGCCTTGGAACTACTGGCCGGCGCGCCTCCGAGCCCGGTTCGGTCGGCCCTGTACGCGCAGGCGTGGGAGGGTCTGGGCGACGTGCTCCACCTGGTGGGGCGACATGCGGAGGCCGCGGACGCGTTCGAGTCGGCCATCGCAGCAGCGGGCGGAACGGAGCAGGATGCGCTGCCGGCGGCACGTCGCCTGTGGAAGCGGGGCGACGCGGAGCGCGACGCGCACCGGCACGAGGTGGCCGAGCGCCTCTACGACGAGGCGGCCGAACTGGTGTACGAAGCAAAGCGAGCCGAGGGCGCGGGTGAGGAGGCGAGGAGGGCGCTGCTGGAGATCGCGTTCGGTCGTCTGAACGTCTACTACCGAGCGGGCCGTCAGGCCGAGATGGAACGCGTCATCGCCGAGCTTGCGCCGTTGGTGGAAGCGTCCTCGGATCCGCCGACCCACATCCGGTACCACCGCACCCTCGCCATGCTCGGCCACCGCCGCAACCGCTTCGTGTCGGGCGCCGCGGAGGTCGCGCACGCTGAGGAGATGGTCGTGGCTGCCCGCCGCACGGGCAGCGCACACGACGTGGCGGTGGCCGTCTTCAGCCTCGGCTTCGTGCGGCTCTGGGCAGGGGAGGTAGAAGCGGCGAACTCCGACCTGCAGGCTGCGTTGACGGGCGCCGAGACCACGGGCGATCTGCTGCTGGAGGTGAGGTCTCTGACGTACCTGAGCATCTGCGCGCGGCTGTTGCGCGACCCCTTGCGCGCTTCGGACCTGGCTGGGCGCGCCGGCGAGCGGGCGGCGCGTGCGGGCCTTCGGGAGTACCTGGCTGCCTCCTACGCCCAACAGGCCTGGGTCGCGAGCACCAGGGGCGATCACGACCGGGTGCGGGCGGAAGGCGAGCGTGCGCTGGCGTTGTGGCAGGAGTCGGCCGGCGACTTCCCCTTCAGGTGGTTGGCCGCGTTCCCGCTTCTGAGCGCAGCGCTGGCGTCGGGTGATTTACGGAGCGCAGCCGACCTGGCGCGCCGCTCGCTCGAGCCGAGTCAGCAGAGGCTGGCGGCGCCGCTGGAAACGGCGCTGCAGGGCGGCCTCGATGCGTGGGGACGGGGCGACACGGCAGGTGCGCTCGCCGCGTTCGGCATGGCGCTCGAGCTCGAGCCGGTTAGCGCCCCTGGAGCGACGCGTTCGCCCCAGGGGCTCACCGGTTAACGGTTGACCGCGCGCGGCTCCGAGCTCACGCGGTGCGCGTACTCCTCGACCGTCGTCCAGCCTTCCGGTGCCAGGCCGAGTGCGCCCACGGCCTCGTCGGTGCCGGCGGGCCAGTCGTAGGCCAGGCCGAGGCGGAGGGCCAGCAGCGAGCGCGTCTTGTCGTCGGGCGCGGCTGCGTAGCCCGCCCTCAGGTCGTCCGGCGACACGACCTCGACCTGGAAGCGGCGCCCGCTGATGCCTTCGAAGGTGCGCACGGCGTCGCGGTACGACAGGCGTTCGGGACCGCCGAAAGTGACGGTGCGGTTCCTGGCGCCCGGGTGGCGCACGGCGGCGGCCGTTGCCCTGGCCACGTCGTAAGTGGCCACGAAGCCGATGCCAGTGTCGGCGTCGCCGATGAGCCGCGCGACGCCGTTGACGTGGTCGAAGCCCGACAGGGGCGAGAGCCACGACTCCATGAACGGGCTGGGTTGCAGGACCGTGTACTCGAGCGTGCTGTTGCGCAAACGCTCTTCGACGGCCTGTTTGGCGCTCCTGAGGGGGAACTCGAGTAGGGCGCCCTCCGGCATGGCGAACGACACGAACACGAAGCGCTGGGCTCCCGCCGCCTCGGCGGCCTCGATCAAGGCCAGGTGCCCGTCTCGGTCGACCGCGTCCAGCGTTCCCCCGTCCCGCACGATGCAGGAAGCGGTCGATACGACAGCTTCGACACCGCGGCATGCTGCAGCCAGGCTGGCCGGGTCGCGGAGGTCGCCCTGCACGGTCTCGACGCCCGCGGCCTCGAGCTGCGTGACGCGCTGCGCGTCCGACGTTTCGCGTGTGAGGGCGCGGACCCGCTCGCCGTCAGCCGCCAGAAGCTTGGCGACGCGGCTGCCGAGTTCGCCTGTGGCGCCGACGACTAGGACCACACGATCACCCTACGCCTTCAGCCTCGAGTGCCGGTGCAGAGCACGCCCAGGTACTCGAGCTGCAGGGCGCCCGTTTCCATGTTCACCGATCCGTGCGTGATCATGAAGCCCGTGCCGCCTTCGACGAACTCGAGTCGGTTGACGATCTCGCCCCCCGCAGTAGTGAGGACGTGATCTTCGCTGGTCACCGTTCCGAACTCGCTGCCCTCGAGGCGGTGGCTGCCCCTCAGGACCATCGAGCCGTCCGCCAGGAAGCGCTCGACGTCGAGGGTGGCGGTGACGTCCATGTCGCCAAGGGGGCCCGTGGCGCCTGTGCTGGTGACGTCGAAGCCCGCGAGCATCTCGCCGTCCATGCGAGGCACCGACGTGGCGTCCGCCGTCCCTCTCCACACGGAGCAGTTCTCCGAGGCGTCCTGCGCGGCCGTCGGGGCTAAGAGTAGGAGGGCTGCTGCCACACCGATCATCCAGGGGATCTTGCGCATGTACTACCTCCATCTGGCTTCAGGAGCCGTCAGGAGGATGGGGCTTGGGCCGTTACACGGGCGTTAGACGGCCCGCCGGCCGCGTTCCATGATGGTGCACCAGGAAGGATTCGAACCCTCGACCTACCGCTTAGAAGGCGGCTGCTCTATCCACTGAGCTACTGGTGCAGGAAGGGAGTGGAGCGGGAGACGGGATTCGAACCCGCGACATACAGCTTGGAAGGCTGTCGCTCTACCAACTGAGCTACTCCCGCGCGTATTGGTCGGGGCGGCCGGATTCGAACCAGCGACCCCCTGGTCCCAAACCAGGTGCGCTACCAGACTGCGCTACGCCCCGCCAACTGCCCTCGGCCGCGGAACCTTAGGGAGCGTTCCGGCCAGCGCGGCGCCACCGCAGCGAAGCTGGAGCGGACCGTGCAGGCCGGAGTATACCCGGTCGGAGTGCCTGTGCTCAACGTTCGGAACGACCTCTACCTAACATTCGTCAACAGCGTTGCGTTCGAACACGAGGGTGTCTTCGTTCACGAAGCCTCTGTCGGTGTGCTCGTTGGTCTTCAAGCCGCAGGTAGCGCTGTCAAGTACGTGGACATGGTCCAGCGCCAGCAGGTGCGGCTCCACCCCACCGAGAGCGATGCTGGCCTTCGTCGTATCGTCCGCCCCTCCGTACCGGACGGTGGTCCATTGCAGTTCCAGATGGCTGTCCGTCAGGTTGATGCCGTCCCAAGAGCCAGGGATCGGTTCCAGCCCCGCGAGTAAGACAGGCTCCGTTTCGGTGCCCACGGCTGCCACGACCGAGTTGCCGAAGGCGTTGATCCCGCCACTGCCTTCGAAGTAGTGCTCGACGCCAGCTTCGAGGATCAGGGTCGTCGCGTGGTCCAGGAAGATGTTCGATCCGTGGGCATGGAGCTCGTTGCCACCTGTGAGGTAAGGAACGCCGAGAGGCCAGAGGATGTGGATCCCACCGTCCGTGAGCGTGCCCGACACGTAGACGAACGGCTTCCCGTTGGCATAGGCCTCTCCGGTGCCTGTGTTCAAGCTCGTCCCCGAGTAGTCGCTATCGTGATCCAGCTTCGCGGCGTTGGCGGGCGAAGCCCTGACCGGGTAATCCTCGATGCCAGCGAAGGTGTTGCGTGCGAACTCTCCGAGCTGGACGTCTCTAGCGTCCAGTCCATCCGTGGCGGAGCCGATGATCGCCGAGTCGGTGATGTTCACTGGTTCGGCCTCGTCCGAGATCTGGCCGATGGCTGCTCGGCATACGTCGCTGCGAGGATTCGATACTTTCCCTGCGTTCTGGATCACCACGAACCGGAGGTCGCTCTCGCGGCTGCCACTGAAGCAGAGTCCCTGCCAGTAGCCGCGCACGTTCCTGAGTCCATGCATCCAGATCCGCTCGGACGCCGTTCCGACCGCGTGGATGCTACCGCCGTCGACGATGTCGAGGCGGGCGTCCTGCCTGAAAACTACGGTCGTTCCGGGCGCTACGTCGAGCCGGCTCGTGACGTCGAGCCTACCGGAGACCTCGACGCAGCCCGAGAGCGTGAGGGGAACGGTTACGTCGTCGTCGAGCAATGAGCAGTCTGCTCCAGCGCCTGGCGCCGGAGTTGGTGGAAGGTCGTCGCCACCCGGAGTCGTCGATGCGCCGCCGCATGCGGTTACGAACATCGATGCTGCAACGAGGACGGCTATGTGGGTTCGTACGTGGCGGAGGGTAACCTTCGAAGGCATCGTGAGAGCCTATTCCGGCCCTCCGACGATGGCAGTTACGGTTCACATTCCGGGTGCACCGGGTTCGTGCTAGGCGCAACCGGACTCGGCGCCGACCGGTTTTCCGGCGTCTCAGGAAGCCAACTCGGCCAGTGCAAGCGAGACCCAGGCTCGCATCTCTTCCGTCAGTTCGAGCTGGTTCGCTGCGTGTTGGTCGAACCAACCGGAGAGGTGAGCGCCGGCAGGAACCTGACCCTTCGATGCCGCCCACTCTCCCGCCACGTCCCCGTCGTACCCGGCTGAAGGGCGCGCGAGGTAGATAAGGTCCACGTGCTCGTGACCCGGCGAGATCTGCTCCAGTTGCACCCCACGCGGCCGCACCAGCTGGCGCGGACCCGGTGCGTCGATCGCGCGGTCGCCCACCAGTTCCACCGCCACGCCCGTCTCCTCGAGCACCTCGCGCACTGCCGCCTCGTCGGGAACCTCGTTGGGCTCCACGTGCCCTCCGGGTGGCAGCCAGATCTTCAGCTTCGGGTGGAAGTGGAGCAGGACCCGGGAACGCCACACCACGAACACGCTCACGGCGAGGTCGCGCGTCACTTCCGGGGGATCGGTGGGCTGGTGGGCTCGCAAAGTTCACTGCTTTCTGCGGGGGCCGGGCGGCCGGTCAGTCGAAGAAGACGGCCGCCGCCAGGACGAGGAACACGCTCGCGACCGACAACAGGAACCCGACGCCGAAAGCGCGCGGGTAGCGCTCGCGGACAGCCGGCACTATGGTCACGAAGACCATCAGCACACCGGCCAGGAATACGTAGCTTGCGATGCGGATCAGTGTCTCCTGCACGTTCGCTCCGCGTGCAGGTTACCCCGCCCGGGCGCTGCGGCCTGCCGGTAGCATGGTCGGCATGGAACAGCAGGCCGACGACCGCAGCTTCCGTGAACGCGTCCTCGACGTGGTGCGGGCCATCCCGCCCGGCAAGGTGACCAACTACGGAACGGTGGCGCTGCTCGCGGGTCGCCCGCGCACGGCGCGGCAGGTGGGCGGCATCCTGTACGGTCTCAAGGAGGCCGACGGCGACGTGCCGTGGCAGCGGGTCGTGAACGCGCAGGGCGGTGTGTCCACCTTCAAGGTGGGCCGCGGCGAGCTGCAGGTGGCGCTACTCGAGTCCGAAGGGGTCGAAGTGGTGGACAGAACGGTCGACCTGGGCCGCTTCGGCTGGGAGCCCGGGCCTGCCTGGGCGCCGCGTCATCCGACGTAGACGTCGTTGCCCAGCGAGTACGTCACGAGGCGTTTGTGGAAGCGGCGCGACAGCAGCCCGACGCGCACGTGCGCCTCGACGTAGTAGCCGCCGTGCTGCCGGTAGTTCTCCGCCACAGACTTGAGGGCAGGCACGGCCCAGCCGGCCATGCCGATCAGGTCGGCCGTGATCTCGGCCTGGACGTCGGTGTGCGCGGTGATGGGGTACGGGGCTATGAAGTTGGCGTCCAACTCCGTCAGGCGCCGCCCAGGTAGGCGCCCGCCAGCCAGAACGACCTGTGAATCGAGGGCGTGCCGCGCCAACTCGACCTCGCGTCGTCCGCGGCGGTAGAAGCGGTCCACCAGCGAGACCCGGACGTTGACTCGCCCCATGGTGGCGTACGGCACCAGTTGGAGACGCGCCGTCACCGTGGATCCGCTTGGAGCGTGCGCCGGTACCTCGAACTCCACCTGGTTGAAGAGCCGCTCCCAGGCGGCGGTCAGCAGCGACGAGACGCATGCGCCCCCCGCCGCCAGCACCTCCAGCAGCAGGAACGTGGTGCCGAGTGATGACCGCAGGGAGGGGGAGGCCAGCGCGATGCAGCCGCTGAGCGTGGCGGCGCCCCACACCAGGCCTATCCAGAAGCTCGGAAGCTCGTGTAGCGCGGGCTGGCCGGGAAGGTCGAGCGGTGGGTCCTCGAAGTAGCGCCGCGCCACGCCGCACGCTTCGCACACGTCGCCCAGCAGGTTGCAGTGCCGGCAGTGGGCGCAGTCCCACGCCGTCTCCTGCCAGGGGCCGGCGATCGCCAGGGTCGGTTCTTCGAGGCTCATCCGTCACGAGTATAGGGCGCCCCGGCCGGTCTCAGGAATCCTCGTATGATGCGACCGACCCCGACCGACCTCGGACGAAGCGAGGCGGCAACTTCCCGGGCGCCCACGCCCGGTCGTCAAGGAGACCCGAATGAAGGGCCAGACCCTGATCCTGAACGGCGACAGCTGGACGATCGTCGACGTGGCGCCTGCCATGCCGCTTGCCGAGATGGTGGCGGCGCTCCTCGAGGAGGAGGGCTTCGTGGCGCAGGTGCGCGGCGCCGAGATGCTGGCGGACGTCTTCTCGCACCTAGGCTCCACCAGCGCGGCCACGAGCTACGTGCTCGTTCCCGAACGCGACGCCGAGCGCGCGCTGAAGCTGATAGAGGAGACCGTCACCGACTTCGAGGGGGAGGAACTCGACGAGCTGCTCGAGAAGATGGCCTCCGGCGAACTCGAGACGGACGACTGGGAAGGCGAAGAGCTGGAGGACGAAGAGCTGGAGGACGATGGCGCCATGGGCGGCTGAGGCCGACCAGGGTCAAGACCGGCACCTGGCCGGGCGGGCGGCTTGGCTGAGCCTGATCGGAGCCCTGGTGATCCTGGGCCTCAAGGGCGTCGCCTACCTGCTCACCGGCTCCATCGGCTTCCTGTCCGACGGAGCGGAGTCGCTCGTCAACCTGGTCGCGGCCGTGGTGCTGCTCGTGGCCATCAACGTCTCGCGCACCCCGCCCGACTACGAGCACCCCTACGGCCACACCAAGGCCGAGTACCTCTCGAGCGTGCTCGAGGCGGCGCTCATCATCGTCGCCGCCATCGCCATCACGGTGGCGGCGGTGCATCGGCTGCTGAACCCCGAACCGCTCGAGAACGTCGGCGCCGGGGTGCTGGTGGCGGCCGTCGCGGCGCTCGTGAACGGCCTGCTGGCGGCCTACCTGTTCCGTGCAGCGCGGCGTGAGCGGTCGGTAGCGTTGGAGGCGAACGCCAAGCACCTCATGACCGACGTCTACACCTCGGTCGGCGTGATCGTGGCCGTGATCCTGGTGGCGTTCACGGGCTGGCATCCCATAGACCCGCTGATCGCGCTGCTGGTGGCGCTGAACATCGTGCGCGTGGGCGTGGACGTCATGCGGCGTTCGCTGTCGAACCTCCTGGACCAGCGGCTGCCCGACTCCGAGGAAGCGCGCATCCTGGAAGTGCTGGAGCGCACCCCCGAGATCCTCGGCTACCACCGGCTGCGCACGCGCCGCAGCGGCCGCGCGCGCTTCGCCGAGGTCGACGTCTTCGTCGACGGCGACATGTCGGTGGACGAGGCGCACGACCTGATAGTGCGCGTCGAGGACCGCATCCACGCCGAGCTCGACGACCTGGTGACGACCATCCACGTAGAGCCTTTCGTGGAGGGCCTGCGCGACCGCAGCACGACGCCCAAAGAGGAGTTCGGCTGAACCGGCCGTTCAGCTCGGGAACGACAGGTCGATCCAGTTGGTTAGGCGAAGTGGTTCAGACGGGCCGCCCGCTGCCGATGAAGCGGGGAGCGGGCCTCGACACTCCGGCACTGTCGGCGTCCAGGTACCTGAGCGGCGCATCGGCCCACGTCCCCGCGTAACCGACCCCGACACGGCTCGTTACCTCCACGTCGCGCACCGGCTCCGAGCGGTGGACCGAGACGGGCGGCGCGTCCAGCGCATAGCCGTTGTCCGCCCGGCTGATGCCCAGGGCGCGCGTCAGGCGGCCCGGCCCGTCGCCGCGCGCGCCTTCAGGCGCCTGCAGCAGTTCGACCGCGCGCACCAGCACCGCGTGCGGCACCCCTTCGGGCTGGCAGACGGCGTTGAACAGTTCGTGCATCCCGTAGATCAGGTAGACATAGGCGGTGCCTGGCGGGCCGTACAGGGTGCTGGTTCGCTTCGTGCGGCCCCGCGAGGCGTGGCACGCGAGGTCCTCCTCACCGATGTACGCCTCGGTCTCGACGATGCGGCCGGCGCGCAGTTCGTCCCCATGCCGCACGACGAGCAACTGGCCCAGCAGCTCCGGCGCCACCTGATCGGCCGGGCGCGCGTAGAAGTCGGCCGGCAACGCCTCGGGCAACGACGCGGGTGTAAGAAGTTGCGTCTGAGACATGCTCAAGGGTAGCAGCGCCTCGAGGGAAAGCGAGGTGCCGTGGTAAGGTTCGGGCACTATCTCGCCACGGAGACCGGACGCGGCCGCCCCCTGCGCGGCCGACCGGGCCGCGGCGCCTTACGGAAGAGGGCGGAATGAGCTACCGGCACATCAAGGTTCCAGCGGGCGACAAGATCACGCTCGAGGGCGGCAAGATCAACGTCTCCGACAAGCCGATCGTCGCCTACATCGAAGGCGACGGCACCGGCCCCGACATCTGGCGCGCTTCGCAGCACGTGTTGGATTCCGCCGTCGCGAAGGCCTACGGCGGCAAGCGGCAGATCGCCTGGATGGAGGTCTACGCAGGCGACAAGGCCAACGAGATGTACGGCGAGCAGGTGTGGCTGCCCGACGAGACGGTCGACGCCCTGCGCGAGTACCTCGTGGGCATCAAGGGCCCGCTGACGACCCCCGTCGGCGGCGGCATCCGCTCGATCAACGTCGCCATCCGCCAGCTGCTCGACCTGTACGCCTGCATTCGTCCCGTGCAGTACTTCACCGGCGTCCCCAGCCCGGTGAAGGAGCCCGAGCAGGTGGACATGGTGATCTTCCGCGAGAACACCGAGGACATCTACGCGGGCATCGAGTTCCGCGCCGGCACGGAAGAGGCCGAGCGCTTCCTGAGCCTGCTCGAGCGCGAGTTCCCCGAGTCGTTCGGCAAGGTGCGCTTCCCGGGCACCTCGGGCGTCGGTATCAAGCCCGTCTCGCGCGAGGGCACCGAGCGGCTGGTGCGCGCCGCCATCGACTACGCCATCCAGAACGACCGCGACAGCGTGACGCTCGTGCACAAGGGCAACATCATGAAGTTCACCGAGGGTGCCTTCCGCGACTGGGGCTACGAGCTGGCCGACCGCGAGTTCGGCGCCAAGCCGCTGGACGGCGGCCCGTGGCGCACCATGAAGAACCCGCGTACCGGCGCCGAGATCGTAATCAAGGACGTCATCGCCGACGCCATGCTGCAGCAGATCCTCACGCGCCCGTCCGACTACTCGGTGATCGCCACGTTGAACCTGAACGGCGATTACATCTCGGACGCGCTCGCGGCCCAGGTGGGCGGCATCGGCATCGCGCCGGGCGCCAACATCAACTACGACACGGGGCACGCCGTCTTCGAGGCCACCCACGGCACCGCTCCCAAGTACGCTGGCCAGGACAAGGTGAACCCCTCGTCGGTCGTGCTGTCGGGCGAGATGATGCTGCGCCACATGGGGTGGTTCGAAGCCGCCGACCTGATCATCGACGCCATCGGCACCACCATCGGCCAGAAGCGCGTTACGTACGACTTCCACCGCCTGATGGAAGGCGCCACCCTGCTGAAGACGAGCGAGTTCGGGAACGCCGTCGTAGACAACATGTGACAGCGCGCGGTCCCTGTGAGCGCGGCGACGCGCCCCGCGCTCACAGGGACCGCGCAACTGAACATACGAGAAGCGGCAGGGGCCGCGGGGCTCAGGCGCCCTGCGGCCCCCGTCCGTCCCAGCCGGCGTACGAGTAGAAACGCCCTGGCACGCCGTCGCGCAGGTAGTTGACCAAGGGGTCGCGCAGGGGCGGTATCGGCACGATCGCCGCCACCTCCTCGACGGGGAAGAAGCGCGCCTCGACGATGAAGCCGTCCGGGTCGCGCGGGTTCAACAGCCCCTTGTAGCGGGCGGCGAACGCGAACGACACCGCCCGGTCGTTGCGGCGCCTGTCCTCGACGTGCACCGCGTACGCCAGGTGCGTCACCTCGGTGACCTCGAGGCCCGTCTCCTCCCATACCTCGCGCACGAGCGCGTCCAGCGTCGACTCGCCGCGCTCCACCATCCCGCCCGGGAGGGTGTAGCGCACGCGGCCGTGCCCTTGCCAGTCGTTGCCTACGAGCAGCACTCGACCCGATGGGTCGAGCAGTATGGCCGCGGCAACGACGAACTCACGCCGCGCCACGGGACGGCTGCGCCGCCGCTGGCGAGCCCTGCGCGGCTTCCACGGCCAGGCGCGCGACCTCCTCGGCCTGCAGCGCCTTGGTCAGCTCGTGAAGGTCGCCCGACAGCACGCCAGCCAGCTCTCGGGTGGTGTAGCCGATGCGGTGGTCGGTGATGCGCGACTGCGGGAAGTTGTAGGTGCGGATGCGCTCCGAGCGCTCGCCCGTGCCGATCTGCACCAGGCGCGCCTCGCGCGCGGCGCTGGCCGCCTTGGCCCGCTCCCGCTCCAGGAGGCGCGAGCGCAGCACCGTCAGGGCGCGCTCCTTGTTCTTGATCTGCGACTTGCCGTCCTGGCAGGTGACGATGATCTCGTCGGGCTGGCCAGGGTGGTAGGTGACGCGCACCGCCGAGTCGGTGGTGTTCACCGACTGGCCGCCTGGCCCGCTCGAGCGGTAGACGTCCACCCGGTAGTCGGAGGGCGAGAGGTCGACGTCCACCGCGTCGGCCTCGGGCAGCACCGCCACCGTGACGGTGCTCGTGTGGATGCGCCCCTGCGACTCGGTGGCGGGCACGCGCTGCACGCGGTGCACACCCGATTCGAACTTGAAGTGCCGATAGGCGCCGCTGCCATCGATGGCGAACGACACCTTCGCGAGGCCGCCCACCTCGGTGTCGTGCGTGTCGAGCAGCTCGGTGCGGAAGCCCAGGTCGGCGGCGTAGCGCAGGTACATGTCGAGCATCTCGCGGGCGAAGAGCGACGCCTCGTCGCCTCCAGCGGCCGCGCGGATCTCGACGATGACGTCCTTGTCGTCGTACGGGTCGCGGGGCAGCATCAGCAGCTCCAGCTCGTTCTCGAGCTCCGCCAGGCGCTCCTCGAGCTTCACGGCCTCGCTCTGGGCCTCGGCCCTGAGTTCGGGATCGTTCAGTAGCTCGTCCAGGTCGTCCAACTGCTGCTCGACCTGGCGCCTCTCGGCGTCCACGTCGACGATGCTCTTCACCTCGCTGTAGCGCTGCATCGCCTCGCGGTAGCGGCCGGCGTCGGCCAGCAGCTCCGGGTCGGCAAGGCTGCGCTCCAGCAGCTCGAGCTCGTAGGTAAGGGCCTTCATCCTGTCGGTCATTGGAGTCAGTCTAATGCCTACCGTGCGGTCGCCCGGGAAGCCGGCTTCACTTCCGGGCGGCGGCCCTCAGCGGACGGGGCCGAGGCCGCTGTTCGTGGCGACGCCGATGGCGAGCCCGCCGGGCTCCACGGCGTTCACCTGCCCGTCCTTCAGGTCGATGAGCCCGGCACCTGTGCAGAGCGCCGGCCGCCCTACCATCGCGTCGCGCAACGCCTGGCGCAGCATCGACGGCTCGGCCGACGGGATCTGCAGCGCGATCAGCTGCTCGAGGCCCTCCGCGACGATGTCGAGAGCGGCGAGCAGCGGCGCCGCGGCCACGGCGTTCGCGCTGGCGCCGGGGACGGCTTCCAAGCGCTGCGCGTCGCGGAAGCCGGCCGCCGAGCAGGCGCCCGCCGTGCCGCCGGTGCCGGGCCGGGGCTCGGACGGGTCGACCATGGGCTCGGCGGACGCGGGCGGCACGAGCGCCGGCGGCAGCGCGAAGCGCGCGTTAAGGAGGCGCGGCCACGTCAGCGGCTGGCGGCCGGGTTGCAACAGCGCCGTGCGGCCGTAGACGTTCCCCTCGTAGCCGCGGCGGCGCAGCGCCTCGTACGCCACCTCGAGGTCATCTGCACCACCCCAGACGACCACGCCGCCCGGCTGGGTGCTGGCCACCATCAGGGCGTCGGGGCGCAGCTCCTGAACGCCGGGCCGGTAGCGCACCTCGTGCGTCAGCGTGGTGCCCACCAGGGCCATCAACGGCAGCAGGTCGGCCACCGCGTCGTCGCCGACCTGCCCCTCGAGAGCCATGAGCGCCAGGGCAGGACGCCCCTCGCGGTAGGCGTCCGCCACGATGGCGGCCACGGCGTCGGTGTCGTCGGGGAAGAGCGAGTACGCCCAGTACGGGTAGGCGGCCGCGGCCTCCAGGGTGGTGGGAGAGAGGTGGGGCACGCCGGCCGCCTCCGCCACCTCGGCCACCGCCTGCGACGCGGCCTCGGTGGTGCAGCAGACGATGACGAGCACGTCGTTCTCCACGAGCTCCTCGGCCAGGCGGCGCGCGTTGGCGGCGACGCCGGCGTCGTCCCGCAGCTCTACGTTCACGGGCACGCCGAAGATGCCGCCGCGCGAGCGGAGCTCCTGGCTCCAGCGCGTGGCCAGCAGCCACTGGGCCGAGCCGGCGGCCGTGACGCCGGCGTCGGGGCTCGTCCTGGAAGCGATGACGCCCACCTCGACCGAGGAAGCCGGCTGGGCGGCGGCGCAGGCCAGCCCGACAACCAACAGCGCGAACACCAGGCGGCGCAACGTTCCGGCCGAGAGGCGTGTGAACGCTGGAAGTCGGTTGGGCTGCTGGTCGCGGCCTGGTCGGCAAAGCGGCATCTGAGGTCCCTTCGGCGTTGGCGACGCGCCTGGCGATGCAGGTGCTTGGCTGTAGGCGCCTGGCAATGAACGCCTGGCAGTGAACGCCTGGCTGTAACCGCCTGGCAGTGTAAGCGAGGCAGATGAGCCGTTCACGAGCGAGCGCGCGCGTACGGGAGGGAAATTACCGTGCGAGCGTCTGCGACCTGGGCGCCTGCCATACGCAGAACTCCCCCCACTGGAAGTGGGGGGAGCGTGATACGTGGTGCGCCCGATAGGATTCGAACCTATGACCTTGGGCTTAGGAGTCCCCTGCTCTGTCCAGCTGAGCTACGGGCGCGCGCCGGAAGCGATTCTACGCCCTGCCCGGACGCTGCTCAACCGGCAGCGCGACGCGCGACGCCCTAGCGGATGCTCAGGTCGTAGTTGGCCGCCCCCTGGTCGTAGAAGAAGATGACGTCGACGAACCACGTGCCCGCGCGCGGGTTCGAGATCGTGAAGGTGGCGCCGTGCTGCTCCGAGATGTCGCGGAACTCCCAGTCGCCCGTGTCGGACCAGTTCTCGATCTGCGAGCCGAACTTGACGGCCAGGTCGACGTCGAAGTCGGCGGCCAGCTCGACCACCAGCGAGGTGGTGCCGGCCGGGACGGTGACGGCGTACGTGTGGTAGTTCGCGCCCTCGGTGCGCCCCGTGATGGCGGCACTGGCCAGCTGGCCGCGGCTCAGCTCGCCGACGTAGCAGAAGTCGCAGTTCGCCGCG
The DNA here is from genome assembly GCA_964625655.1 of uncultured bacterium. Lineage (GTDB taxonomy): Bacteria > Deinococcota > Deinococci > Deinococcales > Trueperaceae > JAAYYF01. The sequence goes on from CAZVCT010000008.1 coordinate 40,650, forward strand.
AGGCCGCTGGGCGCCACGGGTGTCGTGGGAACGGCCGGCGTCGTGCCGGTGCCGCCGATGGGCGGCGCCGAGCTGCCCTGACCGGTCTGTCCGCCCGGAGGGTTCTGCTGCTGGGTGCCCTGACCGCCGACCGGTGGGGTCTGCTGCTGGTTGGCTTGCCCGCCGGTGTTCGTGGCCGGGGCTGAGGCGACAGCCGTGCCGCCGGCGCGCGCCACGTCGGTGACGTGCGGCCCGATCAGGGCCCAGGCCAGGCTGATGGGGCGCACGTACGCCTGCTCCTCGATGTCGAGCTCCTCGTACTTGATGGTGCGGCCGGCGGTCGGTACGCCGATCAGGTTGCCGTTCTCGTCGAACGCCCCACCGCCGGAGTTGCCGTGGCTGATCTTGCCGTCGGTCTTGATCCACTGCTTGCCGCCGGACTCGAAGTCCTCGCCGACCCAGCCGGACATCAGCCCGAAGGTGAACGTGATGGTGGCGCCCGAGATGCCCGGGTAGCCGACGATCGTGATGGGGTCGCCGGGCAGCATTTTGTTGGAGTCGCCGACCAGCACGTGCGGGAAGACCATGTCGGCTTCGACGGGGCTCTCGTCGATCCACTGCTCGATCTTCAGGATTGCGAGGTCGTGTGTCGGGTCGCCGGCGACGTACCGCGCCCAGAAGAAGGCCTCGGGCGGCTGGTCCGTGAACTCGGGGTCGGTCCAGAAGATGGCGTGCCAGTCGTAGTGCTGGCGCATGTCGAGGTCGCCGACGACGTGGTAGTTCGTGAGGATGTAGCCGGACGGGCTGATGATCGTTCCGGAGCCCGACCAGGGAGCCAGGTCTTCGGCCTGGTCGTCCCACGGGATGACCTGGACGACGGCCGAGAGGATGTTCATCCGGACGTCGCGCGGGAGGCCCTGAGCGAAGGCGCTACCGGCGAGCGACAGGACGAGAAGCACGAGCAGAGGTTTGAGCGAGCGCATCACACTACACCTTTCACGTTCCGGCCCGGCGGTGACCTGCGGGCGCCATCCCGCCGAGCTCTGGCCTTTGCGCCGGGGCAGGCCTTGCACCCCGCTTGGATTTGACCGCAAGAGATTCTACTGCTATATGCCTTAAAGCGTTACATGTAGCGTTTGGAAACCCTATCTCGGCCATAACGCGCCCGGCTTGGAGCTTCCGTGCCATCATCGAGCGGTGCGCTTCGCCCTCCTGCTCGGCCTTGGCCCCGGTGCAGCCATCGGACTGGGCCGGTTCGCCTACGCGCTCCTGCTTCCCGACATGCAGGTGGCGCTGGGCCTCACGCTGGCGCAGGCCGGACTGCTCGGCAGCGCCAACACGGGCGGCTACCTGCTCGGAGCCTTGGTAAGTCATCGCCTTCTGGCCTTCACCGGCTACCGCAGGGGCTTCTACGCCGCGCTGGCGCTGCAGGCGCTGACGCTGCTCGGGATGGGCCTGGTGGCCGGTTTCCCGGCCATGGCCGTACTCAGGTTCGCTCAGGGCGTGCTGGGAGCGTTCGTCTTCGTGGGCGGCGCGGCCCTGCTGCTGGCGTCGGGTGGGCGCGCCAGCGCGCTCGGGACGTACTTCGGGGGCGTCGGCGCCGGCATCGCGGTCTCGGTGCTGATCGTGCCCTTCACGCAGCAGTGGCAGACGGGCTGGCTCGCCCTCGGCTTCATCGCGCTGGCCTTCATGCTGGTGGCACTGGCAGCGCTGCCGGGACTACGGGAGCCGGAACCGCCCACGCGCCGAGGGGACGGCGGACTCGGCCCGGTCGCCACAGCTCTTCTGGCCTACGGGCTCTACGGTGCAGGCTACATCGGCTACATGACGTTCTCGACCAGTGGTCTTAACGGCTCGCTCGTGACGTTCTGGCTCGTGCTGGGCATCACCACCCTCTTCAACGGTGCCGTCTGGGGCCGGGTGATAGACCGCTGGGGCGCCGCGGCCGGCATGCGCCTCTCGCTGGCGCTGCTCGTGGTGGCCAGCCTGATGCCTCTGGTACAGGCCGCGCCCCTGGTCTCCGCGGCGCTCTTCGGCCTGTCGTTCCTGGGCGTCATCACCGCCATCACCGACCTGTTCCGCGTCCTGTTGCCGGCCTCGGCGTGGGCGCGGGCGATGGCGCTGTCTACCGCCGCGTTCGGGGTGGGGCAGGCGCTGGGTCCTGGGTTGACGGGGTTCGCCGGCGACCTGTTCGGCGGCGCCTCCGGCTCGCTCTGGGCGGCCAGCGCGCTGCTGCTCCTGGCGCTCCTGACCGCCCTGTTCAGCCGCTCAGGTCCGTCCGGCGCAGCAGCATCGCGTTGACGGCCACCACGACGGTCGAGGCGCTCATAAGCACGGCACCGACCGCAGGGGAGAGCACGAACCCCACCCCCGCCAGGACCCCGGCAGCCAGAGGGATGGCGAGCACGTTGTAGCCCGTCGCCCAAGCGAGGTTCTGGTTCATCTTGCGGTAGGTGGCGTGCGACAGGCGCAGGGCGGCCAGCACGTCCGAGGGATCGTCGTCGATGAGGACGAGGTCGGCCGACTCGATGGCCACGTCCGTGCCCGCACCGATGGCAACACCTAAGTCGGCTGCCGCCAGGGCGGGAGCGTCGTTGATGCCGTCGCCGACGAACGCGGTAGGGGCGGTTCGCTGGAGCTCGGCCACGAGCTGGGCCTTCTCGTGCGGCAGTACCCGGGCGTGGAACCGTTCTATGCCCAGCTCGTCCGAGACCGTCCTGGCCACCGCTTCTGCGTCGCCCGTGATCATGACGGGCTCGATCCCCAGTTCCTTGAGGCCACGCACCGCAGCGATGGCGCTGGAGCGAACGCGGTCTGCCAGGGCGAACAGGGCCAGGACGCGCGTTCCGTCCATGAGGGCGATGACGCTCTCGCCGCGCCCTTCCGCCTCGTCCAAGCCGTTCCTCAAGGACGCAGGCACGTCGAGGCCCTGCTCGGCCGCCCACTCGGGGCGCCCCACCGTGTAGGCGACGCCGTCCACCACTCCGCGCACGCCTTGACCGGCTTCGACCTCGAAGTCCGTAGCGGCGTCGTGGTCGATGCCACGTGCCCGGGCCTCCTCGAGGATGGCCTTGCCCAGCGGGTGCTCGCTGCGCGCCTCGAGGGCGGCTGCCGTCGCCAGCGCCTCGTGCTCGTCGACGCCGTCCGTGTACACCTGCCGCACGCCGAACACGCCCTCGGTGAGGGTGCCCGTCTTGTCGAAGGCCACGATCCCGATCCGGCGGGCGCGCTCGAACGCTTCGCGGTTGCGGACGAGGATGCCGTTCCGGGCGCTCATGGCGGTGGCGTTGACCGTCACCAACGGGATCGCCAGGCCGAGCGCGTGCGGGCAGGCGATGACGAGCACGGTGACGGTGCGGGTGATGGCCGTCTGCACGTCGTCGTCGACGACCGCCCAGACGACGAACGTGACCACGGCCGCCGCCAGGGCGATGTAGAAGAGCCAACCGGCGGCCCTGTCTGCCAGGGTCTGGAAGCGGCTGCGCGAGCCCTGCGCCTCCTCGACCAGGCGCTGGATCTGCGACAGCGTCGTGCCTTCCCCGACGCGGGCAACCTCGACGGTAAGGGCACCTTCACCGTTCACCGCGCCGGCCACCACCTCGTCGCCTTCCGCCTTCGGCACGGGGCGCGACTCGCCGGTCAGGAACGACTCGTCGACGCTGCTGCGGCCCTCGGTGACGCGGCCGTCGGCCGCGAGCTGCTCGCCGGGCCGTACCAGGATGCGGTCTCCTACCTCCAGCGACGCGACCGGTACCTCTTCCGTGCGGGCGCCCACCAGGCGGTGCGCCGTGTGGGGCACGAGCGCTGCCAGGTTCTTCAGCGCGTTCGACGCCCCCTGCACGCTGGCCATCTCGAGCCAGTGGCCCAGCAGCATGATCACGATCAGGGTGGCCAGCTCCCAGAAGAACGGCATGCCCGGGGCGCCCAGCACGACGGCCATGCTGTAGCCGTACGCGACCGTGATGGCCAGACTGATGAGCGTCATCATCCCCGGCTGCCTGGCCGCCAGCTCGTGGCGCGCGCCGCGCAGGAAGACGATGCCGCCGTACAGGAAGAGGACGGTGCCGAGGACCGGGTTCACCCATCCCGAGCCCGGGAACGTGGCCGCCTCGTAACCGAACCAGGCCTGGATCTGCTCGCTGAAGTAGAGGATCGGCAGGGTGAGAAGGAGCGAGACCCAGAAGCGGTCGCGGAACGCCTCCGGCGAGTGGTCGGCATGGTCGCCGTGGTCGCCGTGTCCGCCGTGTCCGCCGTGCCCCGCGTGC
>CAZVCT010000008.1:44993-48507 GCA_964625655.1 uncultured bacterium
GCGTGGGCCACGTTACTCATGCGACGGCTCCCTACCCTGGCGGCGACCACCCGGGCGGCGCGTCCGGCGCCGCTCCTTCGTGAACGGAGGTTCGAGTGAAGCACCTACCTGTACTGTTGGGCGCGACCCTTCTGCTGTCGCTGGTCGCCTGCGGCGCCGGCACCGGAGGCGGACCGAGCGGCGACCCCGGCTCCGACCCTGACCCGCTCGACGTCAAGCCGTCGGCGAGCCAGGTGATCCAGCTGAGCGACGGTTTCGAGTTCACCTACATGCCCGGCGCCCCCATCGCCGACCTGGAGTGGGACGTGGAGGTCGAGTACCGCACGGCCAACGTCCAGGCCGTCTTCGACTTCTACGATGCCGAGCTCGTGAACCGCGGCTTCGTCAGAACGGATCTCGAGCAGGACTCCGACGAGATCGAGGCCGACTACGTGGACGCCGACGGGATGGACATCGAGCTGTCCGTCGAGCTGGAGGACGGCCGGGTAGAGGTCGACCTCGACTCCGACGACTTCAACGGACCGTTCCCCGCAGGCTTCACGCTCACGTCGTTCTCGGGCCTCGACCTGCCCTTCTACGACGCCGATATCGCCGACGTCGAGTGGGACTTCAACTTCGACCATCCCGGCACGAGCCTCGACGACGTCTTCGCTTACTACGACGGTCACCTAATCGACCTCGGCTGGCAGCGCACCGAGATAGACGACGGTGACGACGACGAACGCGAGGCCGAGTACGTGAACGAGGGCGTCTACCTCGAGCTGGAGGTCGAGGAAGGCGGCGAGGTCGAGATCGAGGTCAACAAGCTGCGCTTCTACGGCAACTGAGGCTACCTGCTCGACTAACCTCGGTGCATGCCCGCGCGCTTCGCGCTGAGTAGCCGTCAGCAGGAGGTCGTCCGCTGGGTGGCGATCGTCACGATGGTCGTCGACCACGTGGGCGCCGTCCTCCTCGAGCCCGCGGCGGCGTTGCCGCTGCGGGCCGTGGGGCGCGTCGCCTGGCCCCTCTTCGCCTTCCTGCTCGCATACAACGTCGCGCAACGCGGCGTCGATCCGGTGCGCTACCTGCGCCCTCTGGGCGTCTGGTACCTCGTGTCGGTGGCGCCTTACGCGCTCGCTTTCGGGACGTTCAGGCCCAACATCCTGGCCACCCTGTTCCTGGCGGCAGCTGCTCTGGCCGTTCTCGTGCGCTGGCGCGAGTTCGAAGAGCGCGGTCCGGCCATCGCCCCGCTGGCGTTGTTGGGAATCTTGGCACTCAGCCCGTTCGTCGAGTACGGCACCCCGGGCGTAGTGCTGCCGCTGGGCATCTGGTGGGCGCTGTCGACCGGGCGGCCGGTGGCGTGGACCGTGGCGATCTTACTGGTGGCCGCCCAGAACTACCCCTGGAGCGTGTGGCCGGCAGCGCTCGTCGCGGTGGCCGTTCCTGTCGTCGTGAGCCGCCTCGCCCTCGGGCTGCCGCGGACCGGGCGCTTCGCCTGGGCGTTCTACCCGGCGCACCTGCTGGTGCTGGGCCTGATCGAGCGCATCGCGTAGTCGCCGGCACTGCCGGTCAGCGCTGGACCGTGGCGCCAGCCGCGCCGCCTACGGCTGCGGGGTAGCGCGCCGCAGCTGGGCCACGTCCGAGGTCGTGACGATCGCCAGCGGCTTGTCGCTCGGCTTCCCCGAGTTCGTGATCAGCACCGCCTCCAGCTGCGGGTTGCCCACGAACCGGTGCAGCAGCTCCTCGAGGCCGATGTCCTTGGGGACGAGCTCGCAGTTGGGGCGCGCCTCCTCCTGCGGGAGCAGGTCGGCTGCCACGTGATCGTTCAGATCGAGCAGGTTCAGGCCGTTGCTGCGTTCCACCAGCCAGTACGCGAGCCCGTTGCTGGTCACCAGCCCCTCGAAACCGCGCTCACCGTAGACGGGGAACTGCGTGAAGCGCTTCTCTTCCATCAGGTCGAGCAGGTCGGGCAGCTTCGTGGACGGCTCCACCGACTGCACGCTCAGGTTCGACTTGTGATGCTTGCGGAGGTAGGCCAACGCCTCGACGGGCTGGTTGAGACGGTCGCGGATCTCCTGGATCTCGCTGACGGCCTCGGTCGACGGGATGGAGAGGTACTCGTAGCGCGCGAACCGCTCGTGGACGATCAGGTTGCGCAGCTCCGCGAACGTCTTCAGGACGAAGGCGTCGTTCTGCCACCACGGGTTCTTGCGGCGGTACATGTCGACGGCCTTCGAGAAGCTCTCGTGCTTCCCGATGCGCAGCCGCGCCTTCAGGGTGCGGTCGATCTCGTTGAAGGCGTTCAGGAAGTCTTCGGCCCGGTTCTGCTCCTGCTGAGGAGGCATGGCGGCATGGTAACCGACGCAGGCGGGCCGTTCGGGCCGGGCGTGGGTGACCGCCGCGCGGGTGCTGACCTATCCTGGGGGAGTGTCGAGTTCTTCCGCAACGCCGTCCGCCGTCCTGCCCGACCTCAGCCGCTTCGACGCGGTACTTTTCGACCTCGATGGGGTTCTGACGCCGACCGCCGAGGTGCACCGCCGCGCCTGGCGCGCCCTGTTCACGGATTACCTGGCGAGCAAGGGGGCCGAGCCGTACGAGGAGCGCGACTACTACGAGCACCTCGACGGCCGCCAGCGCTACGACGGGGTCGAGAAGCTCCTCGCGTCGCGTGGCATCACCCTCCCGTTCGGGGCACCCGACGACCCGCCGGAAGCCGAGACCGTGACGGGGCTGGGCAACCGCAAGAACGTCGTGTTCAGGCGCGAGCTCGACGAGCAGGGCGTGGTGCCGTTCCTCGGAGCCGTGGCGCTCGTGGACGCGCTGCAGGAGGCGGGCGTGGCCGTGGCGGTCGTGTCGGGCTCGCGCAACGCGCGCGAGGTGCTGCGAGCGTCAGGCCTGGCGCCGCGCTTCGAGGTGGTCGTCGACGGCACCGACGCCGCCCGCGACTCGCTAGCCTCGAAGCCGGCGCCCGACGCCTTCCTGCGCGCCGCGCGCCTGTTGGAGGTAGACCCGGCGCGAGCCGTGGTCGTCGAGGATGCCATCTCCGGGGTGGAAGCAGGCAAGGCCGGGGAGTTCGGGCTGGTGATCGGAGTGGCTTCCGAGGAGAACGCGGCTGCGCTGGCCGAGGCTGGCGCCGACCTCACCGTAGCGGACCTGGGCCCACTGGCCGAACGCGTGCGGGCCGCCGGGATGGACCGCGAGCGCTTCCCCGTCGACGAGTGGCGGCTGGTGGAGACCCGGCCCGAGCGCGGCGTGGACGGCGTGGCCGAGACGCTCTTCTCGCTCGGCAACGGCTACCTGGGGCTGCGCGGCAACCACGACGAGTCGGGTGTCGCGTACGAGCACGGCACCTTCGTCAACGGCTTCCACGAGACCTGGGACATCGAGTACGCGGAGGCGGGGTACGGCTTCGCCACCACGGGGCAGACCATCGTCAACGTGCCGGACGCGAAGACGGTGCGGCTGTGGGTGGACGGCGAGCGCTTCGACCTCGCCACGGCCACGCTGCTCGAGTACGAGCGGAGCCTGGACCTGA
>CAZVCT010000009.1:0-48314 GCA_964625655.1 uncultured bacterium
CGGTGGTCCTGGAAGACCATCCCGATGCCGCGGCGGAACTGCGGCAGGCGCCCCTCGCGGATGCGGGCGACGTCGAAGCCGTTGACTATGACGCTGCCTTCGGTGGGCACGATGCGCCTGAGCATCAGGCTGAGCAGCGTCGACTTCCCGGCGCCCGAGTGCCCGGTCAGGTAGACGAACTCGCCCTTGTCGATGCGGAAGTCGACGTTCCTGAGGGCGTGCGTGTGCGTGCGCGAGTAGGTCTTGGTGACGTGGCGGAACTCCACGACCGCCGTCGACTCGCTGCCCATGGTGGCGGTCGCGCGCCTCGTTCCGGCCCGCACGGCGCTCATGGCAACGCCTCCAGCGCGGCAAGAAGTACCTCGAAGGCGGCCCCGTCGTCGATGCCGGTCAGGACCGTCGCGTTGGGCGCCTGCGGCATGCCGCCGGTGCGGCGGTCGACGACGGTCATGCCGCGCGTCAGCTCGCCGTACCGCTCGACGGCCACGTGACGGCGCTCGCTCGTGAACAGCTCCGGGTGGGTGACGGCGAGCACGGCGCACGGGTCGTGCAGCGGGCCGGCGGCTTCACCGTAGGTCTTCTCGTAGGCGCTGGCGAAGAAGTCCAGCAGGTCGGCCGAGAAGGCGGCGGCCTCGCCGCCGAGCCCGCGGATGCGTTCGATGCGGCCGCGGTCCATCAGGAAGCGGTGCGTGAGGTCGAGCCCTGCCAACAGCACGTTGGCGCCCGACTCGAAGACGATCTGTGCCGCCTCGGGGTCGGCCCAGATGTTGAACTCGGCGGCCGCCGTCATGTTGCCGGGGCCGTAGGCTCCGCCCATCACGCTGATGCCGCGCAGGCGCTGCGCCAGCCCGGGTTCGAGCGCCAGCGCCAACCCCACGTTCGTCAGGGGCCCCACCGCGACGAGCCAGAGGTCGTCATGCGCTTCGGCAGCGTCGAGCAGCGCCCGCACGGCCGGCCGCGCGTCGGCCTCGCGCCGCAGTTCGGGCAGCGTCGGGCCGTCCAGGCCGCTCTCGCCGTGGATGTGCGAGGCGTGCTGCGCCGGCCGCGTGAGCGGCTTGGCGGCTCCGGCGTGCACGGGCACGTCGAGCTGCGCGATCTGCGCGGCGATGAGCGCGTTGGCGACGGTGCGCTCGAGCGGCGCGTTGCCGCTGACGGCGCTGATGCCTTTCAGCTCGGCGGCGTGCGCCGCCAGGAAGATGGCGAACACGTCGTCGTGCCCGGGGTCGCAGTCCAGCCAAAGGGAAACGGACATCGCGGGAATGATACCGCGATGTCCGTTCGAGGTCTTGCTGCGGCCTGCCGGCCGGATCTAGCGGTCGATCTGTTCCAGCTCCTCGTCGCTGGGCAGCACCATGGCCGCCACGGCGCGGTCGCCGTCGTCGACGCGCATCACCTTGACGCCCATGGTCGAGCGGCTGTAGCTGCTGACCTGCGAGACGCTGGTGCGGATGATGATGCCGTGGTTCGTCAGCATCAGTAGCTCCTCGTTGCCCTGCACGGGCGTGAGGGTGACCATGTGGCCGGTCTTGTCGGTGACCTTGTGGCCGATGACGCCCTGGCCGCCGCGGCCCTGGAGCGGGAACTCTTCCAGGCGCGTGCGTTTGCCGAGGCCCGACTCGGTGAGGCTGAGGAGCTCGGCGTTCTCCTTCTCCTCGGCGGGGATGACCGCCAGGCTGACCACCGCGTCGCTGGGCTTGAGGCGGATGCCGATGACGCCCTGGGTGGCGCGGCCCGTGTCGCGCGCACCGGATTCGTGGAAGCGGATCGCCTGGCCGCTGCGGGTGCCCAGCACCACGTCGGCGTCGCCGTCGGTGATGCGCACGGCTTCCAGCTCGTCGCCTTCGACGAGGTTGATGGCCACGAGGCCCGCGGTGGTGAGGTTGATGTAGTCGCGGATCAGGGTGCGCTTGATGAGCCCGTTGCGGGTGGCGAAGACGAAGTAGCCGTCGCGGTTCAGGCTCTTGACCGACAGGACGGTCTGGACCTTCTCGTCGTCGACCATCTGCGGCAGGACGTTGCGCAGGTGGCTACCGCGCGCGCTGCGCTCGGCTTCCGGCAGGTCGTAGATCTTCTCGCGGTAGACGCGGCCACGGTCGGTGAAGAAGAGCAGGAAGTCGTGGGTGCTGCCGACCAGCAGCTGGGTGTTGAAGTCGTCGTCCTTGATGTTCTGGTTCTTGGCGCCGCGGCCGCCGCGCGCCTGGCTGCGGTAGCTGGTGAGCGCCGTGCGCTTGATGTAGCCGCCGTTCGTGAGCGTGACGACCATGCTCTCTTCGGGGATCAGGTCGTCCTTCGAGATGTCGTCGCTCATGTCGGCGATGGCGGTGCGGCGCGGGTTGTCGAACGCCTTCTTCTCGGCGACGAGCTCGGCGCGGATGACGCGCTTCAGCTCGGCGTCGTCCGTGAGGATCAGGTCGAGGCGCGCGATCTCTTCCTGCAGCTCGCGGTACTCCTCCTGGATCTTGGAGCGCTCCAGGCCCGTGAGGCGCTGCAGGCGCATGTCGAGCACGGCCTGCGACTGCGGCTCCGAGAGGCCGAACTCGCGCATGAGGCCGTTCTTGGCCTCGGGGCCGTCCTTCGAGCTGCGGATGAGCTGGATGACGGCGTCGAGGTTGTCGAGGGCGATGAGGTAGCCCTCGAGGATGTGCGCCCGTTCGCGCGCCTTCCTGAGCTCGTACTCGGAGCGGCGCCGGATGACGTCGGCGCGGTGCATGAGGAAGTAGCGCAGCATCTCCTTCATGGAGAGCAGGCGCGGGGCGTTGTCGACGATCACGACGTTGTTGACGGCGAAGGTGCCCTGCAGCTGGCTGAACTTGTACAGCTGCTGCAGCACGACCTCGGCGTTGGCGCCGCGCTTCAGCTCGAAGACGATGCGCATGCCGTGACGGTCGGACTCGTCGCGGATGTTCGAGATCTCCTCGATGCGCTTGTCGCGCACGAGCTGGGCGACCGTCTGGATGAGCGAGGTCTTGTTGACCTGGTAGGGGATCTCGGTGACGACGATGATCGGCCTGCCGTTGTGGTCCTCGATGCGGGCGCGCCCGCGGATGCGGATGCTGCCGCGCCCCGTCTCGAAGGCCTGCCGGATGCCGTCGAAGCCGATGATGCCGCCCGTGGGGAAGTCGGGCCCCTGGATGTGCTTCATCAGCTCGTCGGTGCCCATGTCGGGGTCCTCGAGCAGCGCTACCAGCGCGTCGACGACCTCGCCGAGGTTGTGCGGCGCCAGATTGCACGCCATGCCCACCGCGATGCCGGCCGCGCCGTTGACCACCAGGTTCGGCACCGCCGCCGGCAGCACCGTGGGTTCCTGGAGGGTGCCGTCGAAGTTGTCGCGGAAGTCGACGGTCTCCTTGTCGATGTCGGCGAGCATCGCTTCGGCGACGGCCGAGAGGCGCGCCTCGGTGTACCGGTAGGCGGCCGCGGGGTCGCCGTCGATCGAGCCGAAGTTGCCCTGCCCGTCCACGAGCGGGTAGCGCACGTTCCAGCTCTGCGCCAGGCGGACCATGGCGTCGTAGATGGCGGAATCGCCGTGCGGGTGGTACTTCCCGATGACCTCGCCGACCACGCCGGCGCTCTTGGAGTGCTTGCGGTTGCTGGCGAGGCCCATCTGGTTCATGGCGTAGAGGATGCGCCGCTGAACCGGCTTGAGCCCGTCGCGCACGTCGGGCAGCGCGCGTTCCACGATGACCGACATGGCGTAGTTGATGAAACTCGTCTTTATCTCGTCCGTTATCTGGACGGGGACGACTTGACCCTCGTTCAAGGTGACCTCCAGTGCCGACCGGCGGGCCGCGAACGGTCGTCCGTTGCGGGCAACGGCGAGCGTCGTTTCCGTGTGCGGAACTGCCCCGCTCCGGGCGGCGGCCTGACAGGCGATTCTACCATCCCAGAGCGCATTCTGGGCATATCCAGCTTGCGTTGCCCACGGCTCCTGGGCGCATGCCCAACGTATCTGGGCACGCGCCCAACGGCCGTAAGGCTGCCTTGGGCGCCCGTGGTAGCGTCCGGGCCATGATCGCGCGCTACACCACGCCCGAGATGCGCGCCCTGTGGAGCGAGGCCGAGCGCTACCGCGTCTGGCTCGAAGTCGAGCTGGCGGCCACGCAGGCGCTGGAAGAGCTGCAGCAGGTGCCCGAAGGCGTCACGGCGCGTCTGCGGGCAGCGGCCGAGCGCCAACCGCTCGACGAGGCCTTCGCCCAGCGGGTGGCCGAGCTCGAGGAAGTTACGAAGCACGACGTCGTGGCGTTCACGCGCGCCCTTACCGGGCGCTTCGGCGACGACGCCCGCTACATCCATTACGGCCTGACCAGCACCGACGTCGTCGACACGGCGCAGAACCTGCTGCTGGTGCGCGCCCTCGACCTGATCCTGGCCGACCTCGGGGCGCTGCTGAAGGTCGTGACCGAGCTGGCGAAGCGTTACCGTCACACCCCCACCATCGGCCGCACCCACGGGGTGCACGCCGAGCCGATGACGTTCGGCCTCAAGTTCCTGAACTTCCGCGCCGCCCTCCAGCGCGACGAGGCGCGCCTGCGCGCCGCGCGCGAGGCGATCGGCGTGGCCATGCTGTCTGGCTCGGTAGGCACCTACGCCCACCTGCCGGCCGAGGTCGAGGAGCGCGTGGCGAGGGTGCTCGGCCTGGTTCCCGATCCCATAACCAACCAGACGGTGGCGCGCGACCGGCACGCCCAGCTGCTGGCCGCCCTGGCCATCCTCGGTACGAGCGTCGAACGCGTGGCGCTCGAGGTCCGCCACCTGCAGCGCAGCGAGGTGCGTGAGGCGCAGGAGGGGTTCGGCGCCGGCCAGACGGGCTCCAGCTCGATGCCTCACAAGAAGAACCCGATAGCCACCGAGAACCTGAGCGGCGTCGCCCGGCTGTTGCGCACGAACCTGCAGGCGGCCCTCGAGAACGTGGCGCTCTGGCACGAGCGCGACATCAGCCATTCGAGCGTCGAGCGCGTCGTGCTGCCCGACACCACCACGCTCGCGTCGTACGCGCTCAGGCGCCTGACGCGCGTGCTGCGGGCCCTGGTCGTGAACGAGCAGCGCATGCGCGCGAACCTTGACGCCCTGCACGGGCTCGTCTACTCGCAGAGGGTGCTGCACCTGATGATCGAGGCGGGCCTCGGTCGCGAGGCGGCCTACGACCTGGTGCAGCGCGCCAGCCTCGCTTCGTGGGAGACGGGCGTTCACCTTCGTGAGCTGGTGGCGGCCGAGGAGGCGAACCCGCTCACGGCTGCGCAGCTGGAGGAAGCCTTCGACCCGGCCTGGTACCTGCGCTTCGTGGACGCGATCTACGCCCGGAACGGCCTCTGACGGCTGCTATCATCGTTTCCGAGGTGACAACCATGGAGCAGGCGGCCGAACGTTTCGACTTGACGGCGTACGACGGCGAGCGCCTGGCGGGCTACCGCTGGCGTGCCGCAGAGCCCGAGGGCGTGCTCCTGATCGTGCACGGCTACGCCGAGCACGCCGGGCGCCACACGCGCCTGGCGCAGGCCGCGACGGGCGCAGGGCTAGACGTGTGGGCGTTCGACCAGCGCAACCACGGCGCCAGCCCCGGCGCGGTGCGCGGCTCGGTCGACGGCTTCGAGACGACGCTCTCGGACCTGGCCGCGCTGCAGGAACTGGCCCAGGACGAGCACCCTGGCGTCCGGCCGTTCCTGTTCGGGCACAGCATGGGCGGCGCCATCGCGCTGCGCTACGCGCTCGAACACCCCGAGCGGCTTGAAGGGCTGGTGCTCAGCGCCCCGTTCCTGCGCGACGCCGCCGAACGGCCCGCGTGGCTGACGCGCCTGGCGCGCCCGTTGGGCTCGCTGTTCCCGACCCTGCCCACCACCAAGCTGGCGCCCACCACCATCTCGCGCGAAGGCGCGCAGGTGCAGCGCTACGCCGAGGACCCGCTGATCTACCACGGCGGCGTGCGCGCCGACGCCGCCGCCACGATGCTCGAGCAGGGCGAGGCTCTGCTGCGGCTGGCGCCCGCGCTGGCCGTGGACACCCTCGTGGTGCACGGCGGCGGCGACCAGATAGCCGCCCCGGCCGGCAGCCGGGCGCTGGCCGAGGCATCCGGGCGCGTCGAGCTGCGCGAGCTGGAGGGCGCGTACCACGAGATGCACCACGACGACGCCAGCAGCGGCGTGCCCGACGAGGTGCGGCGGATCGTGATCGATTGGTTGCGTTCGCGAACGGGGTAGGGGATCAGCGGGCGCTTCCGAAGGGAACCGTCCCGCCGCGGGGACCTGGCTGACCCTCAGGGCAGCACGCGCAGCGCCAGCAGCTTCAGGTAGCGCCCCTCGGGGAACGAGAGCGGCACCGGGTGGTCGAGCGCGTGCCCCTGCTCGGCGATGATCTGCACGCGCACGCCGGCGGCGCGGCTCGCTTCGGCCACCACCTCGCGGAACTGCTCCGGTGCCAGCTGCGCCGTGCACGACGCGGTGATCAGCAGCCCGCCGGGCTCCACCAGGCGCAGCGCGTCTCGGTTCAGGCGCATGTAGGCGCGCTGGGCGCGGCGGCGCTGGGTGGCGTTGTTGGCCAGCGAAGGCGGGTCCAGGATCACCATGTCGTAGCGCAGCTCCTGCTGCACCCAGCGGGGCAGCGCATCGAAGATGTCGGCCGCCAGCGCGCTGTGCTCGCCGGCGCTGGGGTTGAGCGCCACGTTCCGCTCGGCGGCCTCGAGGGCGGGGCGCGCCACGTCGACGCTGATGACGGCGCTCGCGCCGCCCGCCAGCGCGTAGACGCTGAAGGCGCCGTTGTAGGCGAACAGGTTCAGCACGCGCTTCCCCGCCGCCAGGCGCCTGACCAGCTGGCGGTTGTCGCGCTGGTCGAGGAACAGGCCCGTCTTCTGGCCGCGCCACGGGTCGGCGATGAACTTCAGGCCGTTCTCGGTGACGGTCAGCTCCGGCGGCGGCAGCTCGCCCCACAACGCCGTCAGTCCCTTGCCGCGCCCCGGCACGCTCGAACCGCCGGCGGCCGCGGGCGTCGACCCGTCGTCGAGCGTCTCTTCGTCGTCGAGGCCGCCCCGCAGCGCCACGCCCTTCAGCTTCAGGCGGCTGCCCACCTCGCGCGCCACGTCGGGCAGGAAGCGCTCGACGCCGGCGGCGTACGCCTTCATGACCGCGAAGCGGCCGTAGCGGTCGCAGACGATGCCGGGCAGGAAGTCGCCCTCGCCGTAGATGAGGCGGTAAGCGTCGTTCCCCTCGTCGGGCAGCACGGCGCGCAACGCGAGCGCCTCGCCGACGCGCTCCTTCAGCAGCTCGGGGGTGGGCTGGGCGCCGAACAGGCGCAGCGCGATGGCGCCGGAGCCGTCGTAGACGGCGTACGCCGACGCGGTGCCCGCCTCGACGCGCACCACGTCGCCCGTGCGCAGGTCGACGTCCGGGAGGTGGTTGCGGTAGATCCAGGGGTGGCCCGAACGCAGCGCCGCCTCGAGCGCGGAGGAGAGGGCGACGGTACGTACCTCGTCCCTGCTCCTGCCGCGCCGAGCGGTGGCGCCGGCCGGGCCGCCCCTCAACCGAGCACCCGCGCCAGTCGGTCGAGCGCCTCGTCGAGGATCGGGCGGCTCGTCGCGAAGTTCAGGCGTACGAACCCTTCGCCGCCCGGCCCGAAGTCCGCGCCTTCGCTGAGGCCGACCTTGGCGCGCTCCGCCAACACCTCGGCCGGGCGCTCGCCCAGGTCGAAGGCGCGCAGGTCGAGCCAGGCCAGGTAGGTGGCGGCCGGCGGGTAGACCTTCACGGCCGGCATCTCGCGCGCCACGCGCGCCAACAGGTGGTCGCGGTTGCCGCGCAGGTAGCCCAGCACGTCCTCCAGCCAAGCGTCGCCGCCCGTGTAGGCGCCGATCGTCGCGGCCTGCGCCAGGACGTTCGGAGGCGTGGGCAGGCCGCCACCGACTTCAGACAGGCGCTCGAGCAGCTCTGCGTCGTTGCCGATGGCGAAGCTGATCTTCATGCCGGGGATGTTGAAAGCCTTGGTGGGGCCGTAGAGGGTGACGGTGCGCGCGGCCGCCTTCTCGTTCAGCGACGCGATGGGCACGTGGCGGCCCTCCAGGGTCAGGTCGGCATGCAGCTCGTCGCTGACGATGGTCAGGTCGTGCCGCTCGGCCAGGTCCGCCATCGCCTCTAGCTCATCGACCGTGAAGGCGCGCCCGATCGGGTTGTGCGGGCTGCACAGCATGAGCAGGCGCGTCTTCGGGGTCACGGCGCTCTCCAGGGCCGCCAGGTCGAGGCCGTAGCCCTTACCGTCGTTCAGCAGCTGAACGTTCACGGGCACGCGCCCCGTCGATTCCACGGCCCGCATGAACGGCGGGTAGAGCGGGGTCAGCAGCAGCACCTCGTCGCCGGGCTCGGAGAACGCCAGCACCGACAGGAGCAGGCCCGTGCCGGTGGTGCCCAGCGGCACGACGCCCTCGGCCTCTACCGCCAGACCGTAGCGGTCGGTCATGCGCCGCGCCACCGCTTCACGCAGGCCCGGAAGGCCCGCCTGCATCTGGTAGCCCAGGTCGTTCGTCTCGACCTGGTCGTGGATGGCGCGCTTGATGGACGGGGCCAACGGGTAGTCCATCTCGGCGACCCAGAGCGGCAGCACGCCGGGGTCGAAGTACTTCCACTTCGCGCTCGGCCGCGTCGCCAGGTCGTCGAGTGCGAGTGTGTCGAAAGGGTGGGTGGCGCTCAGTGTCATGGTCGAAGTGTAGCAGCAGCGTTCGGGCAGCCCCGCCGCAGCATCCCGTGGCGGGCGGCTACGCTCGCGGCTACACTCGCGGCATGAGACTGAGGCTGGAACCACCGACCTGGGCAACCGAACTGCTGTCGGACATGACCGACATGGACCGCGACCCGCTGCCGCTGGGCGCGCAGGGCGCCCTGCCCATCGAGTACGAGCTTCCCGACGACGCCTACTTCGAGTACGCCTACCGCGACGCCGAGAGGAAGGTGCGAGCCGACCCCGACAACCCCGAGCGGGGCGAGAGCCCCTGGTTCCCGGAGGTCAGCGCGGTCTACGGCCCCGACTACCGGCCCGACCCCTTCGCCACACCCGACGAGACGCTGGCGGAAGGCACCACCGACCGGCTGCGGCTGGAGAGCGAGCACCTGCCCCAGGGCCCGCGGCGCGTCACGCTGTACACGCCGGCCGGCTTCGAGGGGCAGAAGCTGCCGCTGGTGGTCGTACAGGACGGGGTGGCGTTCTACCGCATCGGGCGCCTGCACCTGGTGGCCGAAGCGCTGCTGCGGGCAGGCGAGATCCGGCCCGCCCGGTTCGCGTTCGTCGAGCCGCGCGACCGGCGCGCCGAGTACGGCTTCGCGCCCGACTACCGCGCCTTCGTGAAAGACGAACTGCTGCCAACCCTCGAGCGCGACTACCCCTTCAGCGGCGAGCGCATCCTGTGGGGCGCCAGCCTGGGCGGGCTCGTCTCGGCGACGCTGGCTCTCGAGCACCCCGAGCTGGACGCGGCGGTCGTCTCCTTCTCGGGGGCGTTCCTGGGCGCGCCCGACGAGCAGGACTTCTACGGCTCCGAGCGCTCGTGGATCCTGGAGCAGCTGCAGAGTGGCGCCACGCCGCCCCGGCGCTGGTATCTGGAGGTGGGCACGCTCGAGTGGCTGACGGACGTGAACCGAAAGGTGGCCGCCGAACTCGAACGACGCGGCGCCGAGGCCTCCCTGACCGAGCGCAGCGCCGGGCACAACTGGACGAACTGGCGCAACGGCTTCGGAGCGGCGCTGCTCTACGTGCTCGGCGCCTGAGCGAACCTACCTGCGCCGGGCGCCGCCTGGCCGAACATCAAGGTGCCCGCGACACCGCTCGTCCGGGCGCTCGCCTCTGCCGTCGCCTGGTTAGCATGGTGCCGTTCGGGCGCTTTCGGCCCGCCGCCCCGCTGTGAAAGCGGGCGGCCGCCGCACACGCGCCCCAGGAGGGTTCCCGACTATGAGCATCGAGACAGGCAACGACTTCCGCGTCGAGAAGGACACGCTCGGCGAGGTGAAGGTCCCGGCCGCGGCCTACTGGGGCGCGCAGACGCAGCGCTCCATCCAGAACTTCCGCATCGGCGGGCAGCGCATGCCCATCGAGGTCGTGCGCGCCTTCGCCGTGCTGAAGAAGGCGGCGGCGCTGACGAACGCCGAGCTGACCGACTTCCCGCAGGAGAAGGCCGACCTGATCGCGCGCGTGTGCGACGAGATCCTGGCGGGCGACCTCGACGACCAGTTCCCGCTCGTCGTGTGGCAGACGGGTTCTGGCACCCAGTCGAACATGAACGTCAACGAGGTCGTCTCGAACCGCGCCGCCGACCTGACGGGCAACGCCCGGGGCAGCAAGACGCCCTTGAACCCCAACGACGACGTCAACAAGAGCCAGTCGAGCAATGACACCTTCCCGACGGCCATGCACATCGCTGCCTACACGGCCCTGGCGCAGCGCACGCTGCCCGAGCTGCGCGCCCTCGAGGCGTCGCTGACGGCCAAGGCGCGCGAGTTCGAAGGGAAGGTCAAGATCGGCCGCACGCACCTCATGGACGCCACGCCCCTGACGCTCGGTCAGGAGTTCGGCGGCTACGCCAGTCAGGTGCGCAAGAGCATCGAAGCGATCGAGAACGCCCTGCCGCACCTGGCCGAGCTGGCCCTGGGCGGCACCGCCGTCGGCACCGGCCTCAACGCTCCCAAGGGGTTCGCCCCGCGGGTGGCCGAGCGCATCGCCGAGCTGACGGGCCTGCCGTTCCGCACCGCCGACGACAAGTTCGAGGCGCTGTCGGCGCACGACGCGGTAGTCGAGGCCTCGGGCGCCCTGAAGCGCGCCGCCGTGGCGCTCTTCGCCATCGGCAACAACATCCGCCTGCTGGGCTCGGGCCCCCGCAGCGGCATCGGCGAGATCGGCCTGCCCGAGAACGAGCCGGGCTCCTCGATCATGCCGGGCAAGGTGAACCCCACCCAGGCCGAGGCGCTGACGATGGTGTGCGCCCAGGTCATCGGCAACGACGCCGCCATAGGCGTGGCCGGCACCCACGGCCACCTGCAGCTGAACGTCTTCAAGCCCGTGATGATCTACAACTTCCTGCAGGCGGCCAACCTGCTGGCCGACGCTAGCGCCAGCTTCCGCGAGCACTGCGTGGACGGCATCGAGGCCAACGAGCCGCGCATGCGCCAGCACCTCGACAACTCGCTGATGCTGGTGACGGCGCTGAACACGCGCATCGGCTACTACAAGGCCGCCGAGATCGCGCAGAAGGCGCACCGCGAGGGCACGACCCTCAAGGAGGCGACCCTCGCGCTGGGCTACCTGACGGCCGAGGAGTTCGACGCGGCCGTGGTGCCCGAGGAGATGGTCGGGAACTAGCGCCGGTTGTCGATGACCTCGGCGTCGTCCGGCAGCTCCCGGACCTGTTCCGGGCTCATGCCCACGTTCGTCTCGAGCGCCTCGGCGTTCAGCTCGGCCAGCACGTGGCCGTCGGCCTGCATGAACACGAGCTTGCGGGGCAGCCAGTCGGCGGTGGGCACCTCGGCCTCGACGTCGAGGATGGTGGCCTCGGGGTCCTTGTTCGTGAAGTGCAGGCGGTAGGTGGGGCCGAAGGGGCCGTCGAACAGTTCGACGATGGAGGCCTCGTAGCCTTCGAAGATGGCGCCCAGGTCGAAGTCGAGGTTCGCGGTGGCGCCGTCCTCGCCGGTGGGCAGCAGGCCGCCCAGCGCGTCGGGGTCGTCGGCGTCGAAGATCATCACCTGGTTCGTCAGGAAGGTGTAGTTGTAGACGGCGTCGCCATCGAGCAGGACGATGTTGTCGGCGAGCGCGTCGGGCTGGATTATGTAGGCGCTGGCCAGGCTCAGGGGCGGCATGACGAGGATGTCGAGCTCGAGCGCGACGGTGGTGCCGTCCGGGTTCACCAGGCGGCCCGTCAGCTGGAAGGCGGCGTCCTCGAGGGCGCGCGCCGCGTCGGTGACGTTGGCCAGGACGGTGTCCACGTCCAGCGCCTCCTGCGCCTGGGCGCGGCCGCCCTGCAGCGCCACCAGCGCCAGCAGCGCCGCGAACAGGACGCCGAGCGCGCCCCGGCGGCGGGGGAGAGCGGCCGTGCCGCCGTGGTCGTAGCGAAGCAGGTTCTGTTCCATGTAGGGCGATGCTACTCCGCCGACCGTGTGCCTCGTAACACATTCGATGAAGGTCGCTTTAAGGGCTCCATCATGCCGCTTAGGGTGGTGGTGCTACGCTTCGCCGAAGAAAGGAGGCAGACCGTGAAACGATTCATCGGAACGCTCGCGCTCCTGCTTCTGCTTCCATTGGGCTTCGCCCAAGGGTTCGTGGTCTCGCCCCAGGCGATCGTAGTAAACCCCGCCCCTAGCTTCGGTGTGGAGGTCTGGTTCGACCGGGACCCCTCCGGAGACGCCTCGCCCGTCTACCAGGTAGGCGAGGAGATCCGCATCAACGTGCGCGTGGACGAGGCCAGTTACGTCTACCTCTTCGACGTGCGCCCCAACGGAGAGATCACCCAGATCTTCCCGAACCGCTACGACAGCAACAACCGGCTGAGCGCCGGCGAGACGCGCAGCTTCCCGCCGTCCGGCGCGCGCTATGTGTTCAACATCGCGCCGCCTCGTGGCCTCTCGAAGGTGATCGCGGTGGCCAGCAAGGACCAGCTGAACACGAGCCAGCTGGCCAGCTTCCAGCGCGAGGGCGACATCTTCGCCCAGAGCACGATCGGCGAGTCGGGCTTCATCGAGAGCTTCGCCATCATCGTGCGTCCCGTGCCGCAGCAGAACTGGGTGACCGACACCGCGCTCTACTACGTCGGTGACCGCCCGCAGCAGGCGGCGTTCGGCACCTTCCGCTTCAGCTCTACGCCGTCCGGCGCCAGCGTCTTCCTGGACGGCCAGTTCGTCGGCTACACGCCCATGAGCTTCGGGGCGCGCCCCGGCAACCACGACATCCGCATCGAGCTGGAAGGCTACGAACCGTTCACCTCGCGCGTGAACCTGCGCCCCGGCGACACGAGCAACGTCACGGCCACCCTCAACCAGGTCCGCCGCGCCGGCACGGTGTCGTTCACCAGCGCGCCATCGGGCGCGGACGTCTACGTCGGCGGTCGTTACGTGGGCACCACGCCCACGGGCGCCATCCGCTTCGACCAGGGCCGCTACGACGCGCGCTTCGACATGCCGGGCTACGACTCGACCACCGTCAGCTTCGAGGTCCGCAGCGGCGAAAACCGCACCGTCAGCGCGCAGATGCAGGCCGCGCGTGCCACGGTCGTCGTGCAGGGCAACGTCGGCGGCGCCGCCGTCTTCCTCGACGGCCGCCAGGTGGGCACCCTGCCCAACGGCACCGGTCGCCTGACCCTCGAGGACATCACACCCGGCACGCACGAGCTGGTCGTGATGGCACCGGGCTTCGCCACCTACGTCACCACGTTCACGGCCAACCCCGGCCGCAGCACCGAGCTGAACGTTCGCCAGTCCCGCTACTGAGGGGCAGCTGGGGCCAGCCTTGACCCCAGCGCGGTAAGGAGCCGAGCGCTCCTACGACGGAACGAACCGAGCGGATCCAGGTCCGCCTCCGGCGCCCGCCACGACCTTCGTGGCGGGCGCTTACCGTGGCCACCAGCGCGCCGCCCTTGCGTTGCCGGGCACGGTGTGCCGGGCGGGTTCGCTCCCGCTGCACGTTAGAATCGGCGCATGACCCATGGACGTGTGGTGGCGGTGGTACTGGCCGGCGGAGACGCTAGCGACGCGCTGGCTGCGGACGCCGGGGTGGCCGCCAAGGCGCTGGTGCCGCTGGGCGACCGGCCTCTGGGCGCGTTCGTGCTGCAGGCGCTGCGAGGCAGCGGTGTCATCGACGACATCGTCTACGTCGGCCCGACCGACGTGCGCCTGGCCAGGCTCTACGACGCCCAGCTGCCGGCGGGCGAGCGGCTCGTCGACTCGCTGGCGCTGGGCCTCGGAGCTGCGCTGTCGGCGGGCGAGCACGAACACGTGCTGCTGGTCAGCGCCGACATCCCTTGGATCACGGGCGAGATGGTGGCCCGCTTCGTCGAAGGGGCTGCGGCCTCGTCGACCCCCGATGGCCGCGCCGCCCTCGTCTACCCGATCGTCACGGAGGCTTCGGCCACGGCGCAGTTCCCCCATCAGCGCCGCACGTACGCCCGCCTGAAGGACGGCCGGTTCACGGGCGGCAACATGCTGCTGCTGGACCGCGCCCTGGCACCCGCTCTGCTGCCGCTCGTGGACCGCGTGTTCCGGGCGCGCAAGAACCCGTTCGCGCTGGCGAGCATCGTCGGGCTCGACGTGCTGCTCGCCTTCGTCCTCGGCCACGCCGACGTTCCGCGCCTCGAGAAGCGCGTGAGCCAGCTGCTGGGCGCACCGGCGCGTGCGCTGCTCAGCGAGGACGCCGCCCTGGCGGCCGACGTCGACTCGCCCGCGCACATGCCCGGCACGCTGGCACCCAACCTGCCCGCTCCCCAGGAGATGAACACGTGAGACGCCCCTCCGAACTCCGCGTGGCAGCCCTGCTGGGCGCCGCCGCCGCCGTCGCCTTCGCGCTGCTCGTCACCCTGCTCCTCTACTGGCTACTCGGCACGGGCGGCCGGTTAGGGTTCGGCACCTTCAACTTCACAGGCATACTCGAGGGCGTCGTCTTCGTCGTCACCTACTCGTTCGCGCTGGTCTACGTGCGCAGCGCGCTCAGGCTGCCGTCGCCCACGCTGCTCAGCTTCGGGCTGCTGCTTCCCCCGACCGCCGGCCGGGCCGCCGCACGCGTCCCCGTGGTCGATTCGGCGCAGGTCGTGCAGACGATGATCGAGAACCGCATCGTCATCGTCGAACAGGACGGGGTGCCCGTGGGCGTCACGGGCCTCAACCGCGACCGCATCACGTCGTGGGAGGAGCTCGTGAAAGTCGACGGCGCGATGGCCGTCACCGACCTCCGGCGCGTGCTGGCCCACGAACAGCTGGTGGTGGTCACGGAGGGCGACACCATCAAGGGCATCGTCACGCAGGAGATGTACCTGGCCGGCCTCTGGGGCAGCGTCAGGTAAGCGTCAGGTAGGTCGCAGGAAGCCGCGGGTTCGGCCAGGCCGGGCAAACAGGTCCGCTCGGGCCGGGACAGGTGGGTCCGCTCAGGCCAGGGGCAGGTAAGGCTCGGCGTCCGCCTCGAGTGGCGCCGCCGGCGGCGTGCCCGCCAGCAGCAGCCGGCCCGCCAGGGCGATCATGGCGCCGTTGTCGGTGGCCAAAGCGAGCGGCGGGAAGAACGTCTCCACGTCCAGGCCGGCCACCTCCTCGCGCAGGCGCCGGTTGGCCGCCACGCCGCCGGCGATCACCAGGCGCTTCAGGCCCGTGTGCGAAAGCGCGCGCGCCGTCACCTCTGTCAGCGATCCCACCACGATGCGCTCGAACGTCGCCGCCACGTCGGCCCTGTTCGCGTCGGGCTGGCGCTCGAGCAGCAGCGCCACCGCCGTCTTGAGGCCGCTGAACGAGAACTCGAGCCCCTTCGAGCCCGCCATCGGCCACGGCAGCTTGACGCCCTGGTCGTCTCCCTGGCGCGCCAGCTCGGACAGCGCCGGGCCGCCCGGGTAGCCGAGGCCCAGGAGGCGCGCCACCTTGTCGAACGCCTCGCCCGCCGCGTCGTCCCGAGACCGGCCCAGCTCCGAGACGTCGTCCCACGCCCGCACCTCGAACAGCGCCGTGTGCCCGCCCGAGGCGATGAGCGCCAGGAACGGCGGCTCCACCCCCGTCGCGGCGGCCAGGTGCCCGTGCAGGTGGTGGACGGGCAGGAACGGCACCCCCAGGCCCCACGCGAGCGCCTTGCCGTAGCTGAGGCCCACCAGCAGCGCCCCCACCAGGCCCGGCCCGCGGGTGGCGGCCACCGCGCCCAGGTCGCCCAGGTTCAGGCCGGCCTCCCGCAGAGCGCGCTCGACGGCCTCGTCAATCACCTCGAGGTGCTCGCGGCTGGCAAGCTCGGGCATCACGCCGCCGAAGCGCGCGTGCAGCGCCGTCTGCGGCACCACCACGTTGGCCAGCACGCGCTCGCCGAGCGCGATGCCGACGCCGGTGTCGTCGCACGAGGTGTCGATGCCGAGGATCGGGAGCTGCGGCTGCGTCGGGGCGCTGGTCGAGGGTTCGCTCATCGCGGGGTCGCTCATCGGCCGGATGCTAGCACCGCGTTGGGGCGCGCCTGGTCGTGCCCGGCGCGTCCGGTGTGCGCGCAGCGAGCGGCCGCTCACCAGCCCAGCTGAAGAAGGGCAGCGGGCAGCTTCGCGGCCACGTCGCTGGCGACGAGCCCGTAGCCGAGCTCCGCGGCCGCCAGCTCGCCGGCCACGCCGTGCGCCCAGGCGGCCAGGCAGGCGCGCTCGAAGACCGCCTGCCGGCCGCCAGGCGCAGCCAACAGGGCACCCAGCAGACCCGCCAGCACGTCGCCGGTGCCGCCGCTGGCCAGCGCCGGGCTGCCGCGGGTGGACAGGGCGGCGCGCCCGCCGGGTTCGGCTATCACGGTGGTGGGGCCCTTCAGGACCACGGTGGCGCCGTAGCGCTGGGCGAGCAGGGCGGCCGCGGCCGGCGGGTCGCGGCGCACGAGGCTGCCTTCGCCCAGCAGCCGCGCGGCCTCGCCCGCGTGCGGTGTCAGCACCACGGGCACGGTTTCAGGCGCGGTGTCCGGCAGGGCGTCCGGCAGGGTGGTCGCCAGGGTGTCCGGCAGGGTGGTCGGCAGGCCCGCTGCCGCCAGGGCTTCCGGATGAAGAGCGCCCGCGTCCAGAACAACAGGCCCCGGCGCCCAGCCGAGCATCCGCTTCAGGTGCCGCGTGGCCGCCGCGCTCAGGCCTGGACCGATCACGCAGGTGCCCGCGTGGCGCGGCTCGAGGCCGGCAGGCGGCCAGCCCGCCTCGCTCCAGTCGTGAGGCTCGAGGATGGTCTCGGGCCATGCGCCCGGCGGCCGTGCCGGCGCCACGAGCGTCACGAGCCCGGCGCCGCCCCGCCACGCGCCGCGGCACGCCAGCTCGGCGGCGCCCAGGTAGCGCTCGGAGCCCGCCACCACGCACACGGTGCCGGCGCCGTACTTGTGGACGTCCGGCGCGCGGCGCGGCAGGTACGTAGCGACCTGCGCGGCGTCCAGCAGCCCCGGGCCGCCGAACGCGTCGAGCGCCTCCGTGGGGACGCCGATGTCCGCCAGCACCGCCTCGCCGTAGGCCGCGCGGGCCGGGTAGAAGAGGCCCGCCAGCTTGTGACCGGCCAGCACCACGGTGAGGTCGGCGCTGACGTGAGGGCCCATGGGCTGGGCGCTGTCGGCGTCCAGGCCGCTGGGTACGTCCACCGCCACGACGCGGGCACCCAGGGCTTTGGCCTCCGCCGCCAAGCGGGTGAGCCACCCCGCCATGGGCCGGTTCAGGCCGCTGCCGAAGAGGGCGTCCACGAGGACGGGCCGCGCGCCCGCAGCCGCGCGCGCCTGCTCGAGCAGGGCCAAGGCGTCGGCCGCGCTGGCCTCGTGCAGCGGCTCCGCTCGTCCACCGGCGTCCAGGAAGGCGCGCCGGGCGGCAGCGGCGGGGGAGGCCGCGTCGTCCTCGGCGTGTGCCGCGGCTGCGGGCAGCTCGAGCAGCCGCACCTTCAGCCCGCGGCGCAAAAGGTGGCCGGCCGCGACGTAGCCGTCACCGCCGTTGTTCCCGGCGCCGCAGAGCACCACCGCCAGGCGCGTGTCGGGGAAGCGCTCCAGCAGGGCGCCGGCCACGGCCGCGCCCGCCGCCTCCATCAGGTGTGATGGGGGCACGCCCAGCTGCGCCGCGCGCGCGTCGACGTCGCGCATCTGCTGGGCGCTGTAGAGCCTCATGGCCGCCGGGTTCCGCCCGCTCCGGGCTTCAGCGCAGCAGCTCGTCGATGCGCTCGAGCTGCTCCGGCGTCAGCTGCACGCCGGCGGCGCGCACGTTGTCTTCCAGCTGCTCGACGCGCGTGGCGCCCGTGATGACGCTGGCGACGCCCGGCTGCCGCAGCACCCAGGCCAGCGCCAGCTGGGCGCGGCTGATGCCCAGCTCGTCGGCGATGGGCTTCAGCGCCTTCACCTTGGCGGCGTTCTCGTCGGTCAGGATCTGCTCGCGGAAGCGCTCGAAGTTCGCGAAGCGGCTGCCCGCGGGCACGCCGTCGTCGTACTTGCCGGTCAGCAGGCCCTGCGCCAGCGGGCTCCACACGACCAGGCCGATGCCCAGCCGCGTGGTGATGGGCAGGATGCGCTCTTCGACGCGGCTGCGGCGGATCATCGAGTACTCGGGCTGCTCGGTGACGGGCGGCACGAGGCCGTTCGACTTGGCGAACGTGTGCGCCTCGGCGATCTGCGCCGCCGACCACATGCTCGTGCCCCAGTAGTGGGCGCGCCCCGAGCGCACCACGTCGGAGAACGCCTCGACCGTCTCTTCCAGAGGCGTCTCGGGGTCGTAGCGGTGCGCGAAGTAGACGTCGAGGTAGTCGAAGCCGAGCCGGTCGAGGCTGCGGTCGATCGACTCCATGATGTGCTTGCGCGACAGGCCGCGGTCGTTGACGTCGTCGGACATCGGGTGGAAGACCTTGCTGGAGACCACCAGGTGGTGGCGCGGCGCGCCGGTGGCGGCAAGCGCGGCGCCCATCAGCTCCTCGGCCTTGCCCTTGGCGTAGACGTCGGCGATGTCGAAGAAGTTGACCCCCAGCTCGAGCGCGCGGTCGATGATGCGCTGCACGGTGTTCGCCTCTTCGACCGTGTGTCCGTAGGTGGTCCAGCCGCCCAGGCTGACGCTCGAGACCTTCAGCCCGCTGTTGCCCAGCCTTCTGTAGCTCATGTCGTGGTTCGCCATGGGTAGAGGCTACCCCTAGAGAGGCAGGGGGTGACGGCCGTTCGCCGCGCGGCACGTATGATCGCCACCATGGATCCGATCTACGATGCGCCGCCGCCGCGCCTTGCCGAACGGCTGGGCCGGCCCGGCGAGTTCCCGTTCACCCGCGGCGTCTACCCGCGCATGTACTCGGAGGGGCGCCTGTGGACCATGCGGCAGTACGCCGGCTTCGGCTCCGCCGAGGAGTCGAACCGCCGCTACCGCTACCTGCTGGAGCAGGGCGTCAGCGGTCTGTCGGTGGCCTTCGACCTGCCGACCCAGCTGGGGATGGACCCCGACGATCCGCTGGCCGCCGGCGAGGTCGGCCGGGTGGGCGTCTCGATCGCCACGATCGACGACATGCGTCGCCTGTTCGACGGCATCCCGCTGCAGGACGTGACGACGTCCATGACCATCAACGCCCCGGCCATGATGCTGCTGGCCCTGTACGTGCTGGTGGGCGAGGAGCAGGGGGTGGCGCCCGCGCAGCTGGGCGGCACCGTGCAGAACGACATCCTGAAGGAGTACGTGGCGCGCGGCACCTACATATTCCCGGCCGGCCCCAGCATGCGCCTCGTGACCGACCTGTTCGCCCACTGCGCGCGCGAGCTGCCGAGCTTCAACACCATCAGCATCTCGGGCTATCACATCCGCGAGGCGGGCTCGACGGCGGCCCAGGAGCTGGCCTTCACCCTCTCGAACGCGCGCGCCTACGTGCGCGCCGCGCTGGACGCCGGCCTGGCGCTGGAGGAGTTCGCGCCGCGCCTGTCGTTCTTCTTCGCCTGCCACAGCGACCTGCTGGAGGAGGTGGCGAAGTTCCGCGTGGCGCGCCGCATGTGGGCGAAGGTGATGCGTGACGAGTTCGGCGCCACCGACCCTCGCTCGCAGATGCTGCGGTTCCACACTCAGACGGGCGGCAGCACCCTGACGGCGCAGCAGCCCGACAACAACGTCGTGCGCACCGCCTACCAGGCGCTGGCCGCGGTGCTGGGCGGCACGCAGAGCCTGCACACGAACGCGCTCGACGAGGCGCTGGGGCTGCCGACGCCCGAGACGGCCCGCCTCGCGCTGCGCACGCAGCAGATCCTGGCGTACGAGACGGGCGTCACGCAGGCGATCGACCCGTTGGCCGGCAGCTATTACATCGAGCACCTGTGCGACGAGCTGGAGGCCGAGGCCACGGCACTCATGGAGCAGGTGGTCGAACTGGGCGGAGCGGTGCGCGCCATCGAGGCGGGCTTCGTGCAGCGCGAGATCGAGGAGTCGGCCTACCGGCATCAGAAGGGTATCGAGAGCGGCGAGCGGGTGGTGGTGGGCGTGAACCGCTTCACCGAAGGCGGGGACGCCAGCGTCCCGATCCAGGAGCACGACCAGGGCGTAGGCGAGCGCCGCGCCGCGCAGGTGCGGGAGTTCCGGGACGCGCGCGACGGCGTGCAGGTCAGCCAGGCGCTCGAGCAGCTGCGGCAGGTGGCCGAGGGCAGCGGCGCGCTCTTCCCCGTGGTGCAGGAGGCGCTGCGGCGCCACGCCACGCTCGGGGAGGTCTGCTCGGTGCTGCGGGCGGCCTGGGGCGAGTACCAGGGCTGAGGGGACGGGCGCACCGGCCGCGATGACGGTGCGCGCCCAGGTCGCCTCGGGCCGGCGCCCGCTGCTTCAGCTGGCCAGCAGCGGGCCCAGCTTCCTGCCGCCCAGCAGGTGGACGTGCAGGTGGTAGACCTCCTGGTGCGCGTCGTCCTTGCAGTTGACGATCAGCCGGTAGCCGTTGTCCAGCCCTTCCTGCGCGGCCACCTTGCGGGCGACCGTGAACAGGCGTCCGAGGGCGGGCTCGTGGTGGGGCTCGACGTCGGCGGCGGTGGGGATGGGCTCGTTGGGAACGATCAGCACGTGCGTCGGCGCCTGCGGGCTTATGTCGCGGAAGGCGGTGACGAGGTCGTCCTGGTAGAGGATGTCGGCAGGGATCTCGCGGGCGACGATCTTCTCGAACAGGGTCTTCTCGGCCATGCGGCAAGTGTAGCGGCCCGGGGCGCCGGGCGCGTGCGGGCTGCCGCAGGCCGTGGGCCAGTTCAGGGCGACCGCCGGGACGCCGCCATCCGCGCGCCAAGGAGCAGCAGGTGTGCCTTCAGCCGGCCGCCTTCAGCTCGCTCATCGTGAACAGCGCCCGCAACTCGACGCCCGCGTCGGCCAGCGCCTGAACGCCGCCGGCTTCGCGGTCGATGACGCAGACCGCCTGCGTGACGGTGGCGCCGCGCTCCCGCAGGTCGTGCGTCGACAGCACCACCTGGCCGCCCGACGTCACCACGTCCTCGACCACCAGCAGGCGCTTCCCCTGTAGCTCGCCCCCTTCGGCCAGGCGGCGCGTGCCGTACTCCTTGGCGACCTTCCGCACGAAGAGGGTGGGCAGGCCCGTCAGCTGGCCGAGCATCACGGCCAGCGGCACGCCGCCCAGCTCGAGGCCCGCCAGGGCGTCTACGCCCTCGGGCACCAGCGGCGCCAGCGCCTCGGCCACGGCCCGCAGGACCGCCGGGTCGGACTCGAAGAGGTACTTGTCGAAGTACTCGTTGCTGACGGCTCCGGAGCGGAGCAGGAACTCGCCGGTGATGAGGGAACGCTGGGTGATGGTGCGGGCCAGCTCGGATCGCGTCATGGCCGCGATGCTACCGCAAGGCGCACGCGGTCGGGCACCGATACCGGAGCCGCAACGCGGCTCGGGCGGCAGTCCGCATCGTTGCCCATTTGTGCGAGCCGAACGCGTGTGCTAAACTCAAGCGCTTCGTCCGCCGCTCCGTGGGGCGGACATGGAAACTAACCAGAAAGCCCTCGTGGCAAGCCGCACCGCGGCGCCACCGTAGTCGGAGGAACTAGCATGCCGCGCGTCTGTGCAATCACCGGAAAGAAGACCAGGAGCACCACCACCAGCAAGCGCAAGGGCTCGGCCAAGCGCAAGGGCGGCGTGGGCCTCAAGCAGGTCGGCGTCCACAAGCGCACCCTGAAGCCGAACCTCCAGAAGCGCACGATCTGGCTCGAAGGCAAGCCGCAGCGCGTCTGGCTGAGCGCCAAGGCGATCCGTGGCCTCGACCCGACCGTCTTCGTCAACCCCAACAAGCTGGGTTGATCCAGCCGGCCCCTTCGGCCTTCAGCAAGGAACCGAGCCGGTGGTAGATGGTGCCTGACGCCCACCACCGGCTCTCGTCGTCTCGAAAGGCCAAGGTGACTTCTCAGAGCCCGTCCCCAGCAGCTGCGTCCGAGCCGCCGGCGCTGCACGTGCATCACGTGACGGTGCGCTTCGGCGACGCCACGGTGCTCGAGGACGTCAGCTTCGACCTGCCGGCCGGCGCCTTCCTCGCCATCGTCGGCCCGAACGGGGCGGGGAAGTCGACGCTCGTGAAGGTGGCGCTGGGCCTGGTGACGCCGCAGAAGGGGCACGCCGCGCTCTTCGGCGAGCCTGCCGGCGACCATGCCGAGCGGCTCGGCTACGTGCCGCAGATCAAGACGTTCGACCGCACCTTCCCGGCCACGGCCATGGAGCTGGTCGTCACGGGCCTGCGGCGCAGCTGGCCCGCCCGCGTGCGGCCCGACGAGGCCGAGCGCGCGCAGGCGGCGCTCGAGCGGGTGGGGGCCAGCAAGCTGGCCACCCGGCCCCTGGCGCGCCTCTCGGGAGGCGAGCTGCAGCGCGCCTACCTGGCCCGGGCCCTCGTGCGGCGCCCCGAGATCGTGCTGCTGGACGAGCCTGCCACGGGCGTCGACTTCCTGGCGGAGCACGACCTCTACGACCTGCTCGAGGCCTACCAGGCCGACAGCGGCGCCACGGTGGCGATGGTGACCCACGACCTGGCGGCGGCGCGCTTCCACGCCGACACCGTGCTGGTGCTGAACCGGCGCGTGCACGGTTACGGCGAGCCCGACGTGGTGATGTGCGAGGAGTGCCTGCAGGCCGCCTTCGGGCACCGCCACCACGACCACGCGCTGTCCGTATGACCCCTGCGCGAGACCTACACTGGGTGACACGACCGACATGAGCATCCTCGACGCCTTCGCCTTCCCGTTCTTCCAGCGCGCCCTGATCGCCGGCCTGGCCATCGCCGTGATGGCCGGCCTGCTGGGCGTCTTCGTGGTGCAGCGCCGGCTGTCGTTCCTGGGCGACGGGCTGGCACACGCCGCCTTCGGCGGCATGGGCATCGGCGCCTTCGTGATCGTCAGCACCGGCCTGGTCAGCTCGCAGCTGGGGCTCTTCACCCACCCCATCTGGATCGCGCTGCCCTTCAGCCTGCTGGCCGCCCTCGTGATCGCGTGGCTGCGCCGCAGCACCCGCCTCAGCTCCGACACGGCCATCGGCGTCGCGTTCGCCGTCTCGGTGGCGTTGGGGGTGCTCTTCTTCTCGCTCATCCCGCCCGACGTGAACCTGGGCGTGTCGGCGATGGACCTGCTGTTCGGTTCGATCCTGGGCGTGCGCGCCGGCGACCTCTGGCTGATCCTGGCCGTCGCGCTGCTCTCGAGCGCCATCCTGCTGCTGTTCTGGGGCCGGCTGGGCTACGCCACCTTCGACGACGAGCTGGCCCGCGCCGACGGCGTGGCCACGGCGCGCCTAGAGCTGCTGCTGTTCATGCTGGCGGCCGTCATCATCGCCGTGAGCGCGTCGGTGGTCGGCATCATCCTGATGGCCGCCTACCTCGTGATCCCCGCCGCGGCAGCGCGGCTCGTGTCGCGCACCCTGGCGCAGACGACCGTCGTCAGCGTGCTGCTGGGCCTGGTCAGCACCCTGGTCGGCCTGGCGCTGTCGTTCTACCTGGACGTGCCGAGCGGCTCGACCATCGTGCTGACGCAGGCCGCGCTGTTCGTGCCGGCGGCGGTGTTCGGGCGGCGCTAGGGCTGCCGCTCAGTCGCCCACGGGTTCCGCTTCGCGGCCGAAGATCTTCGGCCACAGCTCGTCGACCCGCTTCTCCACTTCCGCGTCCATGACCAGCTTCTCGGGCCAGCCGCGCTGGAAGCCTTCCGACTCGAGCTTCGGCGTGCCGTCGACGACGAAGACTGGGCCCGAGCCGAAGGTGTCGTCCACGATCTGAACGTCGCGCTCGGGGTCGATGTTGTTCAGCATCGTCCAGATCGCGTCCTCGAAGTCGCGCGGGTCCGTAAGGTGATCGAGCACGGCGATGAGGCGCGTGCCCTTGGCCGTCTGCTGGCGGGCGGCCCACTCGCCTACGTGGCGCCCCTGCCCGGCGCGCTGCTTGCGCGTGGTGATGAACCAGAAGCCGCCGGCATGCTGGTGCTGGTCGAACACTTCGGCGTGGCTCGGCAGCGCGGCGGCGGCGCGTTCCGGGTTCGGCTGCCACGCCACGTCGCCCCCCTCCTCGGCGGTCTTCGTGGTGCCGTCGAGGATCAGCTTGCTGCCGTAGCCGAACGTGCGGCTCGAGTGGTCGAGCACGTCGATGGGCCCCTTGGCGAACTGGCTGTCGCGGCCCGGCACGGCCTTCGCCAGCACCGCGCGCCAGAACGCCTTGTGGTCGTTCACCGGCACGTTCTCGTCGTCTGAGACGAGGATCATCTTCGCGAACATCATCTGCCCCAGGCCCAGGAGGCCGTTGGCGACCTTGTAGGCGTGGCCCGGGAAGCGCTTGTCGATGCGCACGTTCACCAGGTTGTGGGCGATGCCCGCGGGCGGCAGGTGGTAGTCGAGGAGCTCGGGCATTATCAGCTGCGCCGGCACGAGGAAGATGCGCTCGCTCGCCTCGATGAGGTAGGCGTCCTCCATCGGCGGGCGCCCCACGACCGTGGCGGGGTAGTGGGGCGATTCGCGCATCGTCACGGCCGTCACGTGGAAGGCCGGGTAGAGGTCGGGCAGCGTGTAGAAGCCCGTGTGGTCGCCGAACGGTCCCTCCGTCACGAGGTCCTCGGACGGGTCCACGTACCCCTCCAGCACGATCTCGGCGTTCGCCGGCACCTCGAGGTCGACCGTCAGGCCCTTCACGAGCTCGATCGAGCGGCCGCGCAGGAAGCCCGTCAGCGAGTACTCGTTCAGGCCGGGGATGGGCGGCAGGGGCGCGGTGGCGGCGTAGGTCAGCGCCGGGTCGCCGCCCAGCGCCACCGCCACCTCGAGGCGCACGCCCGCCTTGCGGGCGTTCTCGAAGTGCCGCGCGCCCGTCTTGTGGCGCTGCCAGTGCATGGCGGTGGTGGTCTTGTCCAGCACCTGCATGCGGTACATGCCGATGTTCAGGTCGCCCTCGAGCGGATCGCGCGACACCACCAGGGGCAGCGTCACGAACGGCCCGCCGTCCTGGGGCCAGGTCTTCAGCACGGGGATGCGGCTAAGGTCGATCTCGTCGCCGCGCCAAACGACCTGCTGCACGGGTGCGTTGCGCACGCGCTTCGGTGGCAACGACGCCACCTCGCGCAGCTTCGGCAGGTTCGACAGCAGCCCCATCAGGCCGCCGCCCAGCTGCACGTCGATCAGCTTGCGCAGGCGCCCGCCGATGTCGTTCAGGTCATCGACCCCCAGCGCCCACGCCATGCGGCGGCGCGTGCCGTAGAGGTTCATGACGACGGGGATCTCGAGGCGGCGGCCGTCCGGGCCGACCGGGTGCTCGAAGAGCAGCGCGGGGCCGCCCTCCTTCACGGCCCGGTCGGCGATGGTCGACATCTCGAGCTCGGTGTTCACCGGCTCGGTGACGCGCAACAGTTCGCCCCTCTGCTCGAGCAGCTTCAGGAAGTCGCGCAGGTCGGTGAAACGGAGGTCGGTGGGACTCATGCCTCCATGCTATCCGAGGCGTTATCCAAGGCGCCTCGGGCAGGGCGACCGCGGCGCCCGGACTGGCCCTCGTCCCCCTCGGCGGGCACCGGCTCGACGCCGCTCTCGAGCTGCAGCGTCAGGGCGCCCTTCAGCTCGTCGAGGCCCTCGCCCGTGACGGCCGAGACGGCCACGGCGTCGTAGCGCTCGGCCAGCTCGGCCAAGGAAACCGGGTCTGCCAGGTCGGCCTTGTTCAGCACCACGAGGCGGGGCGGCTCGAGCTCGAGCTCGTCCAGGATGCGCTGCACCGCGTCGACGCGGTCGGGCGCGCCCGGCGTGGCGCCGTCCACCACGTGCAGCAGCACGTCGGCGTCGTGCAGCTCTTCGAGCGTGGCCCGGAACGCGTTCACCAGCTCGTCGGGCAGGTCGCGGATGAAGCCCACCGTGTCGGTGAAGATCACCTTGCCGCCCCACACCCCGAGGCCCGGCAGCCAGCCCTCGCGGCTGGTGGGGCGCAGCGTCTCGAAGAGCCGGTTGCGCACCGCCACGTCCGACTTGGCGAGCGCGTTGAAGAGCGTCGACTTGCCGGCGTTCGTGTAGCCGACGAGCGCGACGACCTGCGTCTCGCTGACGGTGCGCGCCTTGCGCGTCTCGCTGCGGCGCCGGCTGATGTCGTCGACGGCCGACTCGAGCGTCGCGATGCGGTCGCGGATGCGGCGCCTGTCGACCTCTAGCTTCGTCTCGCCGGGCCCGCGGGTGCCGATGCCGCCACCCAGGCGGCTCATGGCCGTGCCGCGGCCGGCCAGGCGCGTCAGCTGGTAGTTCAGCTGCGCCAGCTCGACCTGCACCTGTGCCTCGCGGCCGCGCGCGTTCTGCGCGAAGATGTCGAGGATCACCTGCGTGCGGTCTAGCACCTTCAGGTTGGTGTGCGCCTCGATCTCGCGCGCCTGCGCCGGCGAGAGCTCGCGGTCGAACACGAGCAGGTCGGCGTCCTCGTGGAAGGCCAGCGAGACGAGCTCCTGGAGCTTCCCCTCGCCGACCAGCGTGCGGGGGTCGGGGCGCGGCTTGTGCTGCAGGCTGCTGGCGGCCACGGCGGCGCCGGCGCTGCGCACGAGCTCGGCCAGCTCGGCCATGCGCGCTTCCGCTTCGAACGAGCCTTCCTTGCCCACGAGGCCCACCAGCACGGCGCGCTCGGCGCTGGTGCGCACGACCTCGCGCGCCTCCAGCTCGCGGTCCAGCTCCTCTTCCAGGGCGCCGATGCGTTCCTGTATGTCGATCTGCTCCAGCTCGCGGACGCTCATGGGTCCCTCGACCAGCCAGTCCTCCTCGTCGGCGCCGCTGGGCGCCACGAAGGCGAGGTAGGCGGGGCCCACCTGCAGCACCGAGCCGGCGCTGCGGCCGCCCTGCTGGGCGGCGACGTCGAACGCCACCATGGCGTCGAGGCGGTTCAGGAAGAGCGTGGTCAGGTCGTTAGGTGACAGGCCGCCGGGCTTCTGGTGCGTGTGCACCAGGCGCAGGCCGTAGAGGCGCGCGGGCGCCTCGCCGGGAACGGGCGGGATGGGGGTGTCGTTCGCGTCGCCGACGGCGACCGTGATGACGCGGCCGCGCCTGTCGACGAGCAGGCTCACTCCGCGGCCGATCTCCAGCGCCAGCTCGCCCATGGCGCGCGCCAGCTCGTTGGTGAGCGCGGCCGCGGGCGGCACGCGCCGCCGGTAGAGGTTGCTTAGGCGTTTGACTTGGTTCTTCTTCAGGCCCGACGTTCTGCCGTGCACCTTCTCGATGATGGAACTCCTCTCCGCGGCTCGGTGCCGGTAGCTGAGGTTGGTTGCGCCTGCCACGCCCCGTGTGCGAGGCGTGCCGGCGCGCCGTTCCTACCGGCCCAGATGCGGTCTGAAGCCCATTCTAGCGCCCTTCTGCAGCATGCTAGTCTCGCGGCGATGCGCGCTTCCCGGACGCTCGGGCTTCTGCTGATACTTTCGCTTTCGGCGTCTGCGTTCGCGCAGGCGCCCGTCACGTTGCCCGCCCTTCAGCGGGGCGGCGTGTCGGTGGACGTGCCAACGTTGGCGCGGGCCATGGGCGTGGTTGCCACCGAAGGCGGGAACGTCCTGACGTGGCGCGGCCCCGGTGGGGTCGTGACGCTCTTCGCCGGGTCGTCCGACGCGCTCGTGCAGCAGGTGGGTTGGGCCCACGCCGAGGACGTGTCGCTGTCGGCACCCGTGATCGTGCAGGACAGCAGGTGGTTCGTTCCGCTGGACGCACTGCCGCTGTTGGGCCTCGACCCGCCCGCCGGACCGGCGCCGTCGGCCGTCGCGCTGCCCGACGGCCGTTCGCTGCCCCTGGTGTTCGCGGCTCCGCCCGCCGCGCCCGGGCCGCCGGCCGCCGCGCTCGGCCGCAGTGGTTGGGAGCCCGCCGAGGCGCCGCTGGCGGGCGTGCGCTTCTTCGATGGCGCCGGCGTCAGCCTGCTGCTGGTGGACCTGGCGCTGGTGCCCCTGGCCGCGCCCCAGCTGACGCGCGACGTCGACCGCGTGCTGGACCGGGTGTCGGAAGCCGGCGCCGACCACGTGCTGCTGCTGGTGGTGGTGGCCGAGCACGAGGCGGCCTGGGAGCCGGTCCTGGTGTTCGAGCAGGACGGACGCCGCCTCGAGGTGCGTCAGCCGCACCGGCTGCTGGTGGAGCTGGGCGAGGCGGGGCTGGTGACGCCCGACGCGCCCGCCGTGGGCGCGGTCCTTCTGCCGCCCACCTTCAGCCTCTACCGCCCATTGCAGGTCGAGTGGGGGGGAACGGCGGCCGAGGTGCGCTTCCGGCGGTAGGCCGGGTGTCACCGGGCCGCATGTCGACGGGCCGTGTGCCGCCCGAGCATGTGTCGCCCGACCGTGTGTCGGCCGACCGTGTGTCGGCCAACGCCGCCCGCGCGTCCCGGCGCCGGCGCAGCGGCACCTATACTTGGGGGCGGCGCGCGGCCAGCTGCTGCGCGCATCCCGGAGGTACCGATGTCAGTAGTGATCTCTTCCGCGGCCCGCACGCCCATCGGGGCGTTCCAGGGCGCGCTGTCTTCGCTCAAGGCGAGCGAGCTGGGCGCGGCGGCCATCAAGGCCGCCGTGGAACGCGCGCAGGTGGACGCAGGCGGCGTCGACTTGGTGCTCATGGGCAACGTGTTGCAGGCCGGCCAGGGCCAGGCGCCGGCGCGGCAGGCGGCGCTCTTCGCCGGCCTGGACCGCAAGACGCAGAGCGTCACCCTCAACAAGATGTGCGGCAGCGGCCTCGAGGCGCTGCTGCAGGCCGTGCGCGCCCTGAAGGTGGGCGACGCCGAGGTGATCGTGGCCGGCGGCATGGAGTCGATGACCAACGCCCCCTACCTGCTCCCCGGCGCCCGCGGCGGGCTGCGCCTGGGCGACGGCAAGCTGATCGACTCGATGGTCCACGACGGCCTGTGGGACGTCTACAACGACAAGCACATGGGCTCGTGCGCCGAGCTGTGCGCCACCGAGTACTCCTTCACCCGCGAGCAGCAGGACGAGTACGCCGAGCGCTCGTACCGCCGCGCCCAGCAGGCGATGACCGACGGCACCTTCGCCGCCGAGATCGCCCCCATCGAGGTGAAGGGCCGCCGCGGCCAGGTGACGGTGGTCGAGCAGGACGAGGGCCCCACCCAGGTCGACTTCGACAAGATGCGCAGCCTGCGCCCCGCCTTCGAGAAGGAAGGCACGGTGACGGCCGCGAACGCCAGCACCCTCAACGACGGCGCCGCCGCCATGGTCGTGACCACCGAAGAGATCGCCCGGCAGCGCGGCATGCCCATCCTGGCGCGCATCGGCGGCTACGCCGGCAGCGCTTCCGCCCCGGAATGGTTCACGACGGCGCCCGTGGGCGCCATGCGGGCCGCGTACGACAGGCTCGGCTGGCAGCCCGAAGACGTGGACGTCTACGAGATCAACGAGGCGTTCAGCGTGGTGCCGATGGCGGCCATGAAGGAGTTCGGGCTGAGCGAAGAGCGCGTGAACGTGCACGGCGGCGCCGTGGCGCTGGGCCACCCGATCGGCGCCTCGGGCGCGCGCATCGTCGTGACGCTGCTGAACGCGCTGGCGCGCCGCGGCGGCAAGCGCGGCATGGCCAGCATCTGCATCGGCGGCGGCGAGGCGCTGGCGCTAGGGCTCGAACTCGTCTGAGCGGTAGGGGATCCCTGGCCGGCGCTTCGCCAGCTGGCGTCGGCTAGGTCGTTGCGGATCTTGCGGAAGCGGGTCCTGCGAAAGCAACGTGACGGGCCGGGCCGCGCCTCAGGGGGCGCCGTCCGGCCCGAGCTTCTCGGGCATGCGGCCGTGCTGCACCGCTTCGGCGACGGCGGCCGGCAAGCCCCAGGCGATGACCTCGAAGGCGGCGGCGGCGAAGTCGTACTCGACCTTGTCCATCTCGAGCTCGATGCCGCGGTCCGAGATCGACAGCAGGGCGTAATCGGCGCCCGGCTCGCCGTTCAGCGCCAGGCCCACCGAGCCCGGGTTAAGCACCAGCGTGGTGTCGGTCAGTTGCCGGTAGAACGGCACGTGCGTGGCGCCCGCCACGAGGATGTTGCAGCGGTGGCGCTCCAGCATGCGCGCCAGCGTGATCGGGTCCTGGTTCAGGTTCAGGCGCTCGGCGGGGGTCGAGGAGGAGCCGTGGAAGAAGCGCATCCAGCCCACGGGCGTCTGGAGGCGCTGCTGCACCGGCAGGCTCTGCAGGAAGCGCAGGTTGTCGGGTTCCAGGATGTCCATCGTCCACTCGAGAATCTCGTCGGCCACGCCCTTGCGGGGCGTGCTGGGGCCCGCGAACGAGTAGGCGACGCGTTCGTCCGCGGCGCCCAGGGTGCACAGCACGTCCTTGCTGCGCAGCAGCTCGATGGTCTCGTTGGGCGCCGGGCCGTAACCCACCAGGTCGCCGAGGCAGACGACGACCTCGGCCCCCCGCTCCTGAAGAGCAGCGAGCGCGGCTTCCAACGCGATGACGTTGGCGTGCACGTCGCTTATGAGTCCGATGTTCATCAGTCGACCCAGGGTAACCGGCCGGGGTACGTCGGGGTGAAGCCCGCGCAGCACCCAGGCCGGCCCGCAGCGATGCTCAGGCGCGCCCTTCCAGGCTGACGCCTTCGCGCACGAACGCGGTCAGCAGGGAAACCGCGCCTTCGAGGTCTGCCTTCGACACCATCTCGGTGACGGTGTGCACGTAGCGCGATGGCGTCGAGAGCGTGATCGACGGCGTGCCGCCGCGGCTCTTCTGGATGGCGGCCGCGTCGTTGCCGCCCAGGGGCAGCACTTCCAGCTGGTAGTCGACGCTCTCGCGCTCGGCGAGCTCGATGAAGTGGTCGAGCAGCCAGCGGGTGCTGATGATGCTGGAGTCCATCACCTTGAGGCCCACGCCCTTGCCCATCTGCGTGACGCGCAGGTGCTCGCCGATCTCGGGGGTGTCGACGGCCAGGGTGGTGTCGAGCGCGATGCCGACGTCCGCTTCGGCGGCGTACGCGCCCGTGATGGCGCCGCGCAGGCCCACTTCCTCCTGCACGGTGAAGGCGGCAACGAGGTCGGCGCCCATGTCGCCATCCTGCAGGCGCTTGATGGTCTCGATCAGGATCCAGCAGCCGGTGCGGTCGTCGAGCGCCTTGCCCGTGACGACGTCGCCCAGGTCGAAGAACTCCTGGCGCAGCGTCACCATGTCGCCGACGCGCACCTTCTCCTTCACCGCGTCGCCGGCAAGGCCGACGTCGATGTAGAAGGCGTCGATGGTGGGGATCTTCTTGCGCTCTTCGGGGGTGCTGATGTGGATTGGCTTGCCGGCGGGGTTCATGACGCCGATCAGTTCTTCGCCGCTGAGGGACGCGTGGACGGTCACCTGCCGCGCGAAGAGGTTGCGCGTGTCGAAGCCGCCCACCGAGTGAACGCGGATGAAGCCGCGGTCGTCGACGTGGCGCACGAGGAAGCCGATCTCGTCCATGTGCGCGGCCACCATCACCTTGGGGGCGCCGTCCTTGCCGCTGCGCTTGACGGCCACCAGGTTGCCCATGGGGTCGACGCTGATGTCGTCGACGAGGCCCTCTAGCTCGGCCTTGATGATGTCGCGGATCTTCTCCTCGCGGCTGGGCACGCCCGCCGCTTCGGACAGTCTCTTAAGAAGCTGGATGCTGGGTTCCATGGCCGCGAGTCTACCGCCTGGCCCCGATACCCGTGCGCCCTAGCCAGTCGTCGACGACGTCCATCAGCTGCTCGGGGCACTCGAGCTGCGGCACCCGGCCGCAGCTCGGCAGCGTCGCCAGCTCGGCGTGCGCCAGTTCGGTTGCCAGGCGCTCCGAGTGGGCGAGGGGGAAGGAGGGGTCGGCCTCGCCGGCCACCACCAGCGTGGGGACGGTCACCTCGCCCAGACGCCCCTCCACGCTCGTCGGGTGCCCCACGCGGCTGATCTCCCAGAGCGCCCGGTCCCACCCTTCGACGCTCGTCGTGACGGCGTGCTGGGCGCGGATCTCGTCGGTGACGTTCTCGGGGTCGGCGAAGGCGCCCACCAGCAGCTGCTCGCCGGGCCCTTCGGCCAGCTGCCGCAGGAAGACGGGGCCCAGGCGGCGCATGTGGGGGCTGTTCAGCAGCCAGTTGGGCGCGGTGCGCTCCTCCAGGAAGGCGGGCGTGTTCAGCAGTACCAGGGCGCTCACGCGTTCGGGGTGGGCCAGCGCGGTGTCGAGCGCAACGCGGCCGCCCATGCCGTTGCCGACGAGCACGGCGCTTTCCACGCCCAGCTCGTCGAGCAGCCCCACGGTCAGGTCGACCTGCGCCGCGGCCGTGTACGGGTCGAAGCCGATGTCGTAGGCGCCGCCCTCGGGCTGCGGGCGCTCGGTGAGGCCGAAGCCGGGCCGGTCGAACGCCACCACGTCACCGAAGTCGGCCAGCAGCGGGGCGACGGGCTCGAAGGCGTAGCTGCTGAAGGCGTAGTCGTGCAGGAGGAGGAAGGTGGGATCGTCGGCGTCGTCGCCTACGGCTGCGCCGCCGCCCAGCGGGTAGCGCTCGACGTGCAGGCGCACGCCGTCGACCGTGACGTACTCGGCGTCCTGCGCCAGGTCGGCCAGCGGCCGGGCGCCGGGCGGTTCCGGGATCGGCACGAGCAGCGGCACGACGAACACGAGCGCGAACAGCAGCGCGAGGATGACGAGGGTGACCTTGATGCGGAACGGCATGCCCCATCGTACGTGGGCATGCCGCTGCGGGTGAGCCTTGGCGGGACGGCGCCTACTGCCGCCTTGGGGTGTTGGAAGCCGCTCAGTTCCCCTTGAAGTCGGGCTTGCGCTTGGCGAGGAAGGCGCTGGTGCCCTCCTGCATGTCGGCGGTGGTCGTCACCATGCCGAACAGGTCCGCTTCGATCTCGAGCCCCTCGGCCAGGGTGACGTCCAGGCCGCGCACCACGGCTTCCTTCGCGAGGCCGATGGCCACGGGGGCGTTCTTCGCGGCCAGGCGCGCCAGCTCGAGGGCGGCCGCCAGCGCGTCGTCGGCGACGCGGTTCACTAGGCCCATCTGCAGCGCCTCCTGGGCGTCGACGTGGCGGCCCGTGAAGATCATGTCGAGCGCGCGCCCCTTGCCGATCAGGCGCGGCAGGCGCTGCGTGCCGCCGAAGCCGGGGATCAGGCCCAGGCCCACCTCGGGCAGGCCGAGCTTGGCGCCCGGCGCCGCGACGCGCATGTCGGCCGCCAGCGCCAGCTCGAGGCCGCCGCCCAGCGCGAAGCCGTTGATGGCCGCCACGGTGGGGAAGGGGAGCGAGGCCAGCGAGTCCATGACGGACTGGCCCATCAGCGCCGTCTCGCGGCCCGCGAACGGGTCCGACAGGCGCTGCAGCTCGGCGATGTCGGCGCCGGCCACGAAGGCGCGGCCCGCGCCCGTGATGACGAGGGCGCGCACCTCGGCGTCGGTCTCGGCTACCTGGAAAGCCACCGCCAGCTCGGCCAGCACGTCCTGGTTGAGGGCGTTCAGCGCCGACTGCCGGTCGACGGTGACGACGGCGACGCCGTCCTGGAAGTCGATGCTCAGGTGCTCGAACTCGAACTCGTCTTGCTCGTGGTCATGGTCGTGCCCGTGCTGGTGGTCGCTCATCGCGCCTCCTTCATCGCGGCGGTCCTTCGGGGCCGCCGCGCCTACTCGTACTTGTAGAAGCCCTCGCCAGTCTTACGCCCCAGCTTGCCGGCGCGCACCATCTGCTTCAGCAGCGGGGCGGGGCGGAACTTCGGGTCGCCGAACTCCTGCAGCAGCGCCTCGCCGGCCGCCAAGCTGACGTCCAGACCCACGAGGTCGGCCAGCGCCAGCGGCCCGATGGGCATGTTGGCGCCCAGCTTCATGGCCGTGTCGATCTCCTCGGCGGACGCGACGCCCTCGGAGAGGGCGTGCATGGCGTCGTTGATGTAGGGCACCAGCAGGCGGTTGACGATGAAGCCCGGCTTGTCCTCGCACACGATGGGCGTCTTGCCGAGGCCCTCGACGAAGGCGCGCGCCTCCTCGACGGCGGCCTCGCTGCTGCGCAGCCCGCGCACGACCTCCACCAGCGCCATCACGGGCACGGGGTTGAAGAAGTGCATGCCGCAGAAGCGCTCCTCGCGGCCCGAGAAGGCGGCGATCTCGGTGACGGAGAGGCTCGAGGTGTTGGTCGCCAGCAGCGCACCCGCCGGCACCGCCTTGCCGAGCTTGCCCCACACGTCCCTCTTGACGTCTACCGACTCGAACACGGCCTCGATCACGACCTCCACGTCCTCGAGGCCCTCGAACTCGGAGCGGGTGGCGACTTGCGCCAGCGCCTGGCTCGCCTCCTGCTCCGTCAGCTTCTCCTTGCGCACCAGGCGCTCGAGGCTGTGCTGCATGCCGGCCTGCGCCCGCTCGAGCGCCTGCGCGTTCGTGTCGAGCAGGACCACGTCGTGCCCAGCCACGGCGCACGCCTGGGCTATCCCTGAGCCCATCGTGCCGGCGCCTACGACTGCTACCTTCATGCGTCGCTCCCTTCGGAAAGGCCGCGCTGGTGGAGGTCCACGCAGGCGTCCAGGGTCGTGCGGATCATCTCCGACACCGCGTCGTCGAGCACGGACTTCTCGACGAAGGTCGGGTCTCCGATGTTGTTGCTGGCCACGAGCATGCAGCCCGTCCTGACGTCGCGCAGCTTGCCGAGCAGGAAGAGCGCCGACGCCTCCATCTCGATGGAGAGAACGCCGCGCTCCGCCAGGGTCGGCACGTCGGCCTGCCCGATGCCGTAGAAGGCGTCGTCGGTCTGGATCAGGCCGACGTGATGCCGCCTGGACGACGCCTTGGACGCTTCGGCCAGCGCCTGCATGACGTCGAAGTCGGCGACGGCGCTGTACGTCTCGCCTTTCAGGTACTGGCGGCTGGTGCCCTCGTTGGCGATTGCCGCGGTGGCCACGATCAGGTCGCCGGGGCGCACGTCCTTGGCGACCGCGCCGCTCGTGCCGATCCGGATGAGCGTCTTCGCGCCGAGGCGCACGAGCTCTTCGACCACGATGGCGAGGCTGGGGCAGCCCATGCCGGTCGTCTGCACGCTGATGGGCACACCGCGGTAGGTGCCGGTGTAGCCGTAGAGGTGGCGGTACTCGGTGTAGCGCCGCGGCGACTCGAGGAACCGCTCGGCCACCAGGGTGGCCCGGTCGGGGTCGCCGGGGAGCAGGACTATCGGGGCGACGTCGCCCTGTTCTGCGCGCACGTGGAGTTGGCTCATCGCCCAAAGATAACAGGTGGGGGCTTATGAACAGCCTTACGTCAGGGACGTTCCTGAGCGTGCTAGAGTGCCGCCGTGACGAACCTGGAGGACATCCTGGCGCGCCTGGCCACCCGTCTGGTCGGCTGCCGGGTGGCGGCCGTGGCGGCGATGGACGGCCTGCTGGTGGAACGCTACCCGGCCATGAACGACGGCCCCGAAGCCCAGCGCGCCCCCGGCGCCGCCGAACTCGAGCACGTTACTGCCGACCTGACCTCCAGCCTCTCGTTGCTGTCGGGCGAGATCAGCCGGCAGCTAGGCAGCCGCGTGGACGAACTGATCGCCCTGGGCGAGAGCGGCGGCTACCTGGCGCGCCGGGTGGGCGACGACCTCTTCTGCTTCGTGGTGGTGAACGCCAACGCCGACCTCGGCAGCGTGAGGCGCGAGGTCGAGGCCGTGTGCCGCGAGCTGGCCGGTGTCTTCGCGTGAGCGACCAGGGGGGCAGCCCGGAACTGGGCGCGCTGCTGGAAGAGATGCTGGCGCTGCGCGGCGCCACCGCCGCGGCGGTGGTGGGCGCGGACGGCGAGGCGCTGGCCAGCCGCGGCCTAGACCGGGCTCTGCTGGAGCGCGCCGTGGGGGTCATCACCTCGGCCCTGGCCACGGGGCGCGCGCTGGGCGAGCTGCTGGCCGATGACCAGGACGACGAAGACCAGAGCGACGACGGCCCACGCCAGCTGATGCTGATGTTCGAAGAAGGCCCCATCCTGCTGACGCCCCTGCCGGGCACGGAACGCGTGATGGTGCTGGCGCTCGAGAGCGAGCGCGACCTGGGCCGCGCCCGCCTGGCCCTGCGCGGCAACCTGAGGCGCTTGGCGCAGGCGGTGCTGTCGGCCTGAAGCGCCGACGCCTTAACGGTTACCCTTCGGGTGTGAACCCGCTCAAGTTCGACATCGACAAAGAGACGGCGCGCGGGCGCCCCACCAACGGCGCCGTGCTGGCCCATACGCCCGACGAGTTCCTCTTCGACTTCGTGCTGGCCATGCCGGGCCAGCAGCCCGTCGTCACGGCGCGCCTCGTGACGAGCCCCCGCCACGCCAAGGCGCTTCTCAGGAGCCTGGAGGACAACATCCGGCGCTACGAGGCGCGTTTCGGGGTCATCCCCGAGCCGCCCAAGCGCGGCGCGAAGCCTGGCCCAGTCGGGCCGGACGACGCCGAAGACGCCAACTGAGCCGCAACCGAAGGCGCGGCGGGTGTCATACCCGCTACCCCCGGAGCGCGGTGGCG
Organism: uncultured bacterium; assembly: GCA_964625655.1. Lineage (GTDB taxonomy): Bacteria > Deinococcota > Deinococci > Deinococcales > Trueperaceae > JAAYYF01. Next base: position 36,477 of record CAZVCT010000009.1, read on the forward strand.
ATGCTGTCATTGCCACATGCCCGAACGGGTAACGGTCTACTTCGATTACATCTGTCCCTACTCGTGGCGGGCGGCTGAGGTGCTCGAACTGGCGGCCGAGCCGCTGGACCTGAGCGTCAGCTGGGAGCACTTCTCGCTCTACCAACACGACCACGAACTCAACGGCGACCGACGCTGGCAGCTCTGGAACGAGCCGATCGACAAGCTCGACGGCAACGGCTGCAAGGGCCTGCTGCCCTTCCTCGCCTCACACGCGGCCCGCATGCAGGGGGCGCGCGCCCAGAACGACTTCCGCCTGGCGCTGCAGCGCGCGGTGCACCGCGACTACCGGCAGCTGGACCACGCCACGATCCTCTCGGTGGCCGAGCAGGTGGGGCTGCACCGCGCCCGCTTCGAGGACGACCTGTCGAACCCCGAGTTCCGAACCGTGCTGGCGCACGAGCACACGCGCGCGGCGGCCCTGGACGTGGCCGGCACCCCCACGCTCGTCTTCCCGGACGGCCAGACGGCCTACTTCCGGCTGCAGGGCACACCCGGCTCGCGCGACGAGGCCGTCGGCCTCGTGCAGCACACCCGCGACCTTCTGGAACGCTATCCCTACCTGCAGACCCTGAGGCGGCCCCGCGGCAAGGAGAACTGAGCCCGGGTCCTGCACCGGAGCGCGGGCGCCGCCCGCCACGGGGCGCCTCCCAGACCCGAGAAGCTCATGGCGGAACGGGCGGCGCGGTAGAGTGCGGCGTGCGTCTCGGTCAGAACGTGGGTCACGGCTCCGACGTGGGGCGCGTCAGACCCCTGAACGAAGATTTCCACCGGGTGTGGCAGTTCCCGCTGCAAGGTGGCGACCTGACGCTGCTGGCCGTGGCCGACGGCATGGGCGGTGCCGCTGCTGGCGAGGTCGCCAGCAAGCTGGCGACGGAGGTGCTCGACGAGTCGTTCTCGCGCTACGTCGACGAGGTGCGCGCCGGCCACCCCGTGGTGGGCATCGACAAGCTGATAGACAAGGCGATGCGCCTGGCCAACCGGCGCGTCTACACGCACGCCTTCCGGCAGCAGGGGCGCCGCGGCATGGGCACGGCCCTCACCTGCGTCGCCATCCTGAAGCGCCGCGCGTACGTGGGTCACGTGGGCGACTCGCGCGCGTTCCTCGTGCGCGGCAGCCGCATCTACCAGCTGACGAAGGACCACTCGTGGATCGAGGAGCAGCTCTCCAAGGGCCTCATCACCGAGCAGGAGGCCGAGCAGCACGAGTGGAAGAACCTCGTCACGCGCGTGCTGGGCACGCGCCCGGCCGTGGCGCCCGACGTGGTCGAGCTGGAGGTGCAGCGCGGCGACGTCTTCGTGCTGTCGACCGACGGCCTGCACAGCCTGGTGCGTCCCGAAGAGATCATGCACGAGGTCCAGCGCACCAACAACCGCCAGACGAACGTAGAAGTAATGCTTGCCCTAGCCAACGAGCGTGGTGGCCCGGATAACATCACGGTCGTGATAGCGGGTCTCGACTGATGGTCATCCTCCTGGTCGCCGGTGTCGCCCTGGTGGCGTTGCTGCTGCGGGCGCCCACCTGGATGCTGAGCGTCCTGACGGCCGCGACGCTGCTGCTGGCCATCGCCGTGCTGGCGCTGGGCGACGTGCAGCGGGCGCTTGCGCCGCTGCTGCTGACGCTGCTGGCGCTGGGCCTGCTGGTGCCCGCCACCGTGCAGGGCGTGCGCAGCGCCCGCGTGGCGCCGCCGCGGCGCCGGGCGCGCCGCCGCGTTGCCGAGGCGAAGCAGCCGAAGGGCACCAGCAAGACTCCCAGCTTCGACGTCGCCGAGGTGCCAGGCTACGAGCTCCTCGAGAAGGTCGGCTCGGGCGGCATGGCCAGCGTCTTCCGCGCCCGCCGCCTGTCGGACAACCGCATCGTGGCCCTGAAGATCCCCATGGAGCAGTACGTGGCGGACGCGAAGTTCATCCGCCGCTTCCACCGCGAGGCCGAGGTGGCGCAGCGCCTCAACCACGTGAACATCGTGCGCACCTTCGAACACGGCGCCAGCGGCGTGCAGCACTACATGGTCATGGAGTTCGTCGACGGCCGCGCCCTCGAGGGGTACATCGAGGAAGGCGAGCTCGACTCCGAGCTGGCGGTAGAGATCATGCAGCGGGTCGTCGAGGCCCTGCAGCACATCCACTCGGCCGGCATCATCCACCGCGACATCAAGCCGGCCAACGTGATGATCACGCGCGGCGGCATCGCCGCGGCCGAGGGGGGCGTGCGCCGCCTGAAGCCCGACGCCGTGAAGCTGATGGACTTCGGCATCGCCGGCGGCAAGGTGATGTCGCGCCTCACCATGACGGGCGCGCGCGTCGGCACCCCGGTCTACATGTCGCCCGAGCAGGCGCGGGGCCTCAAGATCGACCACCGCTCCGACATCTACAGCCTCGGCCTCGTGTTCTACGAGATGCTGACGGGCCAGACGGCCTTCAAGGGCGGCTACGAGGCGATCGTGCACCAGCAGATCTTCCAGACGCCGCCGCCGCCGCGGCAGGTCGACCTGAAGGTGCCCAAGGCGCTCGACCAGCTGGTGATGCGGATGATCGCGAAGGACCCCGACGAGCGCCCCAGCCTCGACGAGGTGGCCATAACGCTCGAGAACGTCGACTTCGACGCCGTCGAGGACGCCCACCTGCCCACCCGGCTGCTGCTGACCGTCAGCGCGCGCCAGGGCGTGCTGCGCATCCTCGACCCCGACGGGAACCTGCACACCTCCATCGGCGACATCGGCGTGGGCAACGGCAACTTCTCGGCCGCACCGCTGTCGGTGGCGGTCGACTCGAAGGGCGACCTCTTCACCGCCATCTTCGAGTACCGCGTGGGCCAGCAGGACCACCGGATGATCCACCGTCTGGCGCCCGACGGGACGCCGAAGATGTCGTTCGGCAGCTACGGCATGCAGCCGGGCGAGTTCCTCTACCCCGTCTCCCTGGCGGTGGCGCCCGACGACAGCGTCTACGTGCTCGACAGCGAAACGCACCTGGTGTCGCGCTTCACCAACGACGGCCGCTTCCTGGCCAGCTTCGGCGGCCGCGGCAAGGGGCAGGGCGAGTTCAACGACCCGCGCACGCTGGCCATCGACGGCCGCGGCAACGTCTACGTGCTGGATTACGGCAACCGGCAGGTGCAGCGCCTGGGGCCCGACGGCTCGTACCAGACGCGCTGGGCGTTCAAGCTGGCCGCCGACCAGCCCGAACTGCGGCCGCTGGACGGCATGACCGTCGACCAGGCGGGCAGTGTCTACATCTCGGACGCCAACGCGGGCAAGATCCGCAAGGTGACCGCCGACGGCAAGGTAGGGGTCTCGTTCGCGCTGGACGCGCGCCAGGGCGAGGCCACCGACGCGCTCGTCGACCTGGGCGTGGACGACGCCGGCCACCTGTACGCGGCGCGCCGCAGCGGGCACCTGATCCGCAAGTACGACCCGGCCGGGCGCCTGCTGGAGACGTTCGAGACCTACGCCCCGATCGTGCAGATGATGGTGGACGTGCGCGACAGGTACGGGGTCAGGCCGGCCGCGGAGCTCGACAAGGCGAGCAGCGGCTGAGCCTCAGAGCCCGGGTATCAGCCTGATCAGGCTGACGATGATCCTGTCGAAGAAGAAGATCAGCCTGCCGATGACGCCCGTGGCGCTGAGCAGGAAGAAGAACACGATGAACCCCAGCAAGCCGAACTGCGCCAGCTGCTCGATGAAGCGCCTGACGTCGCGGTTGCCCCACGCCAGCGCCGCGCGCGCCATGTCGAGCGGCAGGAGGGGGAAGAGGTTGATGACGGCGTGCAGGATGGCGGTGGTGGCCCCCAGGCGGAACGCGTTGGCCAGGGGCAGGCTGCCCATGGACAGGAAGATCGTGGCCACGAGCGTCGCCACGAACGCCACCACCAGGTAGGCGCCGATGCCCGACAGCCACACCCAGGCCTCCTGGCGCCGGCGGTAGTTGCGCGAGTTGACGGGGATGGTGCGCGGCCAGCCGAAGCCGAGCAGCGCGAGGAACACCACGCCCATCAGTTCCAGCTGCCGCTGCGGGTCGAAGGCCATGAAGCCGGCGAGCCGGGGGCTTCTGTCGCCCAGTTTGTCGGCGACGAACGCCTGCACCATGTTGTGGAAGATGAGGGCCATCACCATGACGATGAAGGCGATTCCGCCGGTCGTCAGGTCTCCGCTTCTCAGTAGCATCGGTTCACTCCAGGTCGTGGGCGCTTCCGAGGTCGGAAACGAGGCGCCGCGCGAGGTCGAGTTCTTCTTCGAAGTCGCTCACCTGCCCGCCGGCGCGCGCCCGAGCTACAGCGTCCAGCACCCTGCCTACGTCCGGACCGGGGAGCAGCCCCAAACCTAACACATCGCTTCCGCGCAGCCTCCTGGGGGGCGGCTGGTTCTCGAGACGCTCGAGGCGGGCCACGAGGGCGGGCGCGGCGGCGCGCAGCAGGGCGCGGGCCGGAGGGTCCAGGGCCTCGAGCTCCTCGTCGAGGATGGCGCCGCCGCGGGGTCTCTCGGGGACGGCCGCCTCGCCTCGGGCTCCCTCGGAGACGGCCGCTTCGCCTTGTCCCCCCTCGGAGCCCTCCGTTTCGCTTCGGGCCTGCTCGTCCGCCAGTCGCGACAGCAGGTCCAGCAGCTTCGCGCGCGTCTGCAGGTGGCGGCGCGGCCAGTTGAACGCCTCGACGTGCTGCTCGGCCTCGGCGTCGACGGCGCCCACCAGCAGCGCCAGAAGGTATGCCTCATCGGGAACTTCACCCTCGCTCCGCAAGGCGTCCAGTGCTTCCACTAGCTTCAGGGCGCTTCGCGGGGCGGCGTCGGCTGCCTGATCGGCCCTGACCGTGAGGCCGACCGTGAGGCCGACCGTGCGGCCGAACGTGCGGCCGAGCGTGAGGCCGAAGATCGCCTGTAGGGCCCCGAACTCCTCGAGCACGCGCAGAGCGGGCGCGACGCGCGGTTCGGCCAGCGTCAGCTCGAGCTCCGCCCGCGAGCGGCTGCGGCTGACGCTTGCCAGGGCGCCGCTCTGCAACGCTTCGCGCGCGCGGGCGGCGGTGCCGGCCTCGAACTGGAAGCCGAGGCGGCCCGCCAGGCGCGCGCCGCGCAGGATGCGCGTCGGGTCCTCGACGAACGAGAGCGGGTGCAGCACCCGCAGGCGCCGAGCCGCCAGGTCGTCCTCGCCCGAGTAGGGGTCGAACAGGGCGGCAGGTGCGGGGTTGAGCCTGAGCGCCATTGCGTTGATCGTGAAGTCGCGGCGCGACATGTCCTTGCGGATGCTGCTGGGGGTCACGTCGGGCAGGGCGCCGGGCCGTGAGTACGTCTCCTCGCGCGCCGTGGCGAGGTCGAGCTGCAGGCCGCCGGGTAGCGCGAGCGTGGCGGTGCCGAAGTCGACGTGCGCCGAGAGCGTGCCGCCCAAAGCGAGCTGCAGCCTTGCGCCGAGCTGCGCGGCGCTGCCCTCCACGACCAGGTCGAGGTCGCGGATGCCGGCGCCCAGCAGCAGGTCGCGCACCGTGCCGCCCACCAGGAAGAGGGCAGAGTCGCCGGCGAGCTCGGCGGCCTGTCGCAGGGCCTCGTCGGCGCCGGTCGGCAGGCGCTCGAGCAGCGTGGCGGCGCGGTCGTCGTGCGGCCGGCGGTGCCGGGCGCCGATCAGGTCGGTGCGCGTGACGATGCCCACCAGCCGACCCCGCTCGACGACGGGGATGCGGCCGATGTTGTGCTTCAGCACCAGTTCCTCCAGCTGGGGAAGGCTGGCGTCCGGTTCGACGCTGACCACCTCGCGGCTCATGAAGCCGCCGACGCGGCTGGCGCCAAGGCCGTGGCGCAGGGCGCGGTCGAGGTCGCGGCGCGACACGACCCCGACGACGGTTCCCGCGTCGTCGAGCACGGGCATGCCGTTGTGCCCGAACAGCAGCAGCTTCTCGACCACGCTGGCCACCGTGTCGTCCTGCTGCGCCGTCTTGACGGGGGCGCTCATGAGCGCGCGGGCGGAGAGGGCCGGTGCGGCGTGGTTCTCGAGCGCCTCGAGCACCCGCTCCAACGCCTCGGCTGGTGGCCGTTCCGTCTTGGCGAAAGCCGCGCCGGGATGCCCACCACCGCCCAGCGCCTCCGCCAGCGCCGCCGCGCAGTCGAAGCGCTGGTTGCTGCGCGCGAACACGAGGGTGCTGCGCTCCATCGACACGGAGACGATGGCGGCGTCGGCAGCGTACAGGTCGAGGAGGTCGTTCACTAGGCCGCTGACGGCGGGCACGTAGGTGGGGTAGTCGAACGCGGCCACCACGACCTGCCGGCCGGCCACCTCGGTGGTGGTGGCGTGCTGCAGGAGGGCGTCGCGGAAGGCGCGCTGGTCGGCGCCCAGCGTGTCGTGGGCGAAGCGCCGCACCAGGCCGAGGTTCGCGCCGCTTGCCAGGAGGTGGGCGGCGGCGCGGTAGTCGTCGGGCGCGCAGTTGTCGTACGTGAGGTTGCCCGTGTCTTCGTGGATGCCCAGCAGCGCCAGCGTGGCGACGGGGGCCGGGATGGGCACCGAGGTGGCGTGCAGCTCGCGCGTCAGCAGGCTGGCCGTGGCGCCGATCTGCTCGCTGATGCCGCGCGCCGCTTCGATGGCGCCGGGCGGTGTGGGGTGGTGGTCGTAGAGGGTGACGGGCACCTTGCCGAGCAGCTCGTCGAACGGCTTGATGCGCTGCGGGTCGGCGGTGTCGACCACCACCAGCTCGCGGACCGTTCCAAGGTCGATGTCGGCCGCGGGCGTCAGCTCGAGCTCGTCGCGGTAGAGGGTTATGAAGGCGCGCAGCTGCTTGCTGAGCGCGCCCTGGATGGTGGCGACGGAGCCGGGGAAGAGGAGCTTCGCGAGGGCCAGGCTCGCCAGCGCGTCGAAGTCGGGCTGCTCGTGGGTGACGATCAGGCGCACGCCGGCGGCTTCCGCTACCGGACGGTGATGCTGCCGGAGCCGACGTCGACGATGCGCACCAGGATGACGCGCCCGCCGCGTTCGAAGGCGGCGCTCTGCCACACGCCCGTGTCGCCGCTGCCGCTGCGCCGGGTCAGGTAGTCGGGCAGCTGCAGGCGGCCGGAACCGTCGTCGGTGATCTCGAGGCGGATGGGGGAGTCGTCGGGTAGGTCTAGCACCACCGCGCCGCTGCGGCTGGCAAGCGTCAGGTCGAGGTCGGTGCCTTCACCCACTTCGATCTGGACGCCGCCGGAGCCCGAGCTGACCTCCATGTCGAGCGAGGCGCCGGGGGCGATGCCGAGCCGCATGGCGCCGCTGCCGCCCTCGAGCTCGGCGCGGAAGAAGCGCCCGCCTCCGGGAAGCTGCAGGTGGACGGAGCCGCTGCCACCGTCGACCTCGAGGGCCGAGAGGTCGAAGCCCGTCAGGTCGGCGTCGATGCCTCCGGAGCCTGCATCCACCTCCAGGTCCAGCGGCACTTCCGTGGAGAGCGCGACGTTCCAGGTGGAGCGGCCGAAGCCGAAGATGCGCCCGCGGCCGCGCGAGACGACCAGCTTCGGCTCGGCGGTTCCCTCGAGGCGCGCTTCACCGGCCGGGGTGCCCTCGAACGCGACGGAGACGAGCTCACCGGGTTGCGCAGGACGCAGCAAGGCGCGGGCGGAGCCCGGCTGCAGGTGCGCCGTGAGCGAGCGCGTCTCTGGCGTCAGAGCCTGCTGCAGGTCCTGCCCTTCGGGAGCCGCCCGGCCGGATAGGCCCAACGCGCCGATGACGAGGATGGCTACGGCTGCGTAGACGGTGATGGGCACCGGTCCGCGGCGCCCAGCGGGGATGAGCACGTCGAGGCCGAGTGCGACCAGGAGGAGTGGCCACCAGTCGAGCAGCGCGAGAGTCAGGCTGGTTGGCACGAACCCGATCTCGATGAGTAACCAGAGCGCGCCGATCGAGAGAAGGGCGTAGGCGGTGAGCAGGCGCGGAGACCTCACTTGTCAGCGATTCTCCTTGCCGGAGGCGTCGGGCCGCGGAGCTGGGCGCTGGTCGGGCGTTCGAGCAGGCTCCTGAGGAGGCGGCACTGGTGCGCCCGGCTGGTAGGGAGGGGCGACACTCTGCCCGGTGGTGCTCTGCGCGGGCGGCGGAACGCGCTGGGAGTTGCGGGAACGGTAGCCGTTGTAGAGGAGCAGGCCGCCGACCACGATGAGCGCGAGCGGGAGGAGCCAGCGCAGGACCGAGCTGAAGGTGCCGAAGATGAGGAGTTCGAACACCAGCCCGAAGACCACGAAGAGCCCCAGGCCGATGAACGCGCTGCGGCGCCCGTTGCGCTTGAGGCCAGCCGAGCCGGCGATGGTGCCGTAGAGGTACGTGCCGGCACCCGCCGCGGCCATGACGAGCGTCCAGGCGTACGCCCACGCTTCCATGCGGCCGGTCATGTTGAGCACGAGGAGGATGAGGCCGGTAGCGGTGACGATGGCGCCGGGTACGGCGAGCGATCCGTTGCCGATCTTGCTGCCGAATGCCAGGAAGAGCAGGATGACGCCTGGGATGATGACGAAGAACGGCCATCCGAACGCTTCGAGGTTCAGCCACGGTCCGAGAAGGAAGATAAGCCCTAGGACCACCAACCCGATTCCGATGCCCATTTCTCGCTGCTTCATCTGACGTACCTCCTCCACCGAGTGTAACGGTGCCGCCGCACGCTTGCGCGGGCACGGCGCCTCCGGTGGTGGCCGGCCTTCACGTGCTGGTCGCTACCTCCTTCCGCTTCGCCACGAGCGCGTCCATGGCGGCGCGCGCGTGGAGCAGGCCGTTCTCGATGAACACGTCGGAGGTGCGCGTGCCGAAGCCGGCCGAGCCGATCACGTAGAGGCCGGGTACGTTGCTCTCGAACGTGACGGGGTCGAGCTCGGCGGCGAACGTTTCGCTGTCGACCCGTACGCCGGCCCGCGTCAGCAGGCCCGTGGGCGCGAAGTAGCCCGTCAGCGCGAAGATCCGGTCTGCCGGCAGCGAGAGGAGTTCTCCACCCTTCTCGATGGTCACTTCGCTTGGCTCGATCCGCCTGACCGTGGCGCAGAAGTGGGCTTGGATCGAGCCCTCCTTGATGCGGTTCTCGAGGTTCGGCCTGATCCAGTACTTGAGACTGTGTCGCAGGTCGGCGCCGCGGTGGACGAGCGTGACGCGCGCGCCGGCCCTGTGCAGTTCGAGGGCGGCGTCGGCGGCGCTGGAGCCGGCGCCGACGATGACCACGTCGCGCCCGAAGTAGGGGTGCGCCTCGTCGTAGTAGTGCGACACGTGCGGGAGATCTTCGCCGGGCACGCCCAGGAGCTTGGGGTTGTCGAAGTAGCCGGTGGCCAGCATGACGTTGCGGGCGCGCACTTCCGTAGGCTCCTCGCCCTCGCGCGCCGCTTCGGCCGGCAGCGTGATCACGCCGAAGCCGCCGCCGGGCAACGGCTCGACAGCCACCACCTTCGTGTACGTGCGCAGGTTCAGCTTCTCGGCGGCTGCCACCTTGCGGTAGTAGTCCAGCGCCTCTTTGCGCGTCGGCTTGTCGGTGGCGGTGACCAGCGGGTGGTTGCCGACTTCCAGGCGATCTGCGGAAGTGAAGAAGGTCATGTAAGTGGGGTAGCGCCGGATGGCGTCCACCACCGCGCCCTGCTCGAGCAGCAGGTAGTCGAGGCCGGCGCGCGTAGCGAGGATGCCCGCCTCGAGCCCGATGGGGCCGGCGCCGACGATGACGAGGTCTCTCATGAGCCAAAGCTACCAGGGTGCGAACCCGAGCCTTCGGGGCGGGGTTACAGGAGCCTAGGGGTGCTAGGCGGGGGCCGTCCTTCCGGCGCCGCGGCTCAGACCTTGCCGCAGGATGGGCACATGGGACAGAGCGAGCAGTTGGCGCAGTCGGGCTTGCGGGCGAAGCAGACGCGGCGGCCATGGAAGATCAGGGCGTGGTGCACGAAGGTCCAGTCGGCCGGCTCGAACAGGGCCGTCAGGTCTCTCTCCACCTTGTCGGGATCCGTTTCCTTGCTGAACCCCAGGCGCCGCGCCAGGCGTCCGACGTGCGTGTCGACGGCGATGGCCGGCACGTCGAAGGCGTTCGACAGCACCACGTTGGCGGTCTTCCGGCCGACGCCCGGCAGCGCCGTCAGCTCTTCCATGCTCCCGGGCACCTGGCCGCCATGGCGTTCGACGAGCAGGCGGGCGGTGGCCACGGCGTTGCGCGCCTTGCTGCGGAAGAGGCCGATGGTGCGGATGTAGGGCTCCACCTCTTCGGCCGAAGCCGCCGCCAGCGCGTGCGCGTCCGGGTACGCCTCGAACAGGGCGGGCGTCGCCAGGTTCACGCTCACGTCGGTGGCCTGCGCCGAGAGCAGTGTGGCGATCAGGCACTGGAACGGCGTCTCGAAGTCGAGCTCGGTCCTGGCGTCGGGGTAGAGGCGCCGTAGTTCCTCGAGCACCAGCTGCGCACGTTCTCGCCTGCGCAGCTTCGACTCGCGGGAACCGGGACGCGGGAGGGACATCGCCGGCATGCTAACCGGTGGTGGAGCGGCGCTGCGTAGGCGGCGTCGGCAAAGGCAATAGTGAACCATTCGCCAACTCGGAACCGGTGGCTTTCGGTACGCTGGACCTGAGCCTGGGCCGGAACTGCAACACGAGGCAGGGCCATCGGTGCACGAGGAGGCAGGATGCCGGTTTTCGACTACAAGGTACGGGATCGCAGTGGCAAGGTGATCACCGGTACCACCGAGGCGGCGTCTCAGCGCGAGGTGGCCAACTCCCTTCGCCAGAAGGGCTACTTCGTCACCGAGATCAAGGCCCCCAAGGCAGGCCTCCAGGCCGACATCAAGCTTCCCAAGTGGCTCGACTTCGGCAGCATCCCCAACGTCCGCGACATCACGATCTTCTCGCGCCAGTTCGCCACGGTCATCAACGCGGGCCTGCCCGTCGTGCAGAGCCTGGCGATCCTGCAGCGGCAGTCGGAGAAGCAGGGCCTGAAGGACGCGCTGCGCCAGGTGCGCGAGGACGTCGAGACGGGTCTTCAGCTGTCGGACGCGCTGGCCAAGCACCCGCGCATGTTCAACAAGCTCTACATCTACCTGGTCAGGGCCGGCGAGGTGTCGGGCAACCTGGACGGCATCCTCGACCGCATCGCGGCGTACATGGAGAAGCAGGCGGCGCTGCGCGGCAAGATCAAGACGGCCTTGACGTACCCGACGGTGGTCTTGGTCATCGCACTGGCCGTCACCTGGTTCCTGCTGACCGGCATCGTGCCGCAGTTCGCGCAGATCCTCGGCCAGCTGGGGGGCGACCTGCCCGCCATCACGCGCGCCCTCATCGCCATCTCCGACTTCCTGCGCTACCAGTGGTACATCATGTTCGGCCTGATCGCACTGCTGATAGTGGGCACCATCTTCTTCTACCGAACGCCGCAGGGACGACGAACGATCGACAGGCTGCTCCTGCGGATACCCGTAGTGGGCACCCTCGTCCAGAAGAGCGCCATCGCTAGCTTCTCGAACACCTTCGGGCTGCTGCTGCGCTCGGGCGTGAACATCATGGAGTCGATCGACATCACCAAGGGCACGGCCGGCAACGCCATCGTAGAGGACATCCTGGAAGAGACGAAGCAGAACGTCCAGCGCGGCGAGCAGATCAGCACCACGTTGATCAAGTACCCGTCGGTCTTCCCGCCGATGGTGTCGTCGATGGTGGCGATCGGCGAGGAGACCGGCGCCGTCGACAACATGCTGCAGAAGGTTGCCGACTTCTACGAGCGAGAGGTCGACGAAGCTGTCGATAGTTTGACCGCTGCACTGGAACCTATGCTCATAGTTTTCCTTGGTGTAATAGTTGGTTTCATTGTTGCGGGCATGTTCCTTCCAATGTTCTCCATTATCGGGCAGCTTAGCGGCTAGGGTT
>CAZVCT010000010.1:0-21207 GCA_964625655.1 uncultured bacterium
ACCGGCGGGCGCGGTTCCCGTTAACCCGCCGGGCATCACCAGACGGGCGTCACCAGACTGGCGTCACCAGATGGGCATCACAAAAGGGCATCACCAAACGGGCAGGTCCGGCTGCTCCGCGCGCACCCACGGCTGGTCGAGGATGATCCCCTCGCCCCCGAACACCCGAACCTCCTCGCCCTCCATCAGCAACCGCACGGCACCGACGTCCGCCGGCTGCGTCAGCGTGTAGAAGAGCTGGTTCAGCCGCCCGATCATGGAAGCGCTGCCTCCGCCGCTGGCGAACTCGGCCGAGAGGTCTACCGTCAGGACGCCACCGTCGAGCCGCGCGGCGCGCACCTTCACGCCTTCCGGCACGACGGTGCTGAGGCCGGTGCCTTCCGCGCCCTCGGCGAGCGCCTCTACCTGTCGTTCGACGCGCTCCTCCACCCCCACCCGCCCCATCCGGACATGGACGGGTTCGAGGGTGAAGGTGGTGCCCCGGTCGCGGACGAGGTAGATGGTCGCGTCGGGCAGGCGCTGCATGGTGCGCACCGCGATGACCCCGAAGAGGGCCAGCAGCAGGAGCAGGGCCAGCGCCACCACGCGCAGGACTACGGTCCGCATCAGCTCACTCCCTTCGGCGTGAAAGGTTCACGCGGCGCCGAGGGCGGGGCGGCGCGCGGGCGGGCATGGCCTCGGCCGGCCCGCCACGCCGTCACGCCCGCCGGATCGGAAGGTAGCGCGGCTCCCACATGGCGTCGATGACCGCCTCGGTCACGGCGTCGTCCGCCAGCTCCCGGCGCGCCACCCCGTCCGCCAGCGCCTGCTTCGCGACCGCCACGGCCACGTGCTTGCTGGCGCGCCGCAGCGCGTCGACGCGGGGGTAGACGGCGCCTTCGCGCAGGCGCCCGGGGTCGGTGTACTCCGCCAGCGCCTCGGCGGCAGCCGTCAGCATGCCGTCCGTGACGCGCGACGCGCGGGTCACGAGCGCGCCCAGGCCGAGGCCCGGGAAGATGAAGGCGTTGTTCCCCTGTCCCACCACCAAGCGGCGGTCCTCGAACGTGACGTCGGCGAACGGGCTGCCGGTGGCCACCACCGCGCTGCCGTTCGTCCAGGCGTAGACGTCCTCGGGCACGGCCTCGCTGTTGGCGGTCGGGTTCGAGAGCGGGAAGACGATGGGCCTGGGGCTGTTGGCCGCCACGGCTTCGACGGCCGCGCGGTCGAAGGCGCCGGCCTGGCCGGAGAGGCCGATCAGGCCGGTGGCTTCTGCGTTGGTGATGGTCTCGAGCATGGTCGGGACCTCGCCGGCCAGCTCCCAGCCCGCCACGCGGTCGGGCTCCTGCGCTACCTCGCGCTTGTACTCGTCCAGCCCGGGCCGGTCGGCCATGAGCAGCCCGCGCGAGTCGATGACCAGCACGCGCGCCTTCGCCTCGGCCTCGCTCAGGCCCTGCTTGATCAGCCCGTTCACGATCTGCTTCGCCACGCCCACGCCGCCCGCCCCGGCGCCGTGGATCACGAAGGTCTCGTCGGTCAGCTTGCGGCGCGTCATCTGCGCGCTGGCCAGCAGGCCGGCCAGCACCACGGCGCCCGTGCCCTGCACGTCGTCGTTGAGGCTGGGCAGCACGTCACGGTAGCGGCCTAAAACGTCGAACGCCTTCTGCTTGCTGAAGTCCTCCCACTGCAGCAGCGCGTTCGGGAAGCGCTTGGCGAAGGCCGTCACGAAGCGCTCCATGAAGTCGTCGTACTCCTGCCCCACGAGGCGCTCGTGGCGCACGCCCAGGTAGAGCGGGTCGTCGAGCAGGTCGGCGCGGTTCGTGCCCACGTCCAGCTCGATGGGCAGGGTCGTGGCCGGGTCGATGCCGGCGGCAGCCGTGTAGAGCGACAGCTTGCCGATGCAGATGGCCATCCCGCCGAAGCCCTGGTCGCCGATCCCCAGGATCCCTTCCGAGTCGGTCGCCACGGCCAGGCGCACGTCCTGCAGGGGCGTCTGGGCCAGCACTTCGTCGACCTGGTCGATGTTCTGCGTGCTGATGACGAGGCCGCGCGGCCAGCGGTAGATGAGGCTGAAGTTCTGCACCGCCTCGGCCACCGTCGGCGTGTAGATGATCGGCAGCATCTCCTCGAGGTGGCGCTCCAGCAGGGCGTAGAAGAGCGTCTCGTTGCGGTCCTGCAGGACGCGCAGGTAGATGTGCTTGTCGAGCGCGGTGGCGAAGCGCCGGTAGTTCGAGTAGGTGCGCTCCACCTGTTCTTCCAGCGTCGAGACGTGAGGGGCGATCAGGCCGGTCAGGCCCAGCTCGGCGCGCTCCTCGGCCGTGAAGCCCGAGCTCTTGTTCAACAGCGGCATGCGCGTGATCATGTAGCCCGTCAGTTCGGTGGTCAGGTAGGGGTTCCCCTGCTCGTCGGTCTTCCGTTCGTACTGCTTCATGCGTGCTGCTCCATGCGTGCTGCTCCATGTCGCCCTCGGGGGCAGGCGAGAGGTGTCGGTCGGTGCCCGGACCGGTGCGGGCGGAGCGCTTACTGCGGCTCCGTGGGCGTCCAGCCTGGTTCGGCGGCTTCGATGCTGCCTGGGTCGTCGTTCTCCGGAGCCGGGTGCTCTGCGACGTCGTCCGGCGCCGCCGGCTCCACCGCTGCTTCGGCGTCCGTATCGACCGCGTCGTCCGCCGGCCCACCACCCGCCAACCTCCGAGCCTCGGCTCCGAAGAAGGCGTAGTCCTCGTTGTCCGGCTCGAGCTCCAGCGCGCGGTCGTAGGCGACGGCGGCGGCTTCATGGTTCCCGACCTGGAACTCCAGGCGGCCCAGGTAGCCCCAGGCTAACGCGAAGTCGGGCGCCTCGCTGACGGCCTGCGTGAAGCCGGCGCGGGCGCCGGCGGCGTCGCCGACCTGGTAGGCCTCGAGGCCGGCGACGAACGCCGAGCCGGCGGCGGGCCCGAACGTCAGCTGCTGCTGCGCGGCCTGCAGGAACCACCGGGCGCGCTCGTCGTTCGGATCGAGCCGTACCACTTCCTGCCAGTAGTCGATGGCGGCCTCGGCGCGCCCAGCCTCCTGGCTCGTGCGCGCCGCCCACACCCAGGCGTCCACGTAGTTCCCGTTGAAGCCGGCGGCCTGGCGGAACTCGGCGACAGCGGTCTCCAGATCGTTCTCGGCGTACGCGGCCTGCCCGGCGTAGAAGGCGTTGGCGGCCTCCACGCCCCAGCGCTGCTGCGCGCGCGTCAGCTCGAGGAACCAGGCGGCCCTGTCGTCGTCGGGGTCCGCCTGCAGGACGGCCTCCCAGTAGGGAGCCGCGACCTGCGGCCGGCCCAGCTCGGTGGCGGCGCGCGCGGCCCATACGGCGGCCTGGGTGAACGAGGCATTGGCGGCGTAGGCGCTCTCGAACGCGGCCAGCGCCTCTTCCAGCGACCCCGCCTCGTAGGCACGGACGCCAGCGCGGAAGGCGTCGCTGGCGGCGCTTCCGTACGCCTCGCGCTCGCGGCTCAGCTCCAGGAAGAAGAGCGCGCCCTCGTCCTCGGGCGCCACCTGCAGGAGCCTCTCCCAGATCCGCGCCGCCCGGGCGCCGTCGCCGCTCTCGAAGGCGATGCGGGCCAGCCACCTGAGCGCCTCCGGCTGTTCGGGAACGATGTCCAGGATCGTGAGGTAGGCGCCGGTGGCGCCCTCCATGTCGCCCGCCTGGTAGCGCGCGAAGCCCAGCTGGTTGAGGGCACCGACGGCCATCGCCCGGTCGGTCGGGAAGTCGGCCTTCAGGTCGTCCGGCAGCGCTGCGGGCGGGTGGGCCCTGTCCGCCAGCTCTCCGCCCTCGGCCATGAAGGCGTCCCAGGCGGCGAACGCCCGGCTGTGCCAGCCGATCAGGGAGTGGACGCGCGCGTTCAGGGCAAGCGCCCGTCGCATGGCGTCGTGGGTGGGGCCGTACGTATCGTCGGCCGCTTCCTCCCGCGCAGACCGGGCGGCCAGGTCGGCAGCGTCGAGGGCTGCGCGCCATACGGCGTCGTCGGGCGTGGGAGCGCGGCCGAAGTCGGTGGTGAGAGCCGCTACGAGCGCGGCCTCGGCGGCCCGGTAGGCTGAAGCAGCGTCCGTCTCGGTCTGCGCCGCCTCTTCCTGGGCCAGGGCCGGCTGCAGGAAAGCCAGCAACACGGCTACGAGCAGGGCGAAGACCGTGGTCCGACCCCGTCCCCGACGCGCAAGGCGCCACTGGGGAAGGTACGACGGGCTCATGCAGCGAGTGTAGCACCGGCCCCAAGTTCGCTTGACCCTCCACCGGGCCAGCCCTTACCCTTGAGGACGGTCCGATATCAAGCGGAACCCCTTCCGTTCTTCCCTCGGCGGCGCGCCGCCGGTTCGATCGAGCAAAGCGACGGAGTAACCATGTTCCAGAGTCTGGGTGATCGCCTCCAAACCGTTTTCGACGGCCTGCGCGGCCGCGGCCGCCTCTCCGAGGCCGACGTCAAGGCCGCCCTGCGCGAGGTGCGCGTGGCGCTGCTCGAGGCCGACGTGAACCTCGAGGTCGCCCGCGACTTCACCAGGCGCGTGCAGGAGAAGGCCGTGGGGTCCGAGGTGCTCATGTCCCTCAACCCCGACCAGCGCGTCATCTCCATCGTGCACGACGAGATGGTGGAAGTGCTGGGCGGCAAGTCGGTGCAGCCGCAGCTGAAGTCCGATTCGAACGTCTGGCTGCTGATGGGCCTGCAGGGGGCGGGTAAGACGACCACGGCCGGCAAGCTCGCGTACCGCTACAAGTCGCAGGGCCGGCGCGTCCTGCTGGTGGCCGCCGACACGCAGCGCCCCGCAGCGCGCGAGCAGCTGAAGACCCTGGGCAACCAGATCGGCGTGCCCGTCTTCGAGGTGCTCGACGACGAGAAGCCCGCCGCCGTCGCCCGGCGCCTCAAGGAGCACCTGCAGAAGGACTTCCGCGACCTGGTGATAGTCGACACCGCCGGCCGCCTGCAGATCGACGAGTCGCTGATGGATGAGCTGTCCGAGCTCAGCGAGCGCATCCAGCCCACCGAGAAGGTGCTGGTGGTGGACGCCATGACGGGTCAGCAGTCGCTGCCCGTGGCCAGCGCGTTCGACGAGCGCGTCGGCGTCTCGGGCCTCATCATGACGAAGCTCGACGGCGACGCCCGCGGCGGCGCGGCGCTGTCGGCCAAGCACGTGACGGGCAAGCCGATCTACTTCGCGGGCATGAGCGAGCGGATCGACGGCCTCGAAACGTTCCACCCCGACCGCGTAGCGGGCCGCATCCTGGGCATGGGCGACGTCCTGACGCTCATCGAGAAGGCGAAGGCCCTCGAGAGCGAAGACGACGAGCGCGAGATGAAGAACCTGGGCGACTTCACGCTCCAGGACATGCTGACGCAGATGCGCAAGATCAAGCAGATGGGCTCGTTCGCCGACGTCATCAAGATGATCCCGGGAGCAGGCAAGCTGCTGCCGGCGGGCGCCGAGATCGACGAGCGCGAGATCGGCCGCGTGGAGGCCATCATCTCGAGCATGACCGAGAAGGAGCGCTCCGCGCCGCGCATCCTCAACGCCAGCCGCCGCAAGCGCATCGCGCGCGGCTCCGGCACCTCGGTACAGGACGTGAACCGCCTCATCAAGAACTACGAAGAGATGCGCAAGATGATGAAGCGGATGGGCAAGCGGCCCCCGGGGCGCGGGGCGCGCCGCGGACTGCGCGCCTGAGGGCAGCCCCCGTTCGCACGCACGATTTGTACTGTGGGCCCACGGAGTGTAGACTGTGGGGCTTTGCGAGGCCCGTGCAAGCCGTGGGCTCGTCACGAAGAACCGCAACCGACCTTTGAGTCATGGAGGAAGTCCGAAGATGGTCAAGATCCGCCTAATGCGTCTGGGCTCGATGAAGAACCCGCACTACCGCCTCGTCGTGGTCGACGGCCGCACGAAGCGTAGCGGCGATTACATCGAGCAGATCGGCTACTACGACCCGCGCGAAACTACCGAAGACAACCTGCGCATCGACGTCGAGCGCGCCAACCACTGGCTCGCGACGGGCGCCCAGCCCACCGACACCGCGCTGCGCCTCTTCCAGAAGTTCGACGGCGTCGAGCTGCCCGAGAAGCTTCAGGCCAAGCGTCGCAACGCGTACGTCAAGCGCCAGGAAGCGCAAGCCTAAGCAGAACCCCTAGCTCTACCCTCGCAGCGGAGGTCGCATGCCCCTCGATCTGGTCACCTTCATCCTCCAGAACCTAGTGGCTGAGCCCGACCGGCTCGAGGTCACGGCCGACGGCGACAACCGCAACCTGCGCATCGAGGTCGTGTGCGCCCCCGACGACGTGGGCCGCATCATCGGCCGCGGCGGCCGGCTGATCAACGCCGTTCGCACGCTGGCGCGCGCCGCCGCCGACGGCCGTCAGCGGGTAGAAGTCCAGCTGCTGGAGTGAGGCGCCCGCCGGCACGACGCCGGGCGCTGCCTTCGCCATGGCGCTAGACCCCACAGCAACCAAGGCCCCCGAGGGCTTCCTGCGTCTGGGCAGGCTCGGACGCACCTTCCAACTGGAGGGGGCGTTGCGCCTGCTACTGGACGACGCCGTCTCGTACGACGGCGAGGGCGGCGCCGAACCCGTGGGGATCCGGGCGCTGGAGGAAGCTGGCCAGGTGTTCGTTACGGGGCTGGGCAAGACCCGCGTCCGTCAGCTCTTCGACAGCGGCGGCAGCCTGATGCTGAAGCTGGAAGGCGTCCGCGACCGCACCGCCGCCCAGGCCCTGGTCAACGCCACCGTGTGGGTCGACCCCGCGGCACTGCCCGACGAACTGGCAGCCGAACTTACCGACGAGATCGAGGCGGGCGACGAGGTCGAGCGCCTCATCGGCCTCGAGGTGCTCGTGGACGGCGAACGCGTCGGCGAGGTGACGGCGGCCAACCTGGACGGCCCGAACCCCATCGTGACGGTGACGCTCGACGAAGGCGGCGACCCCCACCTGGTGCCGCTCGAGGCGCCGTACGTGGAACTGACCGAGCTGGGGGTCGAGCTGACGGACCCGCCCGCGGGCCTGCTCGACGCCGGCTGAAGCGCAGCGTAACGACCGTGCGCTTCACGATCTACACCCTCTTCCCCGATCTGCTGAGCCCCTACTTCCAGGAGGCACTGCTGGCGCGCGCCGTGCGTCAAGGCATGGTCGAGGTGGAGCTGCGCGACCTGCGCCGCTTCGCGGGCAACCGCACGGGCCGCGTCGACGACACGCCGTACGGCGGCGGCGCTGGGATGGTGATGCGCGTCGATGTGGCGGGCCAGGCAGTGGACGAACTGGCGCAGGAGGACCCGCCCCCCGACGAGATCGTCCTCCTCTCCCCCGCCGGCCAGCCCCTGACCCAGGAGGTGGTGCAGGAGCTGGCCGCCAAAAGCCACGTCGCGTTGATCGCCGGGCGCTACGAGGGCTTCGACGCCCGCACCGAGAGCCTCGTGACGCGCGAGCTGTCGATCGGCGACTACGTGCTGATGGGGGGCGAGCTGCCTGCCCTGGTGGTGGTCGAGGCCGTGGCGCGACTGCTGCCGGGCGTGCTGGGCGACGCCGAGAGCCATCACCACGAGTCGTTCAGCACGGGCATCCTCGACTACCCCGAGTACACCCGCCCCGCCGATTACCGCGGCATGGAGGTGCCCGAAGTGCTGCTGTCGGGCCACCATGGGCGCGTCGCCGCGTGGCGCCGCCAGCAGGCGCTACGGCGCACGTTCGAGCGCCGCCCCGAACTGTTGAAGGGCGCGCCCCTCACGGATGAGGAGCGCGCCCTTGTCGAGGTGTGGCGGGCGGAGGAAGACTCTCTCTAGAGGGCTTCTACCCTCTTCAGAGGGCCTCGACCCGCTCGATCACCAGCGGGGTGATGTCGAGGTCGGCGTCGGCGTAGACCACGAGGCGCAGGTTGGCGGCCTCGACGGCGTCCAGCACGAGCGTGTAGCCGTTCTCCTGGGCCAGCTGGGCGATGATCTCGTTCACCGCCGTCACGGCCGGCTCGGCCGCCGCGTTGATGTCGTTCAGGTAGCGGTTCTGCACGGCGGCGAGGGTCGACTGCAGCGCGCGGTAGCGGTCGGTCTCGTCGGCGCTGAGCTGCTGGCCCGAGGCGGCCTTCTGCTCGAGCTCTGCCAGGCTGTTGGTCAGGTCCTGGACCTCGGTGGCGGCCTGTTGGCGCAGGTTCTCGATCTGGTCGCCCGACGGATGAGCCCGGATGGCGGCCTGCGAGTCGACGTACACCACCTTGGTGGGGCGCTGCTGGGCGGTGAGGTTGGTGGCGAACAGCGCGATCACTGCAGCCGCGGCGATTCCGAGGAGGGTGAGTCTTCTCATAGCGGAAGGAGTCTACCACCGGAATGATGAGAACCGCCTTCGAAAGGGCGGCCCCGTGCTCACTTCCTGCGAACCTTCCTGCGTACTCCACCGACAGCCTAGACGACCCGCGTGCTGACGCTCCAGCTCGTCTTCGCGGGCGTCCTCGGGGCCCTCATCGGCAGCTTCGGCAACGTCGTCGTATGGCGCCTGCCGAGGCGCGAGTCGATCGTCTTCCCCGGCAGCCACTGCCCCAACTGCGGCCACGAACTGGGCCCACTAGAGCTCGTGCCGATACTGTCGTGGCTGGCGCTGCGCGGCCGCTGCAGGTCGTGCAAGCAGCCGATCTCGCCCCGCTACCCGCTCGTGGAAGCGCTGATGGCCGGGCTGTTCGTGCTGCTCGTATGGCGCTGGCCTCCGCTCGACTACGGCGCCGCGGTCGTGCCGCTGCTGATCGTGGTGGCGATGCTCGTGATGGCCGCCCTGATCGACATCGACCACTTCGTCCTGCCCGACGTGCTCACGTTCGGGGCGCTGGGCGTGGCTCTGGCTGGCTCGTTCCTGACGAGCGGCGCGCCGGGCCTGCCGACGCCCATGGAAGCGCTCGTGGGGGCACTCGCCGGCGCGGGCGTGCTCGTGCTGATCAACCGCGTGGGCGCCCTGGTGCTGCGGCGCTTCGCCGACACGAAGGAGCGGCTCTTCCCCTTCAGCCTCGACCAGGCGAACATCGCCGCCGTGGCCGGCGCGCTGGGCGGCGTCTGGTGGGGGCTGGGGGCGGGCGCGGCGGGGCTGCTCCTGAACCTGCTGTCGCGGCGCGTCCTGCGCCTTCCCGAACCGCTCGTCTACGGCCTCTGGCTGGTGGCGCTGCTGCTGACCACCACGACGTTCACCGTCGGCACCGTCGAAGGGGTCACGGGCAGCGTGCTGGCGGCAGGCGCGTGGGCGCTGATCGGCGCACTCTACTGGTGGCTTCACGACCTGGTGAGGCCCGGCGAGGCCGACCCCGAGGAGGAGCTGGGCGAAGAGGAGCAGGAGCCGGTGGCGATGGGCTTCGGGGACGTGAAGCTGGCCGCGGCTTTAGGCGCCTTCCTGGGGTGGGAGAAGTTCCTCGTCGGCCTGTTCCTGGCCGTGACGGTGGGCGCCGTCTTCGGGGTGGTGCAGCGCATCGCGGGCGGCGGCCGGCTCATCCCGTTCGGCCCCTACCTGCTGCTGGGCGCGCTGCTGGCCCTCTTCTTCGGCGACGCGATGATCGGCTGGTACTTCGGGCTGCTGGGCGTAAGCCCCGCCTGACTTGGCGCGCACTGGCGCTCGCGGACCGCGCCGCATCCTGCCTCGCACCTCGACCGGCTCGCTATGCGTCACCGTGCATAGTAATGCAGTAGATGTTAAAGTGTTCCGCGTCCGTCGCTCGCCTTCCGGTGGGCGACGCTCGTCTTGAATGCCGCGCCCAGCGGCACATCGGCCGCTTCCTCGCGGCGATAGGAGCACGATGGACCCGTTGCGTATAGAAGGCCTCGCCGGCCGCGACCTGCTGTCTCTAGCCGACCTCAGTACCGAGGAGTTCGCCGGCATCATCGACAGCGCCGTGACGCTCAAGCGGAACTGGCAGCGCGGCACGCGTCCCGCCTACCTGCAGCACCAGACCCTCGCGATGATCTTCGAGAAGCCGTCGCTTCGCACCCGCACCACCTTCGACATCGCCATGTACCAGCTGGGCGGCCACGCCGTCCTGCTCGACCAGAGCTCCATCGGGCTGGGCGTACGCGAGACCGTGCGCGACGTGGCCTTCAACCTCTCGCGCTGGGTGGACGGGGTCATGGCGCGCACCAACGCGCACGGCACCCTGCGCGAGCTGGCGACGCACGCCACCGTGCCCGTCATCAACGGCCTCTCCGACCTGCTGCACCCCACCCAGGTGGTGGCCGACTACGTCACGCTCACGGAACGCTTCGGCTCGCTCGACGGCCTCAAGCTCGTGTACGTCGGGGACGGCAACAACGTATGCAACTCGCACGTCGCGGCGGCGGCCCTGACAGGCGTCGAGCTGACCGTGGCCTGTCCCCAGGGCTTCGAACCCGAGCCGCGCCTGCTGGACGCGGCCCGCGCGAAGGGCGCCCACGTCGACATCGTTCACGACCCGCGCGCGGCCGCGCAGGGCGCCGACGCGCTCTACACGGACGTCTGGGTGTCGATGGGCCAGGAGGAGGACGCCGAGCAGCGGCGCCAGGCCTTCGCCGGCTACACCATCACCGCCGAGTGGCTGGACGACCTGAGCCCGCGCGGCGTCTTCATGCACGACCTGCCCGCCCACTACGGCGAGGAGTGCACCGAAGAAGCCGTCTACCACGAGCGCAGCGTCGTGTTCGACCAGGCCGAGAACCGCCTGCACGCCCACAAGGCGATCCTGTTCCAGCTGCTGGGTGGCAAGGAGCAAGGGTGAGCGGCCTGGTCGCCGGCATACTCGGCGCCAGCGGCTACGGTGGCGCCGGCCTGATCGAGCGCCTGACGCGCCACCCGGAGGTCGCGCGCCTCGCCCTAGGCTCCAGGCAGTACCTCGGCAAGGAGGTGGGCGCCGCGTGGCCCCAGCTGGCGGGGCCGGCCAGGGCCGAGGCGTTCATGGATACCGACGACGTCATCGCGGCAGCGGACGTCGTCTTCTTCGCCACCCCGCACGGCGCCACGGCGCCGCTGGTGGCGCAGGCGCGCGGGGCGGGCAAGCGGGTCGTGGACCTGTCGGCCGACTTCCGCTTGGACCCCGGTTCCTACGCGGAGTGGTACGGCGCCCAGCATCCGCACCCCGAGCTGTTCGACGAGGCGCGCTACGGCCTGGTCGAGCTGCACCGGCACGAGCTGCCCGGCGCGCAGCTCGTGGCCAGTCCCGGCTGCAATGCCACCGCCGCCTCGCTCGCGCTGGCGCCCCTGGCGGCGGCCGGCCTGGCAGGTCCCAGCGTGGTCGTCAACGTGCTGACCGGCGTGTCCGGTGCCGGGCGAAGCCCCGGCGAGACGTTCACCTTCGCCGAGGTGAACGAGAACGCCAAGGCGTACAAGCCGTCGGGCACCCACCGGCACACGGCAGAGATCGAGGCGACGGGCGGGCGCGCCGCCGCCGCCGCGCGCGCCGGCAACGGCAAGCGGCTCAGCAGCAATGGCGGCTTCGAGCCCATGCCCGTCAGCTTCACGCCCCACCTGGTTCCCATGAGCCGCGGCATCCTGGCCACGTTGTCGACACGCGTGGCGGACGACACCGGGATGGACGGCCCTCGCCTCCTCGAGCTCGTGGCCGACTACTACGCCGGCGACCCGCTCGTCCTGGTGCAGCCAGACCTGCCCCAGACGAAGGCCGTGGCCGGCAGCGACCGCGCGGTCTTGAGCGCACGTTTCGACGCGCGCACCGGCCACGCGCTCGTCTTCTGCGCCATCGACAACCTCGGCAAAGGCGCGGCAGGTCAGGCCGTGCAGGCGTTCAACGTGGCGTTCGGCTTCCCCGAGACCGCGGGCCTGACGCAGGCCGGGGTGTGGCCATGAGGCTGCCGCTGGGCTTCCGCGCCGCCGGCATCACCGCTGGCCTCAAGCGCTCGGGCCGTCCCGACCTGGCGCTCCTGTACGCCGAAGAGCCGGCGGCGTGGGCGTTCACGGGCACGACGAACGTGGTGCAGGCGCCCTGCGTGACGCGCAACCGCGCGGTCTTCCAGGCGGGCGCGCCCGTGCGGGCGATGGTCGTCAACTCGGGCAACGCCAACTGCGCGAACGGCGAAGGCGGCGCGCGCGACAACGACGCCTACGCGCGTGCGGCCGCCGAGGCGTTCGGCGTGGCTCCCGAAGACGTGCTGACCGCCAGCACGGGCATCATCGGCCGGCCCATGCCGATGGAGAAGATAGTGGCGGGCCTGCCGCAGGTGCACGCGGCGCTGGAGGGCAGCGCCGAGGCGTTCTCGCGCGCCATCCTGACCACCGACCTCGTGGCCAAGCTGGCCGAGGCCGAGCTGCCGGGCGGCGCCCGCGTGGTGGGCGTCACCAAGGGCTCGGGGATGATCCACCCGAACATGGCCACCATGCTGGCCTTCGTCATGACGGACGCGCAGGTCGACCAGGCAACGCTGCGCGAGCTGTGGCCGCGCGTGGTGACGCGCTCCTTCAACCAGCTGACCGTCGACGGCGACACCAGCACGAACGACATGGCGCTCGTCTTCTCGTCGGGCCGCACACCGTGCGACGTGGCCGAGCTCGAGCGAGCGCTCACCGAGGTGTGCGTAGAGCTGGCGAAGAAGATCGCCCGCGACGGCGAGGGCGCCACCAAGCTGATCACCGTGCGGGTGACGGGGGCGCGCGACGGAACCGCGGCGCGCGCCACCGCGCTCACGGTGGCGGGCAGCAGCCTCGTGAAGGCGGCCGTGCACGGCTCCGACCCGAACTGGGGCCGCATCCTGGCAGCCGCCGGCCGCGCGGGCACCGACGTCGACCCGCGCGTCGTGCGCGTGGCCATGCAGGGGTTCGAGCTCTACAAGGGCCAGCCGCAGCCGTTCGTCGAGGCGGAGGTGTCGGGGGCGCTGAAGGCCGCCGACGTGCTGATCGAGGTCGACCTCGGCGTGGGGGACGCCAACGGCGAAGCGTGGGGCTGCGACCTGTCGGCCGAGTACGTGCGGATCAACGCCGACTACACGACCTGAGCCAGGTTCGACCCTGTCAAGGGAACGGCCCGGACCAGCGCTTGATGCGCGGTCCGGGCCGTTCGTCAGGGGTTCTCGAGCCGGTTTCGGAGCCGTTGTCCGCTTCCGTGACGTCGCGGTTCTTACTCGCTCCGCTCGCACGTCCTCGTCCTTCGGACAAGGACTCCGAGAACCGCTTTCAGCGGCGCCGGTTGGCGATGTGGATGGCGCGGCCGTGCGCGTGCTCGGCGGCCTCCATCACCCCTTCCGAGATGGTGGGGTGCGGGTGCTGCGTGAGGGCGATGTCCTCGAGGGTGGCGCCCATCTCGATGGCCAGAGCGGCCTCGGAGACGATGTCGCCCGCGTTGGGGCCCACCATGTGGAAGCCCAGCAGCAGGTCGGTCTTGGCGTCGCCGATCAGCTTGATCATGCCGCCATCCACGCCCAGCGTCGAGGCGCGCCCCGAGGCGACGAGCGGGAACTTGCCGATGCGGAGTTCGAAGCCCGCGTCCTTCGCCTCCTGCTCGGTCATGCCCACCTGCGCCAGCTCGGGGCTCGTGTAGATGACCGACGGGACGATGGTGTCGTAGGCGGTGGGCTTGCCGGCGGCGTGCTCGGCGGCGGCGATGCCCTCCTTCATGGCCTTGTGGGCCAGCAGAGGTGCGCGCGCCACGTCGCCGATGGCGTAGATGTGCGGCACGTTCGTCTGCATGTGGTCGTTGACGACCTTCACGAAGCCCTTGTCGTCGACCTCGACCCCAGCCGCTTCCAGGCCCAGGTTCGTGCCGTTGGGCCGGCGGCCGACGGCCACCAGGACGCGGTCGGCGACGATGGTCTCCTTGCCGTCCTTGCCCTCGACCTCCACCTCGGTACCCTTCTTGCCCTTCTTCTGGCCCAGCACCTTGGTGCCCGTGAGGATGCGGATGCCGCGCTTCTCGAGCGCCTTGCGCAGCTCCTTGGCGGCGTCGGCGTCGGCGGCGGCGGCGATCTGGTCCATCAGCTCGACGACCGTCACCTCGGATCCGAGGGACGAGTAGACGTCGGCGAACTCGAGGCCGATGGCCCCGGCGCCGATCACCACGAAGCGCTTGGGAACCTTGTCACCGATGGTGAGGGCACCCGTCGAGTCGATGATGCGGCCCTCCTCGAGCTCGAAGCCGGGGATGGTGGCGGGGCGCGAGCCGGTGGCGATCACGAACGACTTGGCGGTGCGCTTCTCGCCGGCCACCTCGATCTCGTTGGGGCCCGTGAAGCGCGCCTCCCCCTCGATGAGGGTGACCTTGTTGCCCTTGAAGAGCATCTGGACGCCGTTGGTCTGCTTCGAGACGACCTTCTGCTTCCACTCCTCGATGCCACCGAGGTTCACCTTCGGCTCGCCGAAGTCGAGGCCGAACTCCTTCGCCTCCTTGGCGCCACGAAGTTCGGACCCGACGTGCAGCAGGGCCTTGGTGGGGATGCAGCCGACGTTGAGGCACACGCCGCCGACCGCGCCCTTCTCGACGCAGGCGACCTTCAGCCCGAGCTGGGCGGCACGGATGGCCGCGTGGTAGCCGCCAGGGCCGGAGCCGACGACGATGAGGTCGAAATCCATTGCTTCCTCCAACGCTCGAAGGGCTGGGGTGCTGGCCCGCGCTCGCGCGGCGACCCCAGCGCGCTCGTTGAGGCCGCGTGCCGGCAGGCACGGCGCGCCTCCACTACGGCCCAAGTGTAACAGCGGCCACCGGGCCCGGCGCCGCGTGTACGGGTCCCCAGCGAGCCCGACCGGCCGGCCTCACGGTCAGCCGCTGCCGTTGACAGCCGCCGCGCGGCCGCCTACCATGCGCGCATGTTCTGCCCTGCGCCTCAGCACGCGCCCGTCGATGCCGCTCGCCAGGGTGGCCGTGTGCCGGCAGGCCGCGCCGTCTGCCTACGGCTACGCGGGTCGCTAGCAGGGCCGCCGAGCTGAAGCAGTAGCCGTCAACCCGCTCGCCGGCCCCGACCTCAGGTCGGGGTTTCCCTTTGTGGGACGCCCATGGAACCCGCTCGGGGGCGGACAGGAGCACCGCTCGAGGGCGTAGGGCCCAGCCGTATACTGGAGAAACGATGACCGATACCATCAGAGATCCCGCCACCAGCGGTCGCCAGGAGCGCTACGTCCCAGGCGACATCGAGAAGAAGTGGCAGCAGCGGTGGCGCGAGGAGGGGCTCTACGAGGTAGACCTCGGCGACGCTTCCAAGCCCAAGTACTACTTCCTCACCATGTACCCCTACCCGTCCGGCGACCTTCACATCGGCCACTGGTACGCCGAGGTGCCCGCCGACGCCGCCGCGCGCTTCACCCGCATGCGCGGCTACAACGTGCTCTTCCCCATGGGCTTCGACGCCTTCGGCCTGCCCGCCGAGAACGCCGCCATCAAGGCGGCGCGCGCCGGCGACACCAACGTGCACCCCGCGCGCCTCACCTTCGAGCGGATCGGGCGCATGAAGGAACAGTTCGAGCAGATGGGCGCCATGTTCGACTGGTCGAAGCAGGTCATCACCTGCGAGCCCGACTACTACAAGTGGAACCAGCGCTTCTTCGTCGAGATGATGGAGAAGGGCATCGCCTACCGCAAGGAGTCGGTCGTCAACTGGGACCCCGTCGACCAGACCGTGCTCGCCAACGAGCAGGTCATCGACGGCCGCGGCGAGCGCTCGGGCGCCCTCATCGAGCGCCGGCTCATGCCGCAGTGGCACCTCAAGATCACCGACTACATCGACGAGCTGCTCGACTACTCGGGCCTCGACTGGCCCGAGCGCGTCAAGACGATGCAGACGAACTGGATCGGCCGCTCGGAAGGCGCCGAGGTCGTGTTCAAGAGCGAGCAGGGCGACGACATCAGGGTCTTCACCACCCGCCCCGACACCCTCTGGGGCGCCACCTTCATGGTGCTGGCGCCCGAGCACCCGCTCGTGGCGAAGCTGACCGGCGACGACCACAGGGAAGCGGTCGAAGCGTACGTCGAGCGCACCTCGCACCTCACCGAGGTCGACCGCATGGCGGAGTCCAAGGAGAAGACGGGCGTCTTCATCGGCGCCTACGCCGTCAACCCCGTCAACCAGGCGCGCATCCCCATCTGGATCGCCGACTACGTGCTGATGGGCTACGGCACGGGCGCCATCATGGCCGTGCCGTACGGCGACCAGCGCGACTTCGAGTTCGCGCACGAGTTCGGCCTCGACATCGTGCCCGTGGTGCTCCCCGACGGCGCCAGCGAGGCCGACCTCGACCCGGGCCGCCTCGAGGAGGCCTGGGCCGGCCCGGGCACGCTCATCAACTCCGGCCCGCTCGACGGCATCGTGCACAACGGCGAGAAGGGGCGCGCAAGCCCCGCCATCGAGGCCGCCATCGAGTACCTCGAGAGCATCGAGGCGGGCCAGGAACAGGTCACGCACCGCTTGCGCGACTGGCTCATCAGCCGCCAGCGCTACTGGGGCACGCCCATCCCCGTCCTCTACTGCGACGAGTGCGGCATCGTGCCCGAGAAGGTCGAGAACCTCCCCGTGGTGCTGCCCGAGGACGTGGCGTTCATGCCGACCGGCGAGTCGCCGCTCAAGACGCACGCGGGCTTCCTCGAGGCCACCTGCCCCCGCTGCGACGGGCCGGCCAAGCGCGAGACCGACACCATGGACACCTTCATGGACTCGTCCTGGTACTGGTTCCGCTACCTCAGCCCCAACGACGACTCGCAGCCCATCGACCCCGAGCTCGCCGCGCAGTGGACGCCCGTCGACATGTACACGGGCGGCATCGAGCACGCCACCCTCCACCTGCTCTACGCGCGCTTCTTCACCAAGGTGCTGCGCGACCTCGGCTACGTGAAGGTGAACGAGCCGTTCAAGAGCCTCAGGAACCAGGGCATGATCCTGGGCGCCGACAACGAGAAGATGTCCAAGTCGCGGGGCAACGTCGTCAACCCCGACGAGCTCGTGGCCACCTACGGCGCCGACACCGTGCGCGCCTACCTCATGTTCCTGGGTCCCTGGGACCAGGGCGCGCCCTGGAGCTTCACCGGCATCGACGGCCAGGCGCGTTTCCTCAACCGCGTCTGGAGCCTCGTGGTGGATGGGGACGCGCCCGCGCGCTCGACGAGCGCGTCCGGCAACGGCGACACGACCGAAGACGACGTGCGGCGCGCCGTCCACCACGGCATCAAGGAGGTCACCGAAGACCTCGAGGCGTTCCGCTTCAACACCGCCATCGCAGAGCTCATGACGCTCCAGAACGCGCTCACCAAGGCGCGCGCGGCCGGCCTCGCCGGAACGGACACCTGGCGCGAAGGCGTGCGCACGCTCCTCCTGCTCCTCGCCCCCATCGCGCCGCACATCACCGAAGAGCTGTGGCGCCGACTGGGCGAAGAGGGCTCCGTGCACCTCCAGAGCTGGCCCGAGCACGACCCCGCCGCGCTCGTGGCGGCCACCGTCAGCATGGCGGTGCAGGTGAACGGGAAGGTGCGCGGCAAGATCGAGGCGCCCACCGGGGCGGACGAGGGGGCGATCCTGGAACTGGCGCGGACGGAGCCGAACGTGGCGCGGCACCTCGAGGGGAAGGAGATCGCGCGCGAGATCGTGGTGCTTGGGAGGCTCGTCAGCTTCGTCGTGAAGTGAGACGTTAGGGCCTCGTCCCGGGTCGTATTTCCGTGTGGGAGGTTGGGGCGTTCGTTCTGCGTACCTGAGGCGGCTGGCCGCAAACGGTACGCGGAAAGGGTGCCCCAACCTCCTCGCTCGTTCGTAGCTGTTCGAGGCAGGGGTCGCGCCAACGGTTGGCTCAGCACTCGGCGGCGAAGCGAACTGGTCAAGCTCAGGTTCGTCTCGAGGGGTCAGGTTATGGCGCAACTTCTCGGGTGGCGCCATTCTCCTTGTCGCAGCACGTCTTGCCGCATCTCTGCTCGCCGCCGCCATCTGCCTCTGAGGACGGCAGGGCGCATGCTGTTCATTCCCAGCGGAAGAAGCGACCTGCTATTAAGCCCGCCAGCGCGATCACGGCCAGCATCGTCAGTGTTGGTGTCCAGGCGGGTGTCGCTTGCCACCAGGCCTGCAGGCCCTGGACCAGTTGGGTGAGAGGGGACAGCGCTGCTATCGACTGGACGGCTTCCGGTAGCAGGGCCAGGGGGACCGTTGCGCCCGAGAGGATTATCAGGGGGTAGACCAGGACGTTGCCTACGAGTTGGGCCACGCCCAGGGTCGGGACCAGCGCGGTCAGGGCGTAGCCCAGGGTCAGGAACGCCAGGACGCCCAGGGCGGACATCAGCAGGACGCCGGCCAGGCCGCCTGCCGGGTTCGCTCCGAAGCCCAGGATGCCTTCGGCCAGCAGCCTGAGCACCTCCTGCTGGTAGCGCTCGCCCGTGCCGTCGACGGTGATGCGGCTCCCCTGCGTTCCCACGCGCGAGACGCCGGCGACGCCGCGGATGTCGGCGAGCGGCACTTGGCCATCGACGCGGAAGGTGAGCCTGCTGGGCGCGCCGAGCGTCCCGATCAGGGCGGGCACGGTGTCCAGCGCCACGATGCGGCCCTGGTCGATGATGCCGACGCGGTCGCAGAGCTTCTCGGCCTCTTCCATGAAGTGCGTGGTCAGGATCACGGTGGTGCCCTGGTCGCGGATCTCTTCGATCACGTCCCAGATGGCCATGCGGGCGCGGGGGTCGAGGCCGGTCGTCAGCTCGTCCAGGAAGACGAGCTCCGGCTCGTTCACGAGCGCGAGCGCGATGAACACGCGCTGGCGCTGGCCTCCCGACAGCTTCTCGACGTAACTGTCCGCCTTGTCCGCCAGGCCCAGGCGCTCGAGCAGCAGGCCGGTGTCGGCCCGGCGCCCGTAGAACGACGCGAACAGCTCGACGGCTTCCCGGACCTTGATGCGGGAGGGCAGCGCCGAGGTCTGCAGCTGGATGCAGGTCCGCTGCCGCACCTCCTTGGTGCGCACCTCGGGGTCGAGCCCGAGCAGTTCGACGCTGCCGCCGTCGCGTGGGCGCAGGCCGGCAAGGCACTCGACCAGGCTCGTCTTCCCCGCCCCGTTGGGCCCGATGAGCCCGAAGACCTCGCCGCGCTTAACGCGCAGGGAGACGCCATCGACGGCGACCATCTCGCCGTAACGCTTGACGACGCCCTCGCAGACGAGCGCGTCACTCATCGGCGTCCCCCGCGTCCGGCGGCTCGGTCGAGCCTTCCGGCTGGGGCGCCACCTGCCCTTGAACCTGCTGGAGGAGCGAAGCCGAGCCTTGCAGGTTCTTCATCAGCATCTCGAGCTTGGCGAGCGCCAGCCCCTGCTGGGGATCCCCGAGCACGAGGAGCTTCTCCCCAGCCTCGATCCCCAGATCACGCCGCGCCTGCGCCGGTATCACGATCTGCCCCCGCTCGCCGACGGTGACGGCCCCGTAGAACCCCCGCCCTCCGGGCCCGTAAGAAGTCTTGCTGTCGTCTCTACCCATGCTTCACCTCGCAGCAATGATACATGCGTCGCATGCCATCACATGCAAATCATTCATTACGAACCGATATGGTTCATCCGAATCTCTTCGTGTAGCCGAGCTCTGTCACGAGCCCTGACTCGGCATGCTGCCCTAGCGGCAGGGGGTTGGAGCGTTCGTTCTGCGTACCGTTTGCGCCCAGCCGCCCAAGGTACGCAGAACGAACGCCCCAACCCCCATCACGTCCGCGGGGACCAGAACGCATGCCCGAACGGCAGGCCGACCTACTGTGGCGCGAGAAGCACTACGTCCTGAAGGGTCGCAAGGTCGACACCAGGACGGAGCAGGAAGCTATGCCTGAGGTCGTTCGGGTCCGGCGGCAGCACCTCCGCCACCACGCCCAGCAGCACCCCCGCCGGGAAGAGCCCGCCGTAGCTGGAGGTCTCGACGACGTCGCCCACCTCCACGGGGTCCTCCAGGATGAAGCGGGTGACGCGTACCAGGCCGCCGGTCTCCCCGACCGCCACGCCCTGGCCGCCCTTCCCCCTGACGGTGACGCCGACGCGCGACTGGGGGTCGAGGATCGTGCGCACAATGGCGCTGCGGGCGGCGACCTCCGTGACGATGCCGACCAGCCCGCCTGGGACGGTGACGGGCATGTTGCGCTGCAGGCCCGCGTTGGCGCCCAAGCCCACACGTATCCGCGCTACCTCGGGCCCCGTGTCGCCGCCGACGACCGGGGCGGTGGCCACCACGGCGGGCGACTGGGCGCCCCGCACGCTGCCCGCCAGCTCGAGCCGCTCGACCTCGAGCTCCAGCTGGCGCCGGCGCTGCTCCGTCACCGCCAGCTCTTCCTGGAGGCGCGCGACCTCGGCGCGCAGGTCGCGCCTGTCGACGGCGCTTTCCAGCGTCAGGCGCAGGTTCACGCCCGCCCGGTGCAGCAGCTCGTGCGGCAGCGCCACGGCGGCGCTCAGGTCAGCGGGAACGCGGCCCACGAACGCCGTGACGAGGAAGGTGGCCAGGCCCAGGCCCACGAAGACGTACCAGGCGCGCAGCATGCTAGACAAGCGTCACCCCCAGGTGACGGGCCGCCAGCACCACCGTGGGCAGGCTCAGGCCGACCACGTTCGAGTAGCAGCCTTCGATGCGCGACACGAGGGCCGCGCCGCGCCCCTGCACGGCGTAACCGCCGGCCTTGTCGCGCCCCTCGCCGGTGGCGACGTAGCGTTCGATCTCCATGGCGTCCAGCGGCCGGAACGTGACGGCCGTGCGGACGACCGCGGCTTCCAGCTGGCCCCGGTAAGCGAAGGCGTGTCCGGTGAAGACCTCGTGCTGCCGCCCCTGCAGGAGCTGCAGGAAGCGGCGGTTCTCGGCGTCGTCTTCGGGCTTGTTGAGCGTGAGGCCGTCCAGCGTCACGACGGTGTCGGCCGCCACCACGAAGGCGTCCGGGCGCTGCTCGGCCACGGCGCTCGCCTTGGCGCGCGCCAGGCGGCCGGCCAGCTCATAAGGCGCTTCGCCTGGGCGCGGGGCCTCGTCCACGTCGGCAGGGAGCGTCTCGAACGCCAGGCCCAGCGAACGCAGCAGCTCGGAGCGCCGCGGCGACGCGCTGGCCAGCACGAGCGGCGGCAGGGCCACCGCTGCGCTGTCGCGGAGCTGGTTGCGAGGCTGCTGGGGGGGTTCGGTCGACACGCACCAAAGGATAACCGGGCCTGGCCCGCACGTGCGCCTACCGTTATGCTCGGCTCGTGAGCGACGACCGTGACGCACCCGAACGTGAAGCAGCCGAACGTGGAGCCGCGCCTTCAGCCGGCGCGCCCGCCGGCGCCGAGCGCTCCAAGCGCGAGGCGGCGCTGCGCGCCCTAGCGCTCATAGAGAGCGGGATGGTGGTG
>CAZVCT010000010.1:21307-42094 GCA_964625655.1 uncultured bacterium
GAGAGCGGGATGGTGGTGGGCCTGGGCACCGGCAGCACCGCGCGCTGGCTGGTGGCCGGGCTGGGCGAGAAGCTGAAGCGCGGCGAGCTTACCGACGTCCGGGCCGTGCCGACCTCGAAGGAGACGGAGCGTCAGGCCACCGAGCTGGGCATCCCGCTCGTGCAGCTGCCCCGCGCGGGCCTCGACATCGCCATCGACGGCATGGACGAACTGGCGCCGGGCCTCGACGCCATCAAGGGGCTCGGCGGCGCGCTGACGCGCGAGAAGATCGTCGCCTTCGCCGCCAGCCGCTTCGTGCTGATCGGCGACGACAGCAAGCTGGTCACGCAACTCGGCGAGAAGGCGCCCGTGCCGGTCGAGGTCGTGCGCTTCGGCCATGAGCGCACGGGCCAGCTGCTGGCGGAGATGAGCTTGGGCGCCACGCTGCGCCTGGCGGGCGGCGAACCGTTCGTCACCGACAACGGCAACGTCGTCTACGACTGCCGCTTCGAGCCCGGCTTCGAGGCGCCCCCGCTGGCGCTGGCGCTGGCCGAGCTGCCGGGCGTCGTAGAGCACGGCCTGTTCCTCGACCTGGCTGACCTGGCGTTCGTGGCCGGCGCCGACGGCGTCACCGAGCACACCCCGGAGGGCTCGCCTTGATCGTCGCCATCGGCCTCGACCTCGTGGAGCTGGGGCGCATCCGCCGCGCCATGCAGGCGCACCCGCACCGGTTCGTGAAGCGCGTGTTCCACCCCGACGAGGTGGCCGTGCTGCGCTCGCGCATCGACCTCGTGCCGGGCCTGGCGGCGCGCTTCGCCGCCAAGGAGGCGTTCCAGAAGGTCTGGCCCACGACGTTCGGCTGGAAGGACGTCTGGGTCGAGAAGGAGGGGCCGAAGCCCGTGCTGCGCTTCGCCCCCGAGCTCGCGAAGGCGATGGAGGACCAGGGGCTGCGCGCGCACCTCTCCCTCACCCACGCCCGCGACCAGGCGGCGGCGGTGGTCGTGCTGGAGCGCACTACCGACACGCCGCCGGCCGACCGGCTGCCGGGCGCGGGCTGACCGCACGCGGCTCGCGTTACGATGCCCCGCATGCCGGAAGCCGCCCCAACGGACACAGCCGCCCTTCCCACGCCCAAGAGCGTCAGCATCTGGACCGACGGCTCGTGCGACACCTCCACGGGCCACGGCGGCTGGGCCTACCTGCTCCGCTACGGCGAGCACACCGCCACCGCCTCCGGCTACGAGCCGAACACGACCAACAACCGCATGGAGCTGACCGCCGCCGTGCGCGCGCTCGAGGCGCTGCGCGAGCCGTGCCAGGTGCGGCTGGTGACCGACAGCCAGTACCTGAAGAAGGCGTTCACCGACGGCTGGCTGCAGAAGTGGCAGCGCAACGGCTGGAAGACGGCCTCCAAGGCGCCCGTGAAGAACCGCGACCTGTGGGAGGCGCTACTGGAGCTGGAGAAGCGCCACGAGATCACGTGGGCGTGGACCCGCGGCCATGCGGGCCAGACGGAGAACGAGGAGGTCGACCGGCTGGCGCTGGCCGCGCGCGTCAGCCGCCGCGGTACGGCCGACTGAGGCGCGCCAGGCGCGCCAGCAGTTCGCGCCACGCCCGCAGACCCACCGCCAGGGTGGCAGGGTCGACCCACTCGTCGAGCCGGTGGGCGTTGCCGCCGCGGTAGACGCCGAACGACAGGGAGGGGAGGCCCGCCGCCACGGCTGCGTTGGCGTCGGTGCTGCCTGGCCCCGTCGCCGCCTTGACGCCCGCCGCCTCGTACGCCTCGCGCGCGGCCTTCACCAGGCTGCGGTTGTCTACGCTGCCCGTCGGGCGGTCGCCGACCATGACCATCTCGAGGGCTGCCTCGTGTTCCGACGCCGCGGCAGCTATCGCGTCCAGGGCCGTCTCCTCCAGGCGCGCCAGGGCGCCCGCGTCGACGCTGCGCAGGTCTAAGTTGAAGCCCGCGCTCTCGGCGATCGCGTTGATGCTCGTGCCGCCCCACACCTGCCCCACGTTCAGGCTCGAGCGGGGCGTGCGGGGTACGTGCAGCGCCGCCAGGCGCGCGATGGCCGCTCCGGCCGCGTGCGTGGCGCTGGGCGAGGGGTAGTCGCCCCACGAGTGCCCGCCGGCGGCCTTGAAGCGCGCCTCGAAGCGCCGCGAGCCGACCGCCTGGTCGGTGATGGAACCCAGGTAGCCGTCCAGGGCCACGAACAGGTCGTGAGCTTCCCCCAGCTGCGCCACCGCGTGACGCGCGCCGCGCAGGTCGCCCAAGCCCTCTTCACCGACGGTGGCCACCAGCGTCAGGTGGGGCCGCGCCTCGCCCGCGCCGGCCTCCGCCGCTTCCTGCACCCAGCGCGTCAGCACGGCCAGCGAGGCGGCGTTGTCGCCGAGGCCGGCGCCCACCCACCGCTCCTGATCTCGGTTCACCGTCACGTCGACGTCGGGGCCGAAGACGCTGTCCAGGTGGCACGCCACCAGCACGCGCGGTCCCTGCCCGGCCAGCTCGGCGATCACGTTTCCCACCTCGTCGAAGCGCGGCTCGAGACCGGCGTCACGCCAGTAGCCGGCGACGAGCTCGCCGCGCGCCCGCTCGGCGCCGGTGGGGGCCGGGGTCTGGGCGATGCTCACCAGCAGTTCGCGCAGCGCGCCGTCGTCCTCCCCCGCCCGCACTGCGTCGCGTCGGCCGTCACCCGGTTCCCTGCTCACTTGTTGCCGTCTTGCAGGGTCGCGATCCCCTCGCGCAGGGCGTACAGGGCGGCCTGGGTGCGGTTGTTGAGGCGCAGCTTCGAGAAGATCTCGGACAGCCGGTTGCGCACGGTCTTCTCGCTGACGCCCAGCGAGGTGGCTATCGACTGGTTCGACGCGCCCTGGGCCAGCAGGCGCAGGATGTCCTCCTCGCGCTCCGTCAGCTCGCTGATGGTGTGCTCGGGGTGGCTGGGCAGGTCGCCCAGCTGGCGGAACTCGTCGAGGATCGAGGCGGCCATCTCGGCGTTCAGCAGCGTCTCGCCTCCCGCCACGCGCCTTATCGAGTCGATCAGCTCGGCGGCGCCCGCGTCCTTGAGCATGTAGCCGCGCGCGCCCACCTTCACCGCCTCGAAGACGTAGCGGTCCTGGCGGTACATGGTCAGGATGATGACGCGGATGTCGGGCTGCTCGGCGAGGATCGCCTTGGTGGCGGCCACGCCGTCGAGCTCGGGCATCTGGATGTCCATCAGGACCACGTCCGGGCGGGTCTCGAGCGCGTAGCGCACCGCCTCGCGACCGGTGGACGCCTCGCCGATCACTCGGAAGTCGTCCTCGGTCTCGAGGATGCTCTTGAGGCCCTGCCGGAACATGGCGTGGTCGTCGCACAGCAGCAGGCGGATCATGCGCTAGATGGTAGCGCACCCTGCCGCCGAGGCGCACGGTGGAGGCGCCCAGCTACGACATGCGGCGCACGATTACGTGCACCAGGCCCGATGGTTACAGCGTGGTACCCTCACAACCGCAACTGCCGGGCACGCGGCGAAGACCACGTGCGCACCCTACCGCCGCACATGGCCGGTGCGCACGCGGTCGGCGCCGGGCGCCCGGCAGTTGCTCGAACGGGCGCCGCCGAACGGCTCGGCGGCCCCGCTAAGGACCTGATCCAAGTTCGCGAGAAGCCGATTACGCACCCCAAGGAGGGCGCATGGCGCATCCAAAAGGGCTCCTGATCGAACGGGCGCAGAAGCTCGGGCTCGAGAGGCCCGAGTTCAACACCGTCAAGACGGGGCCAGAACACGAACCTTCGTTCCTATCCGACGTGACCTTGGACGGCGAGGTCCTCGGCACCGGCCAGGGCGGCTCCAAGAAGGACGCCGAGAGGGCCGCCGCCGAGGAGGCCCTGGCCGCCCTCGAGCGCCGCGGCGACAACAGTGGAAGCAGCGGCAGCGGTGGGAACGGTAGCGGAGGCCGGCAGGGCAGCTCGAGCCGCGGCTCCGGGCGGGGTCCCCGCTCCGCTGCCAGCGGCAGCGCGCGTGCGGCCGCGCAGCCCGTCGCCGAGACCGAAGACGACGAGGACGAGGACGAAGAGTACGCCGACGACGATCAGGCGTACGCCCCGGGCGACGCCGACTTCGGCGGCCCATGGCCGATGTTCGACGACCTGCTGGCGAGCGTGCTGGAGGTAGCCGAACGGCGCATCCCCTCGCACCTGCACGGCGAGGACGCCCGCGCGGCCATCCGCGACTTCTCCCTGACGCTCTACAAGGAGCTGCTGAGCGATCTGGGCGAGGTCGTGGACGAGGACGAGGACGACGAGGAAGAGGACGACTGAGCGCTGGGGCGCGGCCAGCCGCCAGAGCCGCTAGCCGCGCCCGCTCTTCGCGAACCGCTCGATGCGGTTCAGCTCCTGGGTGGCCTTCTCCTTGACGAGCATCTCGCGCATGGTGGCGCTGCCGGCGAACGTGTCGGTGCCGGCACCCTCTATGAGGTCGAGCATCTTGGCTCCGAAGGCGCGCAGCGGCGTGATCATGTCGAACTCGTCCGCCGCGCCCTCCGGCGCGTGCGCCAGCTCGATCAGGTCGTCGTCGAGGCCGGAGGCGCCTGCCTTCACGCTCACCACGACGTCGCCGACGTCAGTTCTAACGAGGTATCGACGGCTAACTTCCATGGCTTCGACGCTAGCACTTCCCGCCGCGCCCGCGGCCACGCGCCTTGGCGCCACCGCGGGGTCGCGCCGTTGCCCGCCCCCGAGCCGGCGTCTTCCGGTAGAGTCGTTGTCGGACGCGGTCCAGCCTCGGCAGGGCGCCACGGCCCGACGCTGCATTCCGCGCCGAAAGTAGTCATGGCCGCACGGGTCCGAACCGACCCGCTTCTCCGTTCTCGGTCTACCGTCCGAGCGCCCCGGGAAACGCTCTAAGGAGACGACCCTGCAACCGTTCACCGCCGCTCCTCACCAAGACGTCCTGCATCTGCTGGTGCAGGTGAGCATCCTGCTCCTCGGCGCACGCGCCCTGGGCGAGGTCGCGCGACGCCTGAACCAGCCCTCCGTCGTCGGCGAGCTGTTGGCCGGCATCCTGCTCGGCCCCTCGCTGCTCTCCAGCATGGTGCCGGTGCTCGGGGCCTGGATCGTGCCGCAGTCGGACCTGCAGGGCTACCTCCTCGAGGTGGTCAGCCTCATCGGCGCCGTCTTCCTGCTACTGCTCACCGGTCTGGAGACGGACCTGGGCCTCATCCGGCGGCACGCGCGCACCGCGATAGGCGTCTCGTTCGGCGGCATCGTCGTGACGTTCACCAGCGGCTTCCTGCTGGGTCAGATGCTGCCCGCCCGCCTCCTGGGCGACGAGAACGCGCGTTTGGTCTTCTCCCTATTCGTGGCCACGTCCATGGCCATCTCCGCCATCCCCGTCATCGCCAAGGTACTGATAGACCTGAACCTGCTGCGGCGCGACATCGGCCAGACGATCCTCGCAGCGGGCATGAGCGACGACACCACGGGCTGGATCCTGCTGTCGATCGTGGCGGGCCTCGCCAGCGGCGCCGCCATCACGGCCGGCTCGGTGCTGACCACCGTCGGCAGCGTGCTGGCCTTCATGGTGCTGTCGTTCACCCTGGGCCGCTGGCTCGTGCGGAACCTGCTGAACCTCGTCCAGGACCGCCTCAACACCCCCAACCGCCTCCTGACCCTCGTGGTGTTCCTCACGCTCGTGTGGGGCGCCATCACCCAGGCCCTCAACCTCGAGGCCGTGCTGGGCGCCTTCGTGATGGGCGTGCTGTTCGGCCAGATGCGGCGCCTGCCCGACACGGTGCACGAGAAGATCGAAGCGATGTCCATGGGGGTCTTCACCCCGATCTTCTTCGGCGTTGCAGGCCTGAAGGTGAACCTCCAGAGCCTGCTGGAGCCGCAACTGCTGCTGATCGCGCTCGTCGTGATCCTGGTGGCGTCGGTCGGCAAGTTCACCGGCACCTACCTGGGCGCGCGCCTGATCGGCAAACGCGACCACTGGACGGCGCTCGCCTACGGCGCCGGCCTGAACGCTCGCGGGGCGATGGAGATCATCATCGCCACCATCGGCCTGCAGCTCGGCATCCTGTCGCAGGACATGTACTCGATCATCGTGCTGATGGCGATGGTCACCTCGATCATGGCCCCGACCGCGCTGCGCTTCGTGCTGAAGCGCGTGAAGCCCGACGAGGAGGAGACCAAGCGCCTGCGGGAGGAGGAGATGGCCGAGGGGAGCATGGTGGCGCAGATCCACCGCGTGCTCTTCCCCATCCGCGGGCCGCGGCCGGGCAAGGCGCCGGCGCCGCGCGTCATCGAGTCCTACCTGCTCGACAAGCTGGGCGAGAACATCGCGTTGACGCTGATGAACGTGTCGCCTCCCGGCTCCAAGCAGGACGGCCAGGCCCACCTGACGACACTGGCGGCCGGCTTCCAGCAGGAGGAGATCACGCGGCGGGTCGTGGAGGCCGAGGGCGCAGCCGACGCCATCCTCGACGAGGCGCAGAAGGACTACGACCTCATCCTGCTGGGCGCCGCCGAGCGCAACAGCAACTCCAACAACGTCTTCAACCAGGTGGTCGACGAGATCGTGCGCCTGGCGCCCATCCCGACGATGGTGGTGAAGGGCCGGCCCGCGGAAGGGCGCTGGCCGCCCTCGCGCATCCTCGTGCCCTCGGACGGCAGCTCCGAGGCCCGCAACGCCGCCGAACTGGCGTTCACCCTGGCCAAGGGCACGGGCGCGCAGGTGTCCCTGCTGAACGTGGTGATCCAGGAGAACTCGAACTACCGCCTCGACGCCACCGGCGCGGCGCAGGAGCGGCAGCTGGCGAACGCCTACCAGATCGTCCAGTCGCTTAGGAGCCAGGCCGAGGCCCTGGACGTGCGCGCCGACACCGAGGTGCGCGTGGCGCGCGACCCCGAGACCGCCATCCTCGAGGTCGCCGAGCAGCTGCGCTACGACCTGATCGTCATGGGCACGGACGTACGGCCGGGCTCCGAGCGGCTGTTCCTGGGGCCGCGTGTCGAACGGATCCTCGATGCTTCCACGTGCCCGGTGATAATCCTGAACGGCTCCTGAAGGATGCCCGGGCACTTACGTCCCAGGTTCCGGCTCCCCAGCAGCTAAACTCGCATCGTGACCACTACCGGCATCAGATGCGCGCCCGCCAAGGCGCTACGCGTGGCCGTTCAGACGGTCGTGCTCCTCTCCGTCGCGCTGTCGTTCGCGCAGGGCGACCTCTACGGCCCAGAAACGCCTCAGGACGTTGCCTGGGTCCGGGTCCTCAACGCGGGGCAGCAGTCGGCCACCGTCTCCGTCGGCGGCTCCGAGGTGTCGCTCGAGCCCCTCGTCGCCTCGCCCTACCTGAGCATCGAACCCGGTGCGTTCGCGGTCCAGGTCGAGGGCCAGAGCCTCGAGGTCCAGGCCGAAGCGGAGCAGTTCCTGACCGTCGCCCTGCTGCCCGGCGGCCCGGTGGTCGTCGCCGATCCCGCGCTGATGGACGTCTCACGGGGGCTGCTGGGGCTGATGAACCTCTCCTCGCTCCCCTCGCTGTCGCTCCTCACCCCCGACGGCGAGCTGGTGGTGGAGGGCGTGGCGCCGGGCGAGGCGCGGGCCGTGTCGATCGGTCCGGCGCAGACGGCGCTCGAGGTCTCGGACGGCGAAGCGGCGTTGGCTTCCCTGGACGCCCACGTGTTCGAACGGAGCCAGGCGTACACGGTCGTGGCGCTGGATGGAGACGACGGCATCACGCTGCTGCTGCTGACCGCCACCACCGAATAAGCCCGGAGCCGCCGGGTGGTCTTCACTTCGACGATCTTCCTGTTCCTGTTCCTGCCGCTGTTCCTGGTCGTCTACGCCCTTACCAGGCCGCGCTGGCGGACGCTCGTGATCCTCGTGGGCTCCTACGCCTTCTACGCGTGGTGGCGGCCCGACTTCGCGCTCGTATTCGCCGCGTCCACGGCCATGGCCATCGTGGCGGGCAGGCAGATAGGCCGCTGGCAGGAGTCGGCGCCAGGGCGCGCCCGCACCGCCCTCTACGTCGGTGTGGCCGCGCAGCTGGCCGTGCTCGCCTACTTCAAGTACGCAGACTTCGGCATCACGAGCCTGAACGCCGTCCTCGCCACGGTGGGGGCCTCGCCGATCCCCCTCGTCGGCGTCGTGCTGCCGGTGGGGATCTCCTTCTACGTCTTCCAGGCGATCTGCTACCTGGCGGACATCGCCCGCGGGGACGCGCGCGCCGACACGCCGTGGTACCAGGTCGCTGCCTACATCAGCCTCTTCCCGCAGCTGGTGGCGGGGCCGATCGTCAGGTTCAAGACGATCGTCGACACCCTGCCGGCTCCGCGCATGAGCGCCGCCGGCTTCGCGGAAGGCTCCAGGCGCTTCATGCTCGGCTTCGTGAAGAAGGTCCTGGTGGCCGACGCGATCGCTCCCATCGCCGACGGGGCGTTCGCGCTCCACGCGCCCACCGCGGCCGAGGCGTGGCTGGGAACGATGGCGTTCGCGGTGCAGCTGCTCTTCGACTTCTCCGGCTACTCCGACATGGCCATCGGCCTCGGCAGGATGCTGGGGTTCAGGTTCCCGGAGAACTTCGACCGGCCCTACCTGTCTACGAGCATCACCGACTTCTGGCGCCGCTGGCACATGAGCCTGTCGGCCTGGTTGCGCGATTACCTCTACATCCCCCTCGGCGGCAACCGGCGCGGCGTGCGAAGGACGTACGTGAACCTGGCCATGGTCATGCTGCTGGGCGGCCTCTGGCACGGTCCGACGTGGAACTTCGTGATCTGGGGCGCCTGGCACGGCGGGCTGCTCGCACTGGAACGCGCCACCGGAGCGCCTTCCTGGCGGGTCCCCGCGGTTCTGGCCGTCACCGCCACCTTCCTGGCGGTCCTGCTAGGTTGGGTGCCGTTCCGGGCGGCCGACCTGCCGGCCACCTGGGAGGTCCTGAAGGGGATGGTCGGCGTCAACGGTTGGGCCATCAGCAACGAGCTCGCCTGGCAGCTTCAGCCTCGCGCGCTCGTCACGTTGGCGATCGGCACGCTCATCTCTTTCTGGCCGCCGGCCGCCGTGCCGAACCTGAAGGGCGCGTGGCCCGCCCATGCTGCCCTCACCCTGCTCTTCGTCCTGTCCGTCGCCCGCTCGATCGCCGATTCCGCCAGCCCGTTCCTCTACTTCAGGTTCTGAGCCCACGTCATGAAGACCGAGCCCCACGAAGCCCCACCCGCCACGGAAGCCGCCCCGCGCGCGAACGGCATGCTGTCGGTGGCGCTGGTGGCGGTCATCGCGTTCGGCTTCGTGACGTCGCTGCTGAACCCGGCGCTCCTGAGGTCGCCGGACGGAGCGCTGCACGACGGCTCGTGGACAAGCGCCTACGAGGAGGCGTTCAGGAGCGAACTCGGCCTCCTGCCTGCGTCCAGCGTCATCTGGAACGCGCTCGACCTGGCGCTGTTCGGGCAGGGGCCGGCAGGCGTCATCGTCGGCGAGGGTGGCTGGCTGTTCACGACGGAGGAGTACGCGAGCCCAGCCGACTGGCGCTCGGC
This sequence comes from uncultured bacterium, assembly GCA_964625655.1. Lineage (GTDB taxonomy): Bacteria > Deinococcota > Deinococci > Deinococcales > Trueperaceae > JAAYYF01. The sequence continues at coordinate 30,795 of CAZVCT010000010.1, forward strand.
GCTGGAGGCGTGGAGCGCCGAGATCGCCCGCGTGAGCGCTGAACTAGAGGCGCGGGGCGCAGCGCTGCTCGTGGTGCCCGTGCCCGCCAAGGCGGCGTCGGTTCCCCACCTGGCCCCGCCCCTGCCGCGAGCCGCGGGTGAGCGGTACGAGGCGCTGCTCGAGCGCCTCGGCGAGGCCGGCGTGCCGACGGCGGACCTGCGCAGCGTGCTGGCCAGCGAGTCGGCCTGGCTGCGCACCGACACCCACTGGACGCCCCACGGCGCGGACCTGACCGCCCAGCTGATCAGCGGCAGGATGCACGAACTCGTACCCACCCTGCCCGCCAGCCTGAGCTACGAGATGGTGGCCGAGGAGCCGACCGAGTTCCGAGGCGACCTCAACCGGTTGCTGGCGCTCGGGCCGTTCGAGAGCGCGCTGGCGCCGCCGCCCGACCGGCTGACGGTAGGCACGGTGGCTGCAGCGAACGGGCCCGCCGGCAGCCTCTTCGACGACGCCGGGGCGGACGTGGTGCTGGTGGGCACGAGCTACAGCGCGGCCAGCGAGTGGGGCCTGGCCGATCGCCTGCGGCTGCACGCGGGGGTCGATCTGCTGGACCTCTCCGTCAGCGGGCGCGGGCCCATGGCGCCCATGCTGGAGTACCTACGGAGCGACACCCTCGGCCGCTCGGCGCCCAGCCTGGTCGTCTGGGAGGTGCCCGTCCGCTACCTGACCGACACCACGTACCTGACTGGCGGTGATCCGAACCGATGAGAGCCAACACCAACCCCACCCTCGCCCTGCTGCTCGCCTTCGTCACCGCTCTCGTCCTTGGGCAGCTGTTCGGCTCGACCGCGCTGGCCCAGCAGGACGACGGCGCCCAGCCCCAACCGGCCGAGGCGGAGCACGAGCCTGGACGGCTGCTGTCCGTCGAGTCGTACCGCGCCTTCTCCGTCGAGCAGATCGCGCAGGAGGGGGGCAGGTTCGCTAACAACGGACAGGCGCCGCCTACGCCCGGCACCGGGGTCGCCCTCTACATCGTCTCGTTCAGCACCACGGGACCCGACGGAGGTCCGGCCGTAGGCAACGCCCAGCTCTTCGTGCCGGACGCCCCTGCCTACGACGCGCTGCTGCTCTTCGCGCCCGGCTCCACGGGCCTGACGGCCTACTGCGGGCCCCTTCAGGAGCTGCGGCGCACGGGCGAACCCGAGACCTACGGCGCCACGGCGCTCGCCTACGCCGGCCAGGGCCTGCCCACCGTCCTGCCCGACTACCTCTACGTGCTGGGCCCCGACTACCTGCAGCCCTACTTCGTCGCTACCGCCGAAGCCGCCGTACTGCTCGACGCCCTGCGCGCCAGCCACGCGGCGCTGGCGGAGCTGGGCCTCGGCCTGGAGGTCCGCACGAACTTCCTCGCAGGCTACTCGCAGGGCGGCCACGCGATCTTCGCGGCCGCCGACCGCGCGGCCACCTACACGCCCGACCTCGAAGTCGGCGGCGTCGTAGGCTTCGGCCCGAGCGGTGAGCTGGACGTCCTGTTCAGGAACTTCCACTACACCGCGCCGTGGGTGGTCTGGTCGTACGTCAACACCTACCCCGACGCCGGCATGACGGCCGCGCAGGTGCTGGCCCCCGCTTACGCGGAGCGCCTGGAGCGCGACGTCCGCGAGCAGTGCGTGGCCGAGGCCCAGAACTCCTACCCCGTCGAGCCGCAGACGATCTACACCGACGAGTTCTGGACGGCCCTGACGACGGGGAGCCTGGAGCAGGAGTTCCCCGCCTGGCACGAGGCGTTCGAGGCCAACGACACTGCGCTCAGCGGCCACGGCATCCCCGTGTACGTGCATCAGGGGGTCGACGACCCCATCGTTCCCATCCAGGACCAGACGGCCTTCGTGGCCCGCCTGTGTCAGCAAGGCTCCCCCGTCCGGTACGCGAACTACCTCCGCACCAGGCACGAGACCCGCTACGTGGGCTTCGACCAGACCCTGGTATGGATACGGGGGTTGCTGGATGGAGAGGACCCGCCCTCGGACTGCCTGGAGGTGCTCGATTGAACCGGATACCTGCTTTCAAGACGATCCTGCTGGCCGTGGCCCTCATCGGCCTGGGCACGGCTGCCACCGCACAAGTAGATGCTGACGAGATACAGGCGCTGCCCGAAGAGCAGTGGTACCCGGGCCGCCTGATCGCGAGCGAGCTCGTCGACACCTGGACCGCGCAGGAGGTCCAGGCGCGCTCGGCACGAGCGTTCGCGCAGTACGGCCAGCCGATCATCGAGAACGACGTCGAGCTGTGGATGCTGACCATAGCCACCACCGCCCACGACGGCGAGCTCGTGCCGACCACCGCCCAGCTCTTCGTGCCGGTACGGCCGCCGCGCGGCGCCTCCCCGCTGTTCGTCTACGGCTCCGGCACCACGGGCGTCGGGCCGAACTGCGCGCCGTCGCGCGAGTACCTCCTGCCCACCCCGCTCGGCTACTACCGCGAGCTGCTGGCGGCCTACGCGGGTCGGGGGGTCGTTACGATCTTCCCCGACTACCTGGGCTTCGACTCGCCGTACGGCCCCCAGGCGTACTTCCACGCCGCCTCCGAGGCGCACGTGCTGCTTGACGCCGCCAGGGCCGCGCGCGAGTTCTTCGAGCAGACCGGCAGGACTGAAGAGCTCGTGGGGGCAGCGTTCTTCGGTGGCTACTCCCAGGGCGGCCACGCTGCCTTCGCCGTCGCCGACCAGCACCAGACGTACGCGCCCGAGATCCCGCTCGTCGGCGTGATGGGCTTCGCCGCCACCACCGACGTGCAAGCCCTCCTGAGCGAGGCCGCCTACTACGCACCCTACGTGGTGCTGTCGTACATGAACATCTACGGTCTGGACGTCAACCCCGCCGAGATCCTGGCGGCGCGCTGGCTCGCCGACCTCGAGTCCACGGCCGGCGACGTCTGCGTGGACCGCGCGCAGCTCCTCTACCCGGCGGACAGTGCGTCGATGTTCACGGACGCCTTCGAGGCGGCCCTGCGCCTCCGTGGAGACGAGTCCGCCGCCGTAGGCTTCCTCCGAGCGCTCGCCGAGAACAACACCGGCCTGTCGGGCCACGGCGTGCCTGCGCTCGTAATCCAGGGCGGGCGCGACGTGATCGTCAGCGACGCCACGCAGGAACGGTTCGTGGAACTGCTATGCGAGGCGGGAAGCGCCGTCAAATACGTCAACTACCCCACGGCCCGGCACCGCGACACGCGCCCTGCCGGTTTCGAGGCGTCGTTGGCCTGGATGCGGAGCCTGCTCGAGCCCGGAGCCTTGGCGCCCAGCGACTGCTAGACGCGAGTCGAGCAGTGCGAAGGGCCGAGGCCCTTCGAGCTGCCGCCCTACAGGCTCGCTTCGTCCAGGAACTCCTGCAGCTTCTCGACGTTGACGGTGATGGGCGAGCGCCGCCGGCGCACCGCGCCGAACTCCAGGAGCCGCGCGAGGCAGTGGCTGACCGTCTCGCGCGTGGCGCCGATCATCTTCGCCAGGTCCTGCTGGGTGAGGCTCAGGTCTATGACCGTGCCGCGTTCCGACGGGGCGCCGAAGTCGTTCGCCAGGCGCAGGAGAAGGTTCGCGAGGCGCCCGGGGGCGTCGAAGGCGCCGACCTCCGCCTGCCACTGCTGCGCCTGCCAGAGGCGCGTGCTCATGACCTGGATGAACTTCATGGCGATCTTGGGCTGCTGCTGCAGGAGGCGCTGGAACTCGGCCTCGGGCATGACGATGAGGGTGGTGTCGACGACGGCCTCGGCCTGGTTGGGCCGCCGTTCGCTCTCGAGCAGCAGGAGCTCGCCGAAGATGTCGTACTTGCCGAGCAGACCCAGGATCATCTCCTTGCCGTTCGGGAAGTACATCGAGATCTTCACCATGCCGTCGCGCACGAAGTAGAGCGCGTCGGCCGGGTCTTCCATGTGGTAGATGATCTCGCCGGCCGCGAAGCGCTTGTACGGGGTGATGCGCGCCATCTGTTCGATCTCGTCGGGCGTGAGATCCTCGAACAGCGCGGTGTTCTTCAAGTGCCATACAAGGCTCGGGTACTGACTGGCTTCGGTCATCGAGCGCCCCTCTCAGGCTGCGGTTACACCTGTCGGCGTGGCCTTCAGTATCGACCGTTCAGGGTTCAGATGCCCCAATGTACAAAGTTTCGCCCTTGCGCATGCCAAGGGTCGGGTTCGGGGGCAGGTCATGCGCGCCGTTGTCGGCGCGTCGGGTGACGAAGTCGGTGCGTCTCAATCAGCGTCCGGTGCGTCAGGATCCGTCGCCGGAGCGTCCGGTTCCGCCGTCGAAGCTGCTGGCTCCGTCGTTGGAGCTTCAGCATCCGTGGTCGAAGCGGCCGGATCCGAGGCAAGCGCGTCGCTGAGCCGCATGAGCCTCTCGTACTCCTCGAGGCTCCGGTAGTTGCCCACCTTCAGGCCGCCCACGAAGACCGTGGGGGTGCCCGTCAGGCGCAGGTCCTCCACGGCGTTGCGGTAGCTGGCCTCGATCTGGCCCGTGAAGCGGCCGCTGCGCAGGCACATCGCCAGCCCCTCGCTCGGCAGGCCCGCCTCGTCGGCGATGGCGACGAACTCCTCGATGGGGTCGCCCAGGCGCGCCCAGGTCTGCTGCCGTTCGAACAGCGCGTCGTGGAAGGTCCAGAACGCCGCCTCGCCGGCCTCGGCGCCGCCGACGTGCCGCGCCTCCTCCGCCACGCACTCGTTGGCCTCGGCGGCCACGACCGCGTTCGGGTGGATGCTCTTGAGCGGGAAGTGATAGAGCTCGAAGCGGACGTCGCCGCGCGGCAGCAGCTCGTTCTCGATCAGTGGCAGGCCCTCCTGGGCGAAGGTCGCGCAGAACGGGCACTGGAGGTCGGTGAACTGCCGCACCACGTAGCGCGCGTCGTCGGGGCCCAGCACGTGCGCGGGCGTTCCGAACAGCTCCTCGCTCACCACCTGCGGCTCGAAGCGCACGCTCACCTGGGCCGGGTCGGCGTCCGTCAGGTCGACGTACATCAGGTACTCGACGACCTCGATCGGCACCTCGCCGGCGCCGCGCAGGTCCGAAGCGCGGCTGCGGAAGAAGTCGGAGACGGGCCCGGCGATCTCGGGGCCGTAGCCGCTGGCGGCGCCTATCAGCGCGCCGAGGAACCGGACGTTGGCGTCGTGCATCTCGCCTTCGCCGCTCACGGCTACCGTCACGCCGTCCTCGTCGTGAACGCGGAAGGTGAAACCGCTGGCGACCGTGAAGCCGCCCTCTTCGGTGGCCACGGGTGCGTAGTCCTCCAGGCGCTCGAGCACGCTCTCGGGTGCGTCGCCGATCTGGGCGGCCGCCGCCGGCGCGAGAACGAACGCGAGGCCGGCCGTCAGAGCGAGCAGCAGGCGCCGCGAGGCGCTTCGGGGCGTAGCGGAAGGAGGCGTGGCGGTGCGGGCGCCACCTGCGCGTGCGGGGTGAGGTCGTGCAGCTTCCAGGGGCATCCGCTCCATCCTATCGTCGCTGCCGTCAGTTCAGCGCGCGAGCCCGTACAGGGAGCCGAACTTGCGCCGCAGGTAGGCGAGGTATGGCGCCGCGTCCAGCTGCGAACCCGTGGCGCGCTCCAGCACCTCGCCTGGCAGGTAACGGCTGCCGTGCCGGTGCACGTTCTCGCGCAGCCACCCCAGCAGGGAGGCCAGGTCGCCGGCGCGGACGCCCGCTTCCAGGTCGCCGAGCGCGCTGGCCGCGGCCTCGTACAGCTGCACGCTCATCAGGTTCCCCAGCGCGTAGGTCGGGAAGTAGCCGATGAGCCCCACCGACCAGTGGATGTCCTGCAGGCAGCCCTCCAGGTCGGTCTCGGGCACGATGCCCAGGTAGTCGCGGTAGCGCTCGCGCCAGGCGCCCGGCAGGTCCTTCGCATGCAGCTCGCCTTCCAGCAGCGCCAGCTCGAGCTCGAAGCGCACGAGCACGTGGAGGTTGTAGCTCACCTCGTCGGCCTCGGTGCGAACGAGGCTGGGCGCCACGACGTTGACGGCGGCGTGGAACGCCTCCAGCGCCACGCCCGCGAGCTGCGCCGGGAACGCCGCCTGCAAGGCCGGGTAGGCGCCCTCCCAGAACGGCAGGCTGCGGCCCACGAGGTTCTCCCAGAGGCGCGACTGCGACTCGTGCAGCCCGAGGCTGGCGCCGTGCGCGAGGGGCGTGCGGGCGTAGGCGGGGTCTATCCCCTGCTCGTAGAGCGCGTGCCCCACCTCGTGCATCACGCCGAACAGCGCCATCTGCAGGTTGCCTGCCTCGTAGCGGGTGGTTATGCGCACGTCGTTCAGCCCGATCGACTCGGCGAAGGGGTGGATGGTCTCGTCGAGCCGCCCGCGCCCGAAGTCGTAGCCCATGGAAGCGGCCAGCGCGGTTACATAGGCGCGCTGCTCGGCCACGGGGAACTCCTGCGCCAGGCCGTCCGCGCGCGGCGGCGTCCCCTCGTCGACGATCTCGGCCAGCAGCGCCACCTGCTGCACTTTCAGCGGGGCGAAGAGCGCCTCGAGCTGGTCGGCGGTGGCGCCAGGCTCGTACTCGTCGAGCAGGGCGTCGTAGCGCCGCGCGGCGTAACCGATGGCGTCGGCCTCCTCGCGCTTCAGCTCGAGCATGGCGGCCAGTTCGGGTTCGAAGAGGGCGAAGTCGTTTGCCTCGCGCGCCCGCGCCCACGCCTGCCTCGCGCTGCTGCCGCGGCGCGCCAGTTCCTCCACCAGCCTGCGCGGCAGCTTCGTGGCGCGGTCGAAGGCGCGGCGCGCCTCGCGCAGCATGGCGGCGTCGGCCCCGCTCAGTGTCGCGCCGTCGGCCTCCAGCTCGGCCAGCAGGTCGGCCATCCGCTCGCTGGTAAGGCGCTCGTGCCTGAGCGCGTTGACGGTCGCCATCTGGTGGCCACGGCCCTCGGCGCCGCCCCCGGGCATGTAGGTGTCCTGGTCCCACGAGAGGAGGGCGGCGGCCTTCCCCAGGTCGTGGATGGTGGCCGCCTCCTGGCGGAACTCGTCGAACGCTTGCGGCTTCTCTGCCATCGCTCCTCCGTACGCCCGCGACTCTACCGCGGCGCGCCTGGGCCGTAAGCGCCGTCGGGAGCGTGGTATCTTCCCCGCATGATCGAGCTGCCGGACAGCGTCCACGGGCTTGTGGCGCGAGAGCGTGAACTGCTCACCGACCTCCTGGTCCTCCTCGGAAAGCTCGAAGCCGAGCAGCGCACCGTCGACGACGTTCGCACCGCCCTCTCCGACCTGGGCGGCCTCTTCATGCTGGTGGTGGCCGGCGAGTTCAACGCCGGCAAGTCGAGCCTCGTGAACGCCCTGTTGGGCGAGCGGGTCATGCCCGAGGGCGTCACCCCCACCACCGACCGCGTCACCCTGATCACCTACGGCGAGGAGGCGCGCGAGCAGGCCGAGGGCCCCAACGTGGTGCGGCGCACCTACCCGAACCAGCTGCTGGACGCCGTCGCTTTCGTCGACACGCCCGGCACCAACGCCATCGTCACGAAGCACCAGGAGCTGAGCGAGCGCTTCGTGCCGCGCGCCGACCTGGTGCTGTTCGTCACCAGCGCCGACCGCCCCTTCACCCAGTCCGAGCGCACCTTCCTCGAGCTGATCGCGTCGTGGGGCAAGAAGGTGCTGATGGTCGTCAACAAGATCGACATCCTGGAGGCAGACGAGGAGCGCCGCAAGGTGCTCGACTACGTGCGCGATAACGCGCGCGAGACGCTGGGCGTCAGCAGCGTCGAGGTGTTCGGCGTGAGCGCCCGCAAAGGCCTCACGGCGCGTATCGACGGCGACGAGGCTGCCTACGCCGCCAGCGGCATGGTGCCGCTCGAGAACGCCATCGCGTCGCGTCTCGGCACCGACCGGGTGCAGCTGAAGCTGGCCTCGCCCCTGGGCGTGGCCGCGCACGCCACCGACCAGTACCGCCAGGTGCTGCAGAACCGCCTGACGCTGCTGCAGGACGACAGCACCACGCTCTCCGAGATCGACCGCCAGCGCAAGCAGTTCGAACGCGACATGCACCGCGACCTGAACCTCTACGTGGCGCGCCTCAAGAGCGTGCTGCACGACATCCAGCTGCGCGGCGACGAGTTCTTCGACGAGACGATCCGACTGGGGCGGCTGCCGAAGCTGCTGAACGGCGAACGGGTGCGCGAGGAGTTCCAGAACAAGGTCGTGGGACGCGCCCAGGGCGAGATAGATTCCGCGCTGCATGACATGGTCGACTGGTTCCTGCAGCGCAACCTGCAGCTGTGGGAAGACGTGATGAAGTACCTCAACGAGCGCCGCGCCACCGAGCAGGCGAACGTGATCGGCGAGGTCGGGGGGCGCTTCCAATACGACCGCCAGGCGCTCATGCGCAGCCTGCGCGACACCGCCGAGGAGGCCCTGGAGGCCTACGACCCGAAGGCCGAGGCCGGGCGGCTGGCCGAGCGCCTGCACGGCGCCGTGGTGCAGACGGGCCTGATGCAGGTTGGCGGACTGGGGCTGTCGGCCGCGCTGGTGGCGATGATGACCGGCGCCGCGTTCGACATCACCGGCATCGCCCTCGGCCTGACCGTCATGGGCGCGGGCCTGCTCGTGCTGCCGGGGCAGAAGCGCCGCGCCAAGAAGGAGCTGCGCAGCAAGATGCTCGAGCTGCAGGAGATGCTCGAGCGCGGCGTCAGCCGGCAGTTCGAGCTCGAGCTGTCGCGCTCGCAGGAGAAGCTGACGGGCGCCATCAGCCCCTACACGCGCTTCGTCGGCTCCGAGCTCGAGCACCTGCACGACCTGCAGGCCGAGCTCGACCGGACTGCCACCGAGATCCAGGAGCTGAAGCGCGAGGTCGAGGCGCTGGCCTGACGGCGGCGGTAGAGTCGCTGATGCCAGCCGACACGCGACGCATCGCCTACCAGGGGGTTCCTGGCGCCTTCAGCGAGGAGGCGGCGGCCGGCTTCGCGCCCGAAGCGGAGGCCGTCGGCTACCCCACCTTCGAGGAGGCGTTCGAGGCCGCCGCCACGGGCGACTGCGACTACGCCTGCCTGCCGGTCGAGAACAGCATCGCGGGCTCCATCAACCAGACCTACGACCTCCTCACCGACTCGGTGCTGAACGTCGTCGGCGAGCGCATCGTGCGCGTTCACCACAACCTGCTGGTGAAGCCCGGGGTGAGCCTGGCCGAGGTGCGGCGCGTCTACAGCCACCCGCAGGCGCTGGCGCAGTGCCAGCGCTTCATCCGGCAGCACGGCCTGGAGGCCGTCACCGACTTCGACACGGCCGGCGCCGCCAAGCTGCTGGCCGAGAACGGCGGCGACGGCCGCGCAGCCATCGCCAGCCGCCGCGCCGCCGAGCGCTACGGCCTGGAGGTGGCCGCCGAGCGCATCGAGGACCTGCCCTTCAACTACACGCGCTTCTTCGTGCTCGGCGCCGAAGGCCCTGTGCCGGCCGCCGGGCCCAGCAAGAGCTCGTTGGTGCTGGCCACGCGCCACCGCCCCGGCGAGCTGGTGGCGTGCCTCGAGGTCTTCCCGCGCCACGGCATCAACATGACGAAGCTCGAATCCAGGCCGCGGCGCGACAAGCCGTGGAGCTACCTGTTCTACGTCGACGTCGAGGGACACATCGACGAGCCGAACGTGGCCGCCGCCATGACCGACCTGATGCGCAAGGCCGCGTTCGTGAAGTTCCTGGGCAGCTACCCGGCCGCCGAGACGCTCGAGGTGGGCTGACGCCAGGGCGCGGGTACGCTGTGGTCAGGAGGCGAGCATGACGGAAGACGACGGCCGGCCGCAGCAGCCCGGCCACCAGGAAGAACCGGCGGAGCCGGGAGAGCCGGGGCCCGACGAGACGCCGGAGATGCGCCTCGACGACGTCCTGAAGTTCTTCGGCATCGCCTCGACCGGCGGGCACGCCAAGCACCTGATCCAGTCGGGTGAAGTGCTCGTGAACGGCGAGGTGGAGACGCGCCGCAAGCGCCGCCTGAAGGACGGCGACTCGGTGAGGGTGGGCGACGAGGCGTTCGTCGTCGAGTTCGCGCCCGACCCGGACGCCTGAGCCGGCCCGCCCGAGTCGCGCTCCGGGGGCCCCTCCAACGCGTCCCGGCTGCTCTAAGGACGAGCCCGCTTCACCCGGCATCCAGCGCCTCCACGGCCACGCCCTGCAGCGCTCCCACGGGCAGCGCCTCGCCCGGGTACCAGAGGGTGCGCGAGCGGTAGGCGCCCGCCCAGGGCGAGCGGTACGCCTCGGTCCAGCCGGCGCGCAGGTCGACCACCCACACCTCCTTTATCGGCGCCGAGGCGTAGCCGCCCAGGCGCTCGGCCAGGTCCTCGCGCTCCGAAAGCGCCTCGATGGCCAGCAGCACCGCCCGCGCCTCGAGCCCTGCCGTCGCGGGGCGGGCGGCCGCCACGGCGGCGCCGGCGCCCAGCGCCAGCCCGAGCGCCGGGCGCCACAGGTCGTAGGGGCCGATGCGCACGAGCGGCAGCGTCAGGGCTTCCAGCGGCAGGCGCCCGGGGCCCTGGGCTGCGCGCGCGGCCAAGGCGACGCGCACCAGGCGCTCGTGAAGCGCGGCCAGGGCCGTGGCGCCGGCAGGCACCGGGCGCGGCTTGACCACGGGGACGCCCGCGCGCAGCTCGGCCCGCTCCGGTTCGGGCAACCCACCCCGGCGCAGCTCGGCGACGAAGCCGGCGGCGCTCAGGGGTTGCGGCCACCCCTTGCCGCGTCTCGCGGGCAGTCGGCCCTCCCATCTCTCGCCTTCACCGCGTCGTCTCATGCACCCACCATGCAGAGCAGCGCAACTTCATGCAGCGCCACCATGGGCAGCCGCCTAGGGGCCCTACTCCCGCTGCGGGCGACTGCCACAGCCCGTGCTACACTCCGCACCTGGAAGTAAGAGGCCCACTACCAGATGCCCAAACGCGAAGATATCCATAAGATCCTGATACTCGGCTCCGGCCCCATCGTCATCGGCCAGGCGGCCGAGTTCGACTATTCCGGCACGCAGGCGTGCAAGGCGCTGCGCGGCGCGGGCTTCGAGGTCGTGCTCGTCAACTCGAACCCCGCCACGATCATGACCGACCCCGACATCGCCGACCGCACCTACGTCGAGCCGCTGACGCCCGAGTTCGTCGAGAAGGTCATCGCCATCGAACGCCCCGACGCCATCCTCCCGACCCTGGGTGGCCAGACGGCGCTGAACCTCGCGTCGAAGCTCCACGAGACGGGCGTGCTGGAGCGCTACGGCGTCGAGCTGATCGGCGCCAACTACGACGCCATCCAGAAGGGCGAGGACCGCCAGCTCTTCCAGCAGGCGATGGCTAAGATCGGCGTCAAGACGCCCGCCGGCCGCATGGTGAGCAGCCTCACCGAG
>CAZVCT010000011.1:0-23561 GCA_964625655.1 uncultured bacterium
AGACCGGCAACCCGCTCATGCACCGAACCGTGCTCATCGCGAACACCTCGAACATGCCGGTGGCCGCGCGCGAAGCGTCGATCTACACCGGCATCACCCTCGGCGAGTACTTCCGCGACCAGGGCTACTCGGTCTCGATCATGGCCGACTCCACCAGCCGCTGGGCGGAAGCGCTCCGCGAGATCTCTTCGCGCCTCGAAGAGATGCCGGCCGAAGAAGGCTACCCGCCCTACCTCGCCTCGCGCCTCGCGGCGTTCTACGAGCGCGGCGGTCGCGTCACGACGCTGGCCGGCGAAGAAGCCGCCGTGTCGATCATCGGCGCCGTCAGCCCCGCCGGCGGCGACTTCTCCGAGCCGGTAACGCAGGCCACGCTCCGCATCACGGGCTGCTTCTGGGCGCTCGACGCCTCGCTGGCCCGCCGCCGCCACTTCCCCGCCATCAACTGGAACCGCTCCTACTCGCTGTTCACCCCCGTCCTCGAGCAGTGGTACCGCGAGAACGTGGCGCAGGACTACCCCGAGGTGCGTGACCGCGCCGTGGCCCTGCTGCAGCAGGAGAGCGACCTCCAGGAGGTCGTGCAGCTGGTCGGCCCCGACGCTCTGCAGGACCAGGAGCGCCTCGTCATCGAGATCGGCCGCATCCTGCGCCAGGACTTCCTGCAGCAGAACGGCTTCGACCCCGTCGACGCCAGCTCGTCGATGGGCAAGGCATACGGCCTGCTCACGATGATGATCCGCTTCTACGACCAGGCGCGCGCGGCCCTCGAAGGCGGCGCCACCGTCGACGAGATCCTCCAGAGCCCCGTCATCGAGCGCATCAACCGCGCCCGTTACGTCCCCGAAGACGAGTTCGCCGGCTATCGCGACAGCGTGATGGTCGAGCTCGAACAAGGCTTCGGCGTGGCCGCCTGAGGCCCAGGAGAGAGATGAGCAGCAACCTACTCAAGAAGGAATACAGCGAAGTAAGCTACGTCTCCGGGCCTCTGCTGTTCCTGCAGAACGCCCCCGACCTCAGCTACAACGCCATCGTCAGCATCAAGGACGGCAACGGCCGCGTCCGCGGTGGCCAGGTCATCGAGGTGTCGAAGGAGTACACCGTGCTGCAGGTCTTCGAGGAGACCTCCGGCATCGACCTCTCGACCACCACCGTCAGCCTGGTAGAGAACGTGGCGCGCCTCGGCGTGTCCAAGGAGATGATCGGCCGCCGCTTCAACGGCGCCGGCGCCCCGATCGACGGGCTCCCGCCGGTCGTGGCCGACGCGCGGCTTCCCATCGGCGGCGCGCCCATCAACCCGGTGGCGCGGCGCAAGCCCGAAGAGTTCATCCAGACGGGCGTCAGCACCATCGACACCCTCATCAGCCTCGTGCGTGGCCAGAAGCTCCCGATCTTCTCGGGCTCGGGCCTGCCGGCCAACGAGCTGGCGGCGCAGATCGCGCGCCAGGCCACCGTCGTCGGTGAGGACACCGAGTTCGCCGTGGTCTTCGCCGCGATGGGCGTCACGCAGCGCGAGCTGACCTTCTTCACCCAGGAGTTCGAACGCACCGGCGCGCTGGCGCGCTCGGTGCTGTTCCTGAACAAGGCCGACGACCCGGCCGTCGAGCGTCTGCTGACGCCGAAGATGGCCCTGACCGCCGCCGAGTACCTGGCGTTCGAGCACGGCTACCACGTGCTGGTCATCCTGACCGACATGACCAACTACTGCGAGGCGCTCCGCGAGATCGGCGGCGCCCGCGAAGAGATCCCCGGCCGCCGCGGCTACCCCGGCTACATGTACACCGACCTCGCGTCGATCTACGAGCGTGCCGGCGTGGTCACGGGCAAGCCCGGCTCCGTCACGCAGCTGCCAATCCTGTCGATGCCCGACGACGACGTCACCCACCCGATCCCCGACCTGACCGGCTACATCACCGAAGGTCAGATCTACCTGGCGCGCGCCCTGCACAACAAGGGCGTCTACCCGCCCATCAACCCGGGCCCCAGCCTCAGCCGGCTGATGAACAACGGCATCGGCGAAGGGAAGACGCGCAAGGACCACAAGAACGTCGCCGACCAGCTGCAGGCCGCCTACGCGAACGGCCTCGACCTGCGGCGCCTCGTGGCCATCACGGGCGAGGACGCCCTGTCGGAGAACGACAAGCTCTACCTGAAGTTCGCCGACGAGTTCGAGAAGCAGTTCGTCAACCAGGGCACCGAGAACCGCACCATCGACGAGTCGCTCACGATCGCCTGGAACATCCTCTCGCAGCTGCCCAGGAGCGAGCTCACCCGCCTCTCCAACGACCAGATCGACAAGTACTACGGGGCGAAGATGGACGAGATGTGGGGCGCTGGCAAAGGTGACCGGCTCTGAGCCCGGAGGTGGCTAATGGCTGACAACATCGCCCCAACGCGCTCGAACCTGCTGCAGCGGCGCGACCAGGCCAAGCTGGCGGTGCGCGGCGCCGACCTGCTAAAGCGCAAGCGTGACGCGCTGGTGGGCGAGTTCTTCGCGCTCGTCAAGTCGTCGCTCGAGGCCCGGCGCATGCTGACGGAGGCCAGCCGCGAGGCGTACTTCTCGCTCTTCCTGGCCAACGCCTGGGACGGCCCGGCGGCGGTCAGCAGCCTGGCGCTGGCGGTCGACAGCACCCTCGACATCGACCTGAAGATGGAGAACATCTTCGGGGTCAAGGTGCCGCAGGTGCAGCCCCCGACCTTCGACGACCGGCTGCCGTTCTCGCCGGTCGGGGCGGGCGCCTCGACCCTCGAGGCGGCGCAGCAGTTCCGCAGGATGGTGGAAGCGATCATCAGGGTCGCGGCCACCGAGACGCGGCTGCGCAAGATCGGGGAAGAGATCAAGAAGACGAACCGGCGGGTGAACGCGCTCGAGCAGCTCGTCATCCCGAACATCAACTACGAGATCCGCAGCATCCAGAGCGTGCTCGAGCAGCGCGCCCTGGAGGAGGTAACGACCCTCAAGCGGATCAAGGAGAAGCTGGAGAAGCGCGACGAGGAGAAGCAGGCCGCGCTCGCCTGAGCCAGCCTCTCATCGTGCTCTTCACGGGCGCCCCGGTCATCGGGGCGCCCGTTCTTCTTGGCTGCGGACAACCGACGCGCCAACAGCGTGGGAGCTTTGACAGGGCACCTGCCCAACGGATAAAGTCACTGGACCCTTTCAACCTCCCTTAGAGAGGGATCGAAAATCTAGCCTGTTCAACAGGAAGGTGGACCCATGAGTCGATACGTTCGTATCTTCGCCGTACTGTCGTTGCTGGTCGCTGCCAGCACCGTACTAGCGCAATCCCGCTTCAACGAGATCCAGGCACGAGGCGAGCTGCGCTGCGGCGTCAACTCGACGCTCCCCGGCTTCGGCACCGTAGACGCCAACGGCGACTACGTCGGCTTCGACGTGGACTTCTGCAAGGCCATCGCCGCGGCCGTCTTCGGCGACGCCAACGCCGTCGTCTACCGCCCCCTCACCGCCGGCGAGCGCCCGACCGCCCTGCAGTCCGGCGAGATCGACGTGCTCATCCGCAACACGACCCGCACCAGCATCCGCGAGAGCGACTGGGGCGCCAACTTCGGCCCGACCACCTACTTCGACGGTCAGGGCTTCATGGTGCGCAGGGACTCGGGCATCTCCACCCTCCAGGACTTCGAGGGCCGCTCCGTCTGCGTGCAGTCCGGCACCACCACCGAGACCAACCTGGGCACGACCCTCGCCGGCCTCGGCGTGCAGTTCACGCCCGTGATCTTCGAGACCGCGCCCGTGCTCATCGCCGCGTACGACGACGGACAGTGCGACGGCTGGACCACGGACGTCTCGGGCCTCTACTCCTACCAGCAGCAGCTCCGCCAGCCCGACGATCACGTCGTCATGAACGTCGTCATCTCGAAGGAGCCCCTCGGGCCCGCCGTTCTTCACGGCGATGACGTCTGGAAGGACGTCGTGGACTGGACCGTCTACGCCCTCTTCAACGCCGAAGAGTACGGCGTGACCCAGGAGAACGTCGACGACATGCGTGCCAACGCCGTCGACCCGCAGGTCCTCCGCATGCTGGGCGCCCAGGGCCACACCTCCTACGTCGAGGGCCTCGGCCTCTCTGCGGACGCCTTCTACAACGCCATCAAGGCCGTCGGCAACTACGGCGAGATCTTCGAGCGCCACCTGGGCTCCGGCTCCGTGTTCAACATGGACCGCGGCCTCAACGCCCAGTACTACGAGGGCGGCCTGCTCTACGGCTTCCCCTTCAACTAACCCTCCGAGTCGGGGCCGGCCTTCCTGAGGCCGGCCCCGTGCCCTCGGGTACGAGGTCAGCAACCGAAACAGGAACCAACCCCGCCCTGAGGCGGCCCCGACCCGCCGCCTCAGGGCGGTCAGGTACAAGGCGCGATGGTGGAAGCAACCAACCAGAGCACCGTTGACCCGTCGGCCGGACGTCGCCGCAACCTGGAGGACCCTATCTTCACCGAGCAATCTCAATGGAGCGAAGGCGGATGACGTCCGCACAGCGCAGGGCCAGCGGCTCTGAGCCGAACATCCCGTTCTGGCGGAACGTCAAGACCATCGGGATCCTGGCGCAGATCGCCTTCGTCATCGCTCTCGTCGCCGGTATCGGCGTACTCGTCAACAACGTGGTCACGGCGATGGCCGCCGCCAACCTCCCGGCGGATTTCTCTTTCCTCGGTAACCCGGCCGGCATCCCTATCGCCGAGCGTCCCATCCCCTACGAGGTATCCGACAGCTACGCCCGCGCGCTTCTGATCGGCTTCCTCAACACCCTGAAGATCGCCATCGTCGGCGTGGTCTTCGCCACGGTGCTGGGCGTGCTCTTCGGCGTCATGCGACTATCCACGAACTGGCTCGTCCGCAACATCGCCAGCGTATATATCGAGGTACTCCGCAACATCCCGCTGGCAGTGCAGATCGTCTTCTGGTACTCGGCCATCCTGCTCCCGTTCCCGCCCCGGATCACCAACCCGGTGGCCCTGCCGGGCGGCATGCTCCTCTCCAACGTGGGCCTGGCCTTCCCCTCGTTCTACCCGACCATCCGCTTCGGCACCTGGATACCCTGGCTCGTGGCCGCCGTGGTGCTCGCCATCGTCGCCGGCGTCTGGCGCCGGCGCCGCCTGGACCGGCTCGACATCGTCGGCGCGGCGTGGCCCTACTGGCTGACGACCTTCGTCGTCGTCGCAGGAGCCGGCCTCGCGCTCAGCTTCGTCACGCGCACGATTCCCGAAGGCGTGCAGTTCGCCTACGAGGCGCGCAGCGGTCGCGGCACCACCACCATCGTCGAGGACGGCCGCACGCAGCCCGTTTCGTTCGTGCCCGTCCGCATCGGCATCGAATCGGGCCGCCTCACCACCACCAGCACGAACCTCGCCGAGTCTCGCCAGGTCGTGCACGGTACGTTCCGCTTCCCGCTCCTCGGTGAGCACGAAGCCGACGCGTACGAGGTCACCTTCGCCGATCCGGAGGCCGCCGCCGAGCAGGGCCTCGAGCTGCACTTCGACACCTACCCGTCCGTCGGCACGGTGTACGTCGACCTCAACGGCAACGGTGAACTCGACGACGGGGAAGAGGTGAACCCGGAGACCGGCCGCGGCTACAGCGGCGTCGGCCTCGTGCTCGACGTCACCAACTTCGAGCGGACGCTCGTGTCCGACCGCGATGGTCGCGTGCGCCTGCCCGCCTTCGGCCCCACCGTGACGGCGGAGGGCGACGCCTCGGAAGAGAGCTCCGGTCCGGTAGCGGGCGGGCGCTTCTCAGCCTTCGGGCAGTCGGCCACGGCCACCACCACCGAGTCCGCGCTCGAGTCCACCGCCGAGCTCCTGCCGATGGGCGCGATCGTCATGAGCCGCGCCTACGTGCCGGTGAGCAACTACGAAGGCGGCATGCGCTTCACGGTCAACTACCTGGCCCTGCTCCTCGCGCTCGTCATCTACACCTCGGCCTTCATCGCCGAGATCGTGCGCGCCGGCATCATGGCCGTGCCCAAGGGCCAGCGCGAGGCCGCGCACGCCCTCGGACTGGGGCCCATCCAGACCTTCTCCAACATCATCTTCCCGCAGGCCGTGCGGGTAGTCCTTCCGCCGATGATCAGTCAGTACCTCAACCTCACCAAGAACTCGTCCCTGGCGTCGCTGGCCGGCTACGCGGAACTGTTCGTGATCGCCAGCGTCGTGAGCAACCAGACGGGCGCGGCGATACCCATCGCGCTCCTGCTCATCGGCTCGTACCTCGTCATCAGCCTCGCGTTCTCGTTCGTCCTGAACCATGTGAACGCGCGTATGGCCCTGGTGGAGCGTTGATATGACGATGATCCCGGCAAGGCCCGCACCCACGCCGACCTCCGGTTTCGGCTACTGGATCAAGAAGAACCTGTTCAACGGGCCGTTCAACACCCTGCTCACCCTCGTGGCCGGCGTTGCGATCGTCTGGTCGCTCTACAACCTCGGTGTCTTCATCTTCGTCGAGGGCAGCTGGGAACTCGTCTGGAAGAACATGAAGCTCTTCGGCGTGTACCGCTACCCCACCCAGTACCTCTGGCGGCCCCTGTTGGTGGTGGGCGTGATGCTCGGGCTGATGGGCGCCATGTCGGGCGTCAGCGGACCCCGCACCATCATCACCAACGCGTTCTGGTCGCTGCAGGGCTTCGTGGCCCTGGTCTCCACCGTCGCCATCATCTTCTGGCCCTCGGTACGCTTCCTCTGGCCCATGGCGCTCCTCATCGGCCTGGCGGGCTACTTCGTCGGGCGGCAGTTCCCGGGCGTCGTCAAGGGACTCGGGTTCGCCTGGGGCGTCTGGCTGGTCGGCGGATTCATGCTCCTGACCGGCGTCGGCGCCAGCGGACCTCTCGGCCGCGTTCCGATCCGCGACTGGGGCGGCTTCCTCCTCACGATCATCCTCTTCACGGGGATCATCCCCAGCTTCCCGATCGGCGTGGCGCTGGCCCTGGGGCGCAACAGCAAGCTGCCGGCCATCAAGTACTTCTGCATCGGCTTCATCGAGATCATCCGCGGGGCGCCGCTCATCATGTGGCTCTTCATCGCCTCGCTGCTGCTTCCGCTGATCCTGAACATGGACGCCAACTCGCTCCCGGCGATCCTCCGCGCCTACGTGGCTATCACGCTCTTCTCTGCTGCGTACATGGCCGAGAACGTGCGCGGCGGCCTGCAGGCCGTGCCGCGTGGCCAGTCCGAAGCCGCAAGGGCGCTGGGCCTCTCCGGCTGGCAGACCACGCAGCTCATCGTGCTGCCGCAGGCACTGCGCGCCGTCATCCCCGCCATCGTCGGCCAGGCCATCGGCCTCTTCAAGGACACGTCGCTCGTGTTCATCGTGGGTCTCATAGATTTCTTCAAGGTCGCCGACCTCGTGTCGGTGCAGCCCGAGGCGCTGTTCATCACGGGCGGTGTGAAGCTCGAGGTGTTCCTATTCATCGCCGTCATCTACTTCTTCTTCGCCTACCGGATGTCGATCGCCAGCCGGCAGCTGGAGAAGCAGCTCGGAGTGGGGGAGCGGTGAGCCATGTGGACGCAGGCGGTACCATCGCAGGCAGGACCATCGCAACCAATGGAGGTTCAAACATGATCGACGCGACAACGGAGCGAGGCTCGGTTCGAGCCGAGGCGCCCGCCGGCGGCGACAAGGTCATCGAGATGATCGGTGTCAACAAGTGGTACGGCGAGTTCCACGTCCTCAAGGACATCAACCTGTCGGTGAACAAGGGCGAGACGGTCGTGGTCATCGGGCCGTCGGGCTCGGGCAAATCGACGCTGATCCGGTGCATCAACCGCCTCGAGGAGCACCAGGAGGGGAAGATCGTCGTCGACGGCGTCGAGCTGACGGACGACGTGCGCGCCATCGACCAGATCCGCCGCGAGACGGGCATGGTCTTCCAGTCGTTCAACCTCTTCCCGCACCTGACCGTGCTCGACAACATCACCCTCGCGCCCACCCGCGTGCGCAAGTGGAAGAAGAGCAAGGCCGAGGAGCGCGCCCGCTACTTCCTCGAGAAGGTTGGCATCCCCGAGCAGGCGCACAAGTACCCCGGCCAGCTGTCGGGCGGGCAGCAGCAGCGCGTGGCCATAGCACGCTCGCTGACGATGGAGCCGAAGGTCATGCTGTTCGACGAGCCCACGAGCGCGCTCGACCCGGAGGTCATCGGCGAGGTGCTCGACGTCATGGTCAACCTCGCCAAGGAGGGCATGACCATGGTGGTGGTGACCCACGAGATGGGCTTCGCGCGCGAGGTGGGCGACCGCGTCGTCTTCATGGACGCCGGCCAGATCGTGGAAGTGGGCACGCCCGAGCACTTCTTCACCAGCCCGCGCGAAGAGCGCACGCGCGCCTTCCTCTCCAAGATCCTCTGACCCCCTGAAGCGAGTTCCGGAGCCGTTGTCCGCTTCCGTGACGTCGCGGCTCTTACTCGCTCCGCTCGCACGTCCAAGTCCTTCGGACTCGGACTCCGAGAACGGCGCGACTCGGGCGGAATGTCACACCACGCCCCCCGCGCCGCCAACTAGACTCGAAGCATGAAGCTCGTAACGAGAGGGGTGCGGGGTGGACACGGGTAGCCAGGGCGGCCGCGGCGTGCGCATCGCCGACATCCTGCGCAGCATGGTCACCAAGGGCGCCTCCGACATCCACCTCCAGGCGGGCGCCCCGCCTCACATGCGCATCGACGGCGAGCTCGTGTCGTTCGAGGGGGTGCCCACCCTGACCCCCGAGCAGACCGAGCAGATCGCCCTGGCGATGATGAGCGAGTCGCAGCGCGAACTGTTCCGGCACCGCCACGAGGTCGACTTCGCCTTCACCATCCCCAACGTGGCGCGCTTCCGCTGCAACGTCATGAAGCAGCGCGGTTCGGTGGGGGTCGTGATGCGCGTGGTGCGCGACGCCATCCCCAGCTTCGAATCGTTGGGGCTGCCAGCCACGCTCATGGGCGAGCTCTCCAGTCAGCCACGCGGCCTCGTGCTGGTCACCGGACCCACCGGCTCGGGCAAGACGACGACGCTGGCGGCGATGGTCGACCACGTCAACCGGCGCTACGCCCGCAACATCATCACCATCGAAGACCCGATCGAGATCCTGCACCGCAACCAGAAGAGCCTCGTCATCCAGCGCGAGATCGGGCTCGACACCTCCGACTTCGCGGGGGCGCTCAAGTTCGCCATGCGACAGGACCCCGACGTGATCATGGTGGGCGAGATGCGCGACCAGGAGACGGTGGAGGCCGCCATCACGGCCGCGCAGACGGGCCACCTCGTGTTCAGCACGCTGCACACGCTGGATACGATCCGCACCGTCAACCGCATCATCGACTTCTTCCCGCCCCACGAGCGCGACCAGATCCGCATCTTGCTGGCCGAGTCTTTGCTGGGCATCCTCAGCCAGCGCCTGCTGCCGCGCGCGGACGGCGCTGGCCGGGTGCTGGCGCTCGAGCTGCTCGTGAACACGCCGCTGATCCGCGACTACATCAAGGACGAAGAGAAGACGCCGCTGATCAAGGAAGCCCTGATGCAGGACAACCTGCGGGGCATGCAGACCTTCGACCAGCACCTCGTCGAGCTCTACCTGAGCGGCAGCATCACCTTCGAGGACGCCACCTACATGGCGACGAGCCCGCACGAGCTGCGGCTCATGATCACGCAGCGCCAGGGGAGCATCGGCGAGTCGGAGCCGTCCGGCAACGCGGCCCTGAGCAAGCCTTCGCGCTGACGCTTCGGTTCCGGGCTACCGCTCAGCTCGCCTGCGGTTCCCACGGCGCCGGCAGGCGCGTGCCGCGCGCGCGGAGCAGGGGACGGACGCGCCCCGCGAGGTAGAGCGAGCCCGCCACGAGCAGCAGGGGCCTCCGGCCCCCGGGCTCGCCGAGTAGGGCGGCCAGGCGCAGCGCTTCGGTCAGCGCGCCCTCGGCATCGGGGTCGAAGTGGGCGCCCTCCCGCTGGTGCTGCGGCCCCTCACCCGCCATCGCCTCGGTGAGCACCACCGCCGCCGCGCCAGCCGCGAGGCAGTCGAGCACGGCCGCGCCCTGCTTCTTGGCCAGCGCGCCGAAGAGGAGCACGTACGGTGCGATGCCCAGGTCGTGCACGAGGCGCCGCGCGGCTGCCGGGTCGTGGGCGCCGTCGAGCAGCACCTCGACCTGGCCCGTGCCCCGTCCGCCGGCTGCGCCGCGCCCCTCGCCGGAGCCGTCAGGTGCGGCCGGGCCGGTCTGGTACGTGGGCACGAGGAAGCGCTCGCCCCGCGCCGGCAGCGGCGCAGCCCGCAGGCCCGCCTCCACCGCCGCCTCGTCCGCTCCCAGCAGGCGCAGGGCGGCGGCGGCCAGCCGTGAGTTGGCTGCACGCGTGGCCGGAGCCGTTGCCAAGGCGGCGGCGCAGGCGGGTGGCAGCGAGAAGAGGGCGTCCTGCGCGCCATCCGGGGCGTCCTGGAAGAGGGGCGCGCTGAGGCGTTCGGCCTCGGCGGCCACGAGGGCGCGCAGCTCGGGTTGCGCCACGCCCGACACCACGGGAACGCCAGGGCGGATGGCGCCCGCCTTGTCGGTGGCGATCTCGGTCAGGTTGTGGCCCAGGGTGTCGGTGTGGTCGAGGTCGACGTTCGTGATCAGCACGAGGCTCACGGGCTCGACGGCGCGCGTGGCGTCGCTGGCGCCCCCCACCCCCGCCTCCAGCACGGCGGCCTCGGCGCCGTGGCGGTCGAACTCCTCGAGCGCCAGCGCCAGCGTCCACTCGAAGAAGGCGGGGCCGAGTTCCGGGTCACCGCCGTCCGGCAGCGCCCGGGCGCGCTCGACGAAGTCGACGACCGCGGTTTCGGAGACGAGTGTGCCGTCCACCGCTACGCGTTCGCGGAACGACTCCACGTGGGGCGAGAGGAAGCGGCCCGTGCGGTGGCCGGCGGCGCTCAGCCCGGTGGCCGTCATGTTCGTGACGCTCCCCTTGCCGTTGGTGCCGACGACCGAGACGGTGAGGGGCGGGGGACGCAGGCCTAGGCGCTCGAGGAGGCGCGCCGCGCGCTGCGGGGTGCGTTCGCCGCCGCCGCGGGTGCGCGAGAAGAGCCACGCCAGCGCCTCGTCGTAGCGGGCGCCTGTCATGCGGTTGCCGTTCGTCAGCTCTTCTTCCGGCGCCGTGGCCTGCGGCGCTGCCCGCGACGCCTGCCGCCCTTGCCCTTGGCGGGGCGCTCCTCGTCGGGCTCCCCGAAAGGCTCGAGGGACGCCTCGCTGCCGACCTTCACGAGCAGCGCGTCGACGTTCCCGTCGGGCAGGCGCTGGGTGAGCTTCAGGATGGCGTGGGGCGCCTGCACGTCGACGTAGACGACGCTGTTGCCGGGGTGCAGCACGTACGCCCTCGCGCGGCGCATGCCAAGCGCCGTCTCGAGCTCGACCTCGGCGGCCAGCTGGACGGTGACCTCCTTGCCCAGCAGCGGCACGCGGTACGGCCCCTCGAGCGTTCCGAGCTGCCTTATCTCGTGCAGCAGCGAGAGGGGGTCGCGGTACGGCAGCAGGTACGGCATCGAGGCGTTGTCCTTCGGACCCTTGACGGCCGTGACGAGGCCCTCGCGCGGGTCGAAGGTGACGTCGAAGCGGCGGCTGTCGCTACGCTCCTGCGTCTCTTCCAAGAAGCGGAGGCTGACGCCCCGCGCCTGGCAGCGGCTGCGCTGCACGACGCTGTAGAGCCCGAGAGAGCCCTGGAACTGGGCGCGGCCCTCGAGCTGGACCTGCCGCCCCAGCTCGGCCGTCTTGATGGTCTGGTTCCCGACCGGCTTGCCGCGGTGCGACAGGCGGAAGGAGAGGACCTCTACGGGCGGCATGGCGTCAATCTATCACGCGTCCTGATGGCGGGAATCCGCCGACGGACGGTTCCTTCGTAAGCTGCAGTCCGCTGCAATCGGCCCTCCGTATGATGCGGGCATGTCAGGTGCCGATCGCAGAGGAGCGTAGTACGTGACCGCCGTTCAGCTCGGCCCCGTGGTCCTCTCGACGCCGCGCTTCGCGGCGCTGCTCGGCCTGGCGGTATTCCTGATCGCCGCGCACCTGCTCGAGCGGCGGCGTCCAGGCGCCGCCGACTGGGCGTGGACCTCCGCGCTGGTCGTGGCCGTGGGCGCCCGCCTTGGTTTCGTGCTCGAGAACCTTGACGTGTATCTCCGGGAGCCCCTCACGATCCTCTACATCCAGCAGGGCGGCTTCAGCCCCCTCTGGGGCCTGGCCGCCGCGTCGGTCTACACGCTGTGGCGGGCCGATCTCAGGCGCCACGTGCTGCCGGTGGCCCTGTTGGGCCTCGCCGTCTGGGGCGGCGCCCAGGCGCTGCTGACCCCCGCCCCCGGGACCCAGGTCGTGCGGCCCGACGTTCCCCTGACCACCCTGGCAGGGCAGCCGGTAGACCTCGATGGCATCGTCGCGGGCCGCCCGGCCGTGGTCAACCTCTGGGCGCCCTGGTGCCTGCCCTGCAGGCGCGAGACCCCCATGCTCATCGACGTGGCGGCCTCACACCCCGAGACCGCCGTGGCGCTGGCCGACCAGGCCAGCTCCGTGCCGTCGGTGCTGACGTTCCTCGACGAGCGCGAGCTGTCGCACGACGACGTCTACCTGGACGCGTCCGCTCGGCTCGGACGCGACCTGGGCTCGGTCGGGCTGCCCACCACTTACTTCTTCGCGGCCGACGGTGCCCTCGTGCACACGCACGTCGGCGAGATCTCGCGCGCCGAGCTGGAGCGGCGCATCCGCGAGCTGCACAGGTAGGCGGGTCTGGTAGGTGGGTCTGGTAAGTGGATTCGGTCGGTGGGCGGACCGAACGTGTCCAAGTGCGGACGTGTCTCGCAGAAGCGGGCGCCGCTAGAAGGGTAGGTCGCTCTCGCGCAGGTGCGACAGCTCCTGGGTGCTCTTGCCCTGGCGCAGCACCTCCACCAGCTTGTCGACCAGGTCGGGGTCGAGGCGCGTGCCGCTGGCGGTGGCCAGCGCCTTCTCGACCTCGCGGATCGGCAGGGCCTGACCGCGCTCGCTGCTCAGCAGGTCGAACACGTCCGCGACGGCCACGATGCGCGCGAGCAGCGGGATCGCCTCCTTGCGCAGGCCGTCAGGGAAGCCGGAGCCGTCCCAGGCCTCGTGGTGGTAGCGGATGGCTTCGGCGGCCGGCAGCAGCAGGTCGGAGCCCGACACCATGTTGGCGCCGCGCATGGGGTGCTCGTGGTCTTCGATGCGCAGGTCGAGGCCGCTGCCCAGCTTCCCGATGTCGTGGAGCATGGCCGCGAAGTAGAGGTCGGCCAGCTCCGGCGCGCTCAGTCCGAG
Source organism: uncultured bacterium (assembly GCA_964625655.1). Classification (GTDB taxonomy): domain Bacteria; phylum Deinococcota; class Deinococci; order Deinococcales; family Trueperaceae; genus JAAYYF01. The sequence continues at coordinate 13,254 of CAZVCT010000011.1, forward strand.
CGCCCGCCCGAGCGCCAGCGCGTACGCCGTGACGCGCTCGGCGTGCCCCAGCTGGCTGTACTCCTGCGCCTCGAAGGCGTGCACGAAGGCGCGCGTGAACTGGACGAGGCTGAGCTTCGCCAGGCGCAGCTCGGCCTCGCGGCTCTGCGTCTCGCCCAGCACGTTCGACCAGCGTGCCGCCAGGCGGAGTTCCTTCTCGGTGAAAGCCGGTCCGCCGTGGCGCTGCAGCACGAGAGCGCCGTACTCCTCGTAACGGCCCGCCACGGGCGCGACGAGAGCCGTGGTGGCGCCCGCCAACCCGGCATCCGCCAGCTCCTGGCGCACCTCGCGGGCGTTGGAGGTGAAGAGCTCGGCCTCGATGTCGGGCACCAGCCGCGGACCCGGCGAGCGCCACGGCCCGTTGGCCGGCGTGACGTCGAGCAGCGCGTCGTCGTAGCCGATCTGCGCGTCGAAGAAGTAACCGCCGAACTCGTCGAGGCTGACGACGTAACCCCTCACGCCGTGCGGCAGCTGCGCCGCGAGGACGTAGAGCACCTCGGCGCTCCGGTTGGCGGGGCGCTGGTGGCGCACCAGGCGCTCCATGGCCGCCAGCAGGTCCGGCGCGTCGTCGCTGACATCGCTACGTCTTCTGAACAACTCGTCTCCAGGGCGGCTTCCAGGCCACCGAACCGAGCATACCCAGACGCAGAGGGCCTCGTTGCGGGGTGACGGCCGGACGAGGGTCGACGGAGACGGCGCATCCGGCGCCGGGCCAGCCGGCAGGTGGAGGCTGGAGGGCGGGCACGCGCCACCGGGAATCCGTACAATGCAACGCATGCTCGATCTCCGCTTCATACGAGACAATCCCGAGGCCGTGAGGGACGCGATCCGCGCGAAGCAGCTGCCGGACGCCCTAGACGACCTCGAGCGCCTGTTGATCGCCGACGAGGAGCACCGCCTGCTGCGCCGCGACCTCGAGGAGAAGCAGTCGGCCCGCAACGCCAGCAGCAAGCGCATCGGCGAGCTGAAGCGCTCCGGTGAGGACGCCAGCGCGCTGATGGCCGAGATGGGCGCGCTCTCCGAGGAGGTCAAGCGGCTCGAGGAGAAGGAGCGGAGCCTGCAGCAGAGCATCGACGCTCTGATGCTCGAGATCCCCAACCTGCCGCACCCGTCGGTGCCTTACGGCGCCAGCGAGCACGACAACGTGGTCGCCAAGGAGTGGGGCCAGAGGCGCGAGTTCGCCTTCGCGCCCAAGCCGCACTGGGAGCTGATGAGCGCGCGCGGCTGGGTCGACCTGGAGGCCGGCGTGAAGATCACGGGCGGCGGCTTCCCCGTCTTCCGTGGCGCCGGGGCGCGCCTCGTGCGCGGGCTGCACAACTACTTCCTCGACCGCCTGGAGGCGGAGGGCTACGTCGAGGTGGTGCCGCCGCTGATGGTCAACGCCGCGTCTGCCACCGCCACCGGCCAGCTGCCCGACAAGGAAGGGCAGATGTACGAGGTGACGGACGGCTTCTTCCTCATCCCCACCTCCGAGGTGCCCGTCACGAACCTGTACCGCGACGAGATCGTGGCGTCCGAGAGCCTGCCGCTGAAGCTGACGGCGTACACGCCCTGCTTCCGCCGCGAGGCCGGAAGCTACGGCAAGGACGTGCGGGGCCTGAACCGCGTGCACCAGTTCGACAAGGTCGAGATGGTGCAGTTCACCGCGCCGGAGGCCAGCTACGAGGCGCTCGAGGAGATGACGCGCGTCTCGGAGGGCCTCCTGGAAGAGCTCGGCCTGCCGTACCGCCGGCTGCTGATGTGCACGGGCGACATGGGCTTCACGCAGGCGAAGAAGTACGACCTGGAGGTCTGGAGCCCGGGGCAGGAGCGGTGGCTCGAGGTGTCGAGCGTCAGCAACATGGAAGCGTTCCAGGCCAGGCGCCTGCAGACGCGCGCGCGCCCGGGTGGCGCGGCCGGCAAGGGGAAGCCCGAAACGGTGCACACGCTGAACGGCAGCGCGCTGGCGTTCCCCCGCACGATCGCGGCGCTCCTAGAGACCTTCCAGAACGAGGACGGCAGCGTGACGCTGCCGGAGGTGCTGCGCCCTTACGTGGGGCGCGAGCGCCTGGATTGAGCTGCTGAAACGGCCAGCCGGCGAACCGCGGCTCAGCCCTCGTCCACCGTCCGAGGTACGCGGAAGAAGCCGTCTGCTGTCGCGGGCGCCAGTGCCAGCGCAGCCTCGCGCGGCAGCGAAGGAGCGACCTCGTCAGGGCGCAGGTCGCGCACCGGCGCAGTTGGGGGCGTCCATTCCGGCACGCCATCCAGCCCACCATCTAGTCCACCGTCGACGGAGGCGGCTTCGAGCGTCGTCGCGAACTCCGCCATGAGCTTCAGCTCGTGAGCGAGTCGCGGCAGCTCTTCGTCGGTCAGGTCGATGCGCGACTGGCGCGCCAGCTGCGCAGCCATCTCCTCGGTCATGGCAGGGATGCTAGCACGCACCCCGCGGGGCTCACCTTCCGAGCCACGCCCTGTGACCCGCGAGCTGACCCGTACCTGTGGCCTTCAGTAGAACAGCCCGCCCAACCAGTAGAAGAGGACCACGAGCACGAGCGACGGCAGCATCGACGCCACGCGCAGGCGCTTCACGTCCAGCAGCCCGAGGCCGAGCGCGATGATCATCAGGCCGCCGACGCCGTTCACCAGCAGCACGCGCGGGTCCGTGGCCGGGTCCGGGACCAGGTTGGTGAAGAGGCCGGCGGCCAGCGAGAGGCCGCCCTGGTAGACGAGGATCACCAGGGTCGACGCCATCACGCCGATCCCGAAGCTCGTGGCCAGTGCCAGCGCCGAGAAGCCGTCCAGCGTCGACTTCAGGACGAGGAAGCCCGCCTCGCCCGTCAGGCCGTTCTGCACGGAGCCGACCAGGGCCAAGGGCCCCACGCAGAAGAGCAGCGAGGCCGTGACGAACCCTTCGGTGAAGCGGCCGCTGTCGGCGAAGCGGCGCTTGAGCCGGTTGCCCAGGCCCTCCAGGGCCTCCTCGATGCGCCACCATTCGCCCAGCGCCGCCCCCAGCGCCAGCGCCAGCAGCCCCACGATGACCCCGGGCGGCGACGACACCCGTCCGAGGTCGAAGGCGTTCGCGATGCCGATGTACAGGGTCACGAGGCCGATCGCCTGCATCACCACCAGCGTGATGCGGCTGGGTAGCCGCCCGCGCAGCGCCAGCCCGACGAGCGAGCCGAGCACCACCGTGCCTACGTTCAGTAGCGTGCCCCACGTCGCTTCCAGCGGTCCCAAGGTGCCGAATCGTAACACCTCTGGGCCGCCTCGGGCGGAAGCGAGAACTAGCCTACCGGCGCCCTAGGCGCCGTCCGCGCCGGTGCCCGGTGCCGGTTCCGCCTCGGCTTCGTCGTCGCCCCCGCGGCGGAGCACGAGGAAGGTGACCACGAGGCCGACCACGAGCGGGATGCCGATGATCCAGACGAGCCAGGTGCCCAACGAAGCCGGACCGATGGGCGTGGGGGGGAGCACGAACGCCACGTCGCCGTTCGCGCCGCGACCCACGTCCATGCCGACGTTGGCGATCGCCTCTTCGTTGCGGAAGGTGGTGTCGCGGACGCTGATCGTGTAGCGCCCCTCCTCGGGTGCCTCGAAGGTGCCGACGTAGACCCCCGCCTCGTTCTCGGGCAGGTAGTCGGTGCCCAGCACGGTGGGCAGCTGCAGGAACTCGGTGGCCTCGGTACCCGTGATGCTGGGCGGAACGCCGTCCTCCTCGGGGTCGATCTCGCGGAGCTCGACGCGCACGAGCGCCTTCTCGACGGGCACGAGCAACGGGTCGACGAGCGCGACGCTCACCTGGACGGGCGCGCCGGGCACGGGCGGGTCGGGCTCGAAGGTCAGCTCGCCGATGACGAGGGTGGCGTGGGCGCCGACGCTCCCCATGGCCAGCAGCAGGCAGAGGGCGAGGAGCGCAGCCAGGGGGCGCTTCGCCACGGGTTCCGTTCTCGGGTCAGGGCTCACGTTGTTCCTCCGCGGGTCGCTCCACCGGTTCGTTCGCTAGCCGCCAGAGAACGGCCCGCGGCGTCTCGTTCGCGACGTGCATCTGGGCCGCCAGCTCGCGGCCGACGTAGCGGAAGTGCCACGGCTCGTAGTCGTAGCAGCTCTCGTCCTCGGCGCCGGCCGGGTAGCTCATGACGAAGCCGAAGCGCCAGGCGTTCTCCTTCACCCAGGCGCCCTCGGGCGTGGTCGCCCAGTCGTCCAGGTCCCAGGCGGGGGGCCCGCTGCGGCTGCGCAGGTCGACGGCCGTGCCCAGCTGGTGCTCGGAGTGGCCGGGCCGCGCGCTCGTGCGCAGGGCGGCCTCGTAACCGTCGAGCTCCACCCAGTAGGCGAAGGTGCTCTCCTGGTAGGCGTACGAGCGGTAGGCCGACTGGACGGCCAGCTGAACGCCCGCCTCCTCGGCGGCGACGAACAGCGCCTGCAGGTCGGGCACGGCCACGGCGCGCAGCTGGTGGTTGGCGCCCGCCAGCGGCGCCGCTGCGCCCGGCAGCGCGCGCGCCAACGCGTCCTGCAGGCCGACGAGGTCGGCGGGCGCGTAGTCGGCCGACAGGCGGAAGCGGGTGTCGAGCAACGTGTGGCGCCATGCTGCGGGTTCCGCGTTCGGGGCAGGTTCGTCGGCGTAAGTGCAGGCAGGAAGCGGCCTGAGCTCAGGCTCGGCTGCCGGCGCCGGCGCGGCGTCAGGGGCAGCATCCGCGAGCGCATCCACAGGCGCTTCCATGGCGCCAGCCCCTGCAGGTTCACCGTTCGCCGCTCGCCCGTCCGCCACATGGTCGTCGCTCGGGGCCTCCAGTGCAGCCGCCGACGTGGCCGGCTCGGAAGAGCCGAGCGCCGGCGCCAGCCCGAGAACGCCCCACAGAACCGCGGCCACCAGCAGGGCGGCACCCAGGAGTCGCCGCCGGGCGCGCGGCCCGGCGGCTTGCCGAGGTTCGCTCACGGCAGCGGCCCGAGGACGGTGCCGCGCATCTCCATGGGCTGCGCCAGCACCACGAGCTGCAGGGCGGTGAACGCCAGCACGTAGACGAGCATCGGCCAGAGCGCCAGCACCCAGTTGCGGCGGCCGAAGTCGCGCTTCGCTATGCGCACCGAGGTATAGAGCGCCACGGCCGTGTAGACGGCCGCGACGAACGCCTGGATGGGGAAGAGCCAGCGGGTGGGCACCATCTGCGCCAAGCGCCAGTTGGGGTCGGCCGGCCAGCCGCGGTACTCGAAGAAGTGCTGGAACACGGGGACGATCGACAGCGCGCCCGTCAGGAAGTGGAAGATGTAGTGCGCCGCCCAGAAGCTGAAGCCCAGCGCCACGACCACGTAGCCCCAGCGCTTGAACGCCTCGAGGGGCGTGGTGCGCAGGCCTCCGGCGCGGTCGGCGAGCCAGCTGGCTAAGGCGGTGGTGACGACGCCCACCAGCGTGACGCCAAGGTAGAAGGCGCCCAGCAGCACGGCCTCGTTACGGGTGCCGAGCACGCCCGAGACCCACGCGGCGGCCTCGTAGAACGGCGTGATCATGGCCAGCGCGTTCATGACGCCCCAGTAGGCGAGGAGCACGCCGAGGGCCAGGACCGCCAGCCGGCCGCGGCGCGCCCAGGGGCGGGCCGACAGCTCGCGGCCCGGCGCGCGCACCGTCAGGGCCACGTTGTCGTAGGGGCAGGCGCGCACGCAGTTGAAGCAGAAGGTGCAGTCCATGTTCGAGGTGATGGTGGGGACGAACAGGTTCGTCTCGCAGCCGGGGAAGTAGCCGCTGCCGTTGGCGTTCGTCACTTCGTCGAGCGGTATGAAGGCCGCCCGCGAGGTGGCGGGCTCGGTGGCGTGGCTCTCGCGGCCGTGCAGGCACGGCTTGTGAACGCAGGTGCGGCAGACGTCGGGGTCGACGGCCGTCACCTGGGTGGGCGAGGCGGCCGAGAGCGCGAAGTTGAAGTTGCCCAGCGGGCAGACGTAGCGGCAGAAGGTGCCGGCCGGGAAGAGCGTGTCGATCGCCAACGCGGCAGCGAAGTAGCCGATCGCCAGCCAGGCCGTCAGCCAGGGGCTGGCCCAGAGGTCGAAGACCTCGTACGAGAGGAAGAACAGGATCAGCAGCCCGATCACGAGCCACTTGCTGCGCAGGGCGCTCGGCCAGGCCAGGGTGCTCGGCAGCAGCCGCTGCAGGCGGCGCGACAGCCCGCGCGTGAGCATCAGGGGGCACGCGCCGCAGAAGGCGTTGCCGAACATGGCCAGCGCGATCACGAGCAGGCCGCGGTAATGAAGCCAGGTGGCGGTGGTGGCGACGTTACGGGGCGCCACCTGCCGGCCCGTCAGGCCGTCGACGATCACGAACAGCGCCAGCAGCAGCAGCGGCAGCTGGAAGACGAGGCGGCCGTACTTCCAACGCGCCAGGCGCCTGAGGCCCGGCAGCGAGAACAGGTCGAAGCCGCGCGGTTGGTCTACGAAGGGACCGCTGCCGATGGGCAGAGCCACCCTGCCGCCCTCCATGGGGAGCTGCACCGCGCCGGGTGGAGTGGTAGCGGCTTCCGCCGCGGGCCCCGCGGCGCTCACCGGCCCGGGACGGTCGTCAGCAGCTCTCCGCCGACGCGTCGCCCGTCGTTCGTCTTCGCGGTGACGGTGATGATCCAATCGCCGGCCATCGTGAAGGTGAAGTCGTCGGCGCGGTAGGTGCCGGCCTCTTCTTGGACGGCCTCGCGGATCACCGGCTGCATGCCGGCGTGGGTCATGTCGCCGATCACTTCGATCTCGGCGTCGGTGACCGGCTCGCCGCCCGCTTCGGTGAGCGTGACGACCAGCGGGGCGGGGCCCAGCGCCGGCTCGTCTACGAGCGTGACGGTAAGCACCAGCGAGGCGTCGCCGGTGGAGGCCAGTCTGTCTTCGGGGGGCCTGCAGGAGGCTAGAAGAAGCGAGATGAGAGCGGTGACGACGATCGCGGTGCAGCGCCCGCCGAGAAAGGTACGCCTACACATCACGTAGGGAAGCCTACCACGCACCTTCCAGGCGCCCGATGTCGCGTAAGTAGCCGAGCACGCCGCGTTCCAACGCGGCCGCCAGCTCGTCCGGGCGGCGCAGCAGCCGCAGGTCCTGGGGGTGGCTGAGGTACCCCAGTTCCACGATCAGGGCCGGCGTGGAGCGCGCCACCGAGTGCCTGAAGCGCCGGTGGTTGAAGGCGTAGTACTGCAGCATGTTGCCGCTGACGTTGCGGTCGTCGTCGTCCATCCCCGTGCCCAGCAGCATGGCGCGGTCGACGGCCACCTTCAGGATCGCCTCGTGAGGGTTGCGGGCAGGAACGAAGTGCGCGCTCTTGTAGCCGCTGCGCCTCGGGTCGGGGCTCGAGTCCGCGTGGAGAGACAGCACGAGGTCGGCGCTGTAGCCGGGCGGCACGGTGGCGGGCAGCAGGTCGACCTCGAAACCGCGCGCCTCGAGCCGTTCGGCGAGCGCCTCGCCGACGGCCAGGTTCGCGTCCACCTCGTCGAAGCCGTTGGCGTGGCCGCCCGTGCTGTAGCGCAGGTCGGCCAGCTCGTCGGGCTGCTCGGACGCGTGCAGGTGCCCGACCTGCAGCCCGACCCGCACGGGGCCAGCCGCACGGTTCGCGCCCCGCCGAAGCCAGTCGGGGCGGATGACGCGCACTTCGTTGGGGGACGGCACCAGGCGTACGAGGGTGGAGGCGGCACCGCCGAGCAGCGGGGCGGTGAAGTTGGCGAGGCTCCGGACCGGGCCCGAGGCGTTCAGCAGCGCCAGTGCTACGACAGCGGTGAGGAAGGCCCCGAGGAGCCAGAGGCGCGGACGCCGCGGCGCCACCCCCTCATCGACCGGTCGCTCCATCCCCCGATGCTAACGCGCCGACCCTCAGAGGCGCTTGCCCTCGAGCCAGAAGATCACGTGCTCGTTCACGTTCTCGATGTGGTCGCCGAGCCGTTCCAGGTAGCGGGCCACGGCCGCCAGCTGAGTGGCGCGGCCGATGGCGCCCGTGTCGGCGATCATGTACGTGAGCAGCTCGCGCTGGATCTGGTCGTAGAGGTCGTCGATCTCGTTGTCGAGCGCGTGCGCGCGGCGGGCGGCGGCCACGTCTCCCTCGGCGAACGCCTTCGCGGTCGCGTCGACCATGACGTTGAGGATCTCGAAGATGCGCTGGATGTCGAGGTACTTCTTGAGAGGCGGCTGCTCGGCCAGCCGCACCCCGACCTTGGCCACGTGCTCGGCGTAGTCCCCGGCGCGCTCGATGTCGGCCAGCGCCTGCAGGCTGGCCCCGAGGAAGCGCAGGTCGGAGGCGGCGGGTTGGCGCCGCGCGATGATGGTGAGGATGCGGATCTCGAGGTCGGCCTGGATCCGGTCGATCTCGTCGTCGTTGGCGGTGCAGCGCTCGGCCGCGGCGACGTCCTGCTCCACCAGGCTGCGGCGCGCCAGGTCGCAGCTCTCGCGCACCATGCTGAGCATGCGCACGACGTCGTCGTTGATCGTCCTGAGGTCGCGCTCCAGCGGGTTCATCGTGTCAGGGCTCATGATAAGGCAGGTTACGCCACGGACATAAGGGCGGCGTCATGAACTTCCCCTGACCCGCGCTCCATAGAATGAGTCGATGACGTCCGCCACCGTACTCCTCGTCGAGGACGACGCCACGCTGCGCGAGCTGGTGGCCCACCACCTCGAGCAGGCCGGGCTCAAAGTTCTGCAGGCGCAGGCCGCAGAAGAGGCCTGGCCGCAGCTCGAACGGGCCGACCTGGTGGTGCTCGACTGGATGCTGCCTGGCGAGTCGGGACTGAGCTTCCTGACGCGCCTTCGCGCCGGCCCGCACGGCACGAAGCCCGTCCTGATGCTCACCGCGCGCGCCCAGGAGGCTGCTCGGGTGGAGGGGCTCGAGCGCGGCGCCGACGACTACCTGACCAAGCCGTTCTCGACGCCCGAGCTCGTGGCCCGCGCCCGCGCCCTGCTGCGGCGCACCCGCCCGCCCGCCCGCGTCGGTGACGGGCCGCTGGTCCTCGACCTGGACCGCGCCTCCGCGACCCTGCACGGTCGCCCCCTGACGCTGACGCGGCGCGAGTTCGAGCTCCTCGCCTTCCTCATGCGCCACCCCGGCAGGGTGTTCACCCGCGGCGAGCTTCTCGACCGCGTGTGGGGCGAGGAGTTCTTCGGCACCGAGCGTACGGTCGACCAGCACGTCGCGCAGCTCAGGGCGCTTCTGGGAGCCAGCGTGATCGAGACCGTCCGGGGCCGGGGCTACAGGCTGGGCGAACCGGAGGAACTCGGCGAGCCGCGAGGGGCGCGGGGTGGCTGACGCGCGCGCCTGGTGGGACGCGCTCGCCGAAGGCGTCGTCCTGGTGACGGCCGGACGCGTGACCGACCTCAACGCCGCCGCCGCCGCGCTGCTCGACGTGCAGCGCGAGCGCGCGCTCGGCGCCGCCCTCATCGCCGTGGTGCGCGACCACCGGATAGAGGAGGCGTGGCACAGGCAGCAGGCGACGGAGCTCGAACTGCGCGGACGGCGCGTGGCGGTGGCCCCGACCCCCACCGCGCTCCTCCTCCGCGACGTCACGGAGCGCCGCCGCGCCGAGGAGGACGCCCGCGAGCTGCTGGCGGTGCTGTCGCACGAGCTGCGCACGCCCGTGTCGTCGATCCGCGCCGTGCTCGATGCGCTGGCGGCCGACCCCGACCCCGCGCTGGCGCAGCGCTTCCTGCCGCGCGCGATCGCCGAGGGGGAACGGCTGACGCGCCTCCTCGACGACCTCACGGTGGACGTCAAGCCGCCGCGGGTGCGGCGGGTGCCCATCCAAGAGGCGCTGGAGCGGGCTCTTCAGGTGCTACAGGCAGAGCTGGAGCGTCGTGGCGTGACGGTCCGAGTCTCGGTGCCAGCGGCGCTGGTGCTGGTGGACGCCGACAAGCTGCTGCAGGTGCTGGTGAACCTTCTCGAGAACGCGGCCGTGCATGGCCCCGGGAACGCTGACGTGGAAGTGGTCGGCGAGGTAGTGGGAGAGGCGGTGGACGAGGTGGTCGGCGAGCACGAGGGACGCTGGTTGCGGCTCGAGGTCCGTGACCGGGGAACGCCCCTGGACCCGGCGGCGGTCGACCCGCTGTTCGCGCCGCACTCCCGTGGGCGCGGGACCGGCAGCGGTACGGGCCTCGGTCTGTACATCGTGCGTTCGATAGCCGCGGCCTGGGGCGGGGAAGCGTGGGGCAGGGCCTGGATCGCCGATGGCGGCGAACGCGGCAACGCCTTCGGCGTCACGGTGCCGCTGGCGCCGGAGTAGGAACGGACGCCGCGGCGGCGCAGGTCGAGGGGTGAGCCACGCGTTGGGTCAGGGGCAGGGTCAGGCGTTGGGT
>CAZVCT010000011.1:23661-26697 GCA_964625655.1 uncultured bacterium
TCAGGCGTTGGGTTCGTCGATCTTCAGGTGAGGCGCGTCGAGGGCCTTGCGCTCCCTCGGTGGCCTGTGCAGAGGCTCGAGGCCGCCCAGCAGCGACCCTTCCGTTGCGGCGTGCGGCGACCGAGTTTCCCGTCCACCGTCCGCAGCCGCAACCCCAGCTGCCTCAGCGGGGCCGGCAGAGCCCGGCGCGCCTGCCGGTGCGATGCGCGAACCGGGGAAGGCCGTGGCGTACAGCCTCGGTGAGGCGAGCGCCAGCAGGAGCCACGCCACCAGCAGGCCGGGCAGCTCGGCGCGCTGCTCGGCCAGTAGGGCGGCGAGGGTGACGTCGCCGTCGCGCCAGGCGAGGAACGCCACCCCAGCCGTGCCCGCGGCGAACAGGTGCGCCAGGGCGGCTCCCAGCGGCCCGGCCCAACGCGCCGACCGCGGCGACGGGTAGATCGCCAGCCAGCCGAGAACGACGAGCTCCAGGCAGAGGATCGCTTCGCGCCAGCCCGGGAAGGGTCCTACGGCCGTCGCGGCGGCGAAGAGCGCCCCGGCGGCCAGGCCGACCGTCGGGCCGTAAGCCAGCGCCATCAGGTAGAGAGGGAAGCGGGCGGCGCCCTGCAGCAGGCCGCGTTGCCCCGGGTCGGTCAGCAGGAGCTCGGAAGTTGCGACGAGCGCGAACGCGACACCCACCGCAGCGCAGAGCCGCAGCAGCACCAGCGGACGCAGCAGCGCGGCGAGGTCGAGCCGGCCCAGGCCGCTCACCAGGGAGACGAAGGCCAGCAGCGCGGCGGCCGCGAGCGAGTAGACCAGGAGTGGATCGTCGCCGAGGTCCAGCCACGATGCGGTCATGGAGAGCAGGTCAGCCATGGCGGATCGCGGGAAGCGTAGCACGCGACCCCGTCGGGCGCCGTGAGGCTCGCGAAGCTAGGTTGTGCCTACCGCCAGCTCGCTTAGCAGGTCGCGGCGTTCGTCGAGCGTCTCGCCGAACGGGCTCTCGTGCCACGCTCCGCTACGCAGCAGCCGCAGCATCTCTGCGTGCGCAGCCCGTTTCTCCGGCTCCTTGGCCAGGAGGCGTCCCGAGAGCGCCTCGGCCCAGAGGAACGCCAGGTGCGCCGCCTGGAACGTGCGGGAGCGGTGCCTGCGCGACACTTCCATCCCCCCGCGCCGCCCCTCGACGTGGAACGCCGGGTGGCTCGGTGTTGACGTTCCGCCCAGGTGGAGCACCGGTGTCGCCACCAGGCGGAGGTCGTAACCGCGCTTCCCAAGGCGCAGGCAGAAGTCGAGGTCTTCGTTGAAGAAGCGGAACGTCTCGTCGTAGCCGCCGCTCGCCTCCCAGGCCTCGCGGGTGAACAGCTGCATGCAGCCCGCCAGCCATTCGACCTGCACGGACGGCGGCGGAGCGCCGGCGGACCGCGGAGCTGCGGCGGCACGCTCGAGCGCCGTGTAGTGGCGCTGGTAGGGAAGGCCCATGGGTTGCGGCACGCCGGCGGTCGTGAGGGCCAGTGGCGCTACCGCCCCGCTGGCCGGGTTCGCGTCGAGCGCCTCCCGTAGCCCCGTCAGGGTGCCTTCCTCGACCAGCACGTCGGCGTTCATCTGCACCAGGTAGGGCGTATCGAGGGTGGCGAGGCCAGCGTTGACGGAGCGCGAGTAGGAGTGGTTGGCGACGGGGAGGAACGTGACCTCGGGGAACTCCTCCGCCAGACGGGCCTGGAAGCTCGGCTCGGGCGCGGTGTCCACGAGCACCTTCCGGGCATCCGGCGCAGCGATGCGCAGGCGGGCGAGGCAGTCGAGCGCCACTTCCGGGGTGCGGTAGTGGATCACGGCGATGCCGAGATCAGCACTGCCGAGGTCAGCACCGCCGAGGTCAGCAGTGCCGAGATCTGCAGTGCCGAGGTCAGCCGTCATGCTTCCGAGCATCGCACGAAGGGCGCGCAGGCGAAAGCGAAGGTCGACGGGATGGGGCGAGTGCGACCGGCGAAGGGCGTTCTCAGGTCAAGGCTGCACATGAAACTCACTGCCTGCCGCATACCATTGGTAACGTGGAATCCATCCAAAACTCCGCCGAAGCCTCGCGGCGTCGGCTTGGCGTTGCCCTCGGTGGGGGCAGCGCGCGCGGTTACGCGCACCTCGGCGCCCTCGCCAGCCTCGAGCGGCACGGCCTCGCGCCCGACCTGATCGTAGGCACTTCGTTCGGCGCGGTCGTCGGCGCCCTCTACGCCACGGGCCGCGACCTCGCCGACCTGTTGGCCGAAGCCGAGAAAATGCGGCGGCGCGACGTGTTCCCCCATATCGCCGACTTCGGCCTGCACCGCGCCGCCCTCTTCGGCGGCGAGCGCCTGGAAGCGTACTTCGACCGCCTGCTAGAGGGCCGCACCTTCGCCGACCTCGAACGCAAGCTCGTCGTCGTGACCACCGATATCGACACGGGCGAGCAGGTGCTGCTGGAGGACGGGCCGCTCGGCCTCGCTCTGCGCGCCAGCGCCTCGATCCCCGGCATCTTCGCGCCAGCCATCGTAGGCGGCAGGCGCCTCGTCGACGGGGGCATCGGCTCGCCCGTGCCGCTGGGCACGCTCGAGGCGATGGACGTCGAAGTGGCCATCGGCATCGGTGCCGGCATGGAAGCGCGCGACTCGCGGGCCATCCGCCTCGCGCGGCACCTGCTGACGACCCGCCACGGCCAGCGCTGGCACCAGGCGGCGGTCTCCTACACGCCCCGCGGCGCCCTCGGGCGGCTCGGGCGCGGGCTCGCGTTCGCGGCCGAGGGCTGGCTGAGCAACGCCGCCACCGATCTCGACGAGAGCGCCGAGGCGTTGGAACTGACCGTCACGAGCGCGGCCGGACGCAGCGGCGCGCGGCGCTGCCTGCAGGTGCACACGCGTCCGCCCATCCACTGGCTGAACTTCCACCGGGCCGCCGAGGCGATCCGGGCCGGCGATGCCGCGCTCAGCCAGCTGGTACCGCGGGTGAAGCTGGCGCTGGGCCAGACGACCTGAGCAGTACGGCCTGATCCATACGACCTGAGCGATACGACCCGAGCGATACGACCTGAGC
>CAZVCT010000011.1:26797-38919 GCA_964625655.1 uncultured bacterium
CGCGTTGGTTGGAACCGACCGGCTGCGCCAGACGAAGCGAAGCGCCGGCGAGGATGATTCCTCGCCGGCGCTTCCTGTCGGGACCGGACCTCTACCCGCCGTCCGGGCAGGGAAGCGGCGCGGTGGAGGTCAGGCTGCCGGCCCGTCAAGGCCGGCAGCCATCAGGTCATAGGCCGGTTGCACCGCTGTCGTCGGCCGGAAGGCCGGGAACTGCACCGTTGCCGGTGCCGCCGCCCGTACCCGCGCCCCCGTTGGTGTCGGGGTTGGTGAGACCGTCGTTGCCGTCGCCGTCGTTGACGCCATCGTTACCGAGGCCGCCGTCGAGGTCAGAGTCGATGTCGTTGCCGAAGCCGTCGTCGGTCGCGCCGTCGAAGCTGTCGTTCAGGTCGTCGGCAGCATCCGAAGCGGCGTCGCTGGCATCGTCACCGAAGTCCTGGAGGCTGTCGCCGGCGTCCTGCCCGAAGTCCTCGAGCGCGGCGCCATCGTTGCCGAAGCCGTCGTTGGTAAGGCCGTCGTCCATCGTGCCGTCGTCGACGGTGCCGTCACCGGCCTCCGCCGCAAGGCGCTCGTCGACCTCGGCCAGCGTGTTGCGAGCCTGGTTCAGTTCGTTGCGAACCTGGGAGACCAGCATCTCGCTGCCGCCCGTCTGCGTGGCGAGGTCGTCGATGCGATCCTCGACCGCGTTCAGCCGGTTGGCGACATCGTCCAGCTGTTGCCGGATCGCCTGAGCGTCGTCCGAGCTGACGCCGCCTTGCTGGCAAGCCGCCAGGAGCAGCATCAGGGCCGCGCCGATGGCGATTAGGAAGGGCATGCGTGTCTTCACGTCGATTCTCCTTCCCGGGGGAAACCGGAGCCCCGCGCCGCTCGCGGGCAGGCCGGTACCCGTAGGTGCCATACAAGGTAGCGGCACCGTTCCTGACAAATCTCCGTACTGGATGAAAGGAACGTTGTCCGAGGCCACACGATCCACAAATACGCCGTGCAGGACGCTGAAACCTGGTGGCGCTCCCTCTCATCCGCGGTGCACCGGATGAGGGCTCGAAGGCGGGGCGCGGACTCCCGCGCTCCTTCACATGAGAGCTCGGTTACAGGGATGAGGGTTCAAGGGGCGTTCCAGCGTGACGGCGTTCCGGTCATAGGATGCGTCGTACCGGCGTTCGGGTCAGAGTATGCGCTTGCCCAGACGGGTCAGAGGATGCGCTTGCCCAGCAGGCTGGCGGCCATCTCGACCAGCGTCTCGGCGGTCTGGTTGCCGCGATCGAGGGTGGGGTTGACCTCCACCAGGTCGAGGCTGGTCGCCAGCTTCGCGTCCGCGAACAGCTCCATCAGCAGGTGCGCCTCGCGGTAGGTGAGGCCCCCGGGAACGGGCGTGCCCACGCCTGGCGCTACGCCGGGGTCGAGGGCGTCGGCGTCGAACGAGACGTGCACGCGTTCCAGGCCGGACAGCCGCTCGATCGTCTCAGCCGCGACGCGCGCGATGCCGAGCTGGTCGACCTCCTTCATGCTGAAGGCGCGGATGCCGAGGTCGTGGATCATCTCGCGCTCGAACGGGTCGACGCTGCGCAGGCCCACGTAGACGATGTCCTGGGGCTGGAGCAGCGCCCCGCCGCCCCACATGGCGCGGAAGCGCTCGTCGCCCATGCCCAGCAGGTGCGCCAGCGGCATGCCGTGCACGTTGCCCGACGGGCTGCTGTCGGGGGTGTTCAGGTCGGCGTGGGCGTCGACCCACACGACGCCGATGCGTTCGCCGTGCGCCACGCCCGACACCGTGCCCATGCTTATCGAGTGGTCGCCCCCGAGCGCGATGACGAAGTCGTCGGCGGGCAGCGAGCCCAGCTGCCGGAACGCGGCGGCGCAGGTGGCCGCGATCGCGTCGGGGTAGTGCATGCCGCGGCGCCGCTCCGGGGCCTCTTCCTCAGACTGGAAGGTCGCCTCCGGCACGGGCGACTCGACGTTGCCCAGGTCGACCACCTCGTTGCCGAGCTGGCCGAGCGTGCCGGCCAGGCGCGCCACGCGCAGGGCGCTGGGGCCCATGTCGACGCCGCGGCGGCCCGCCCCCAGGTCCATCGGGATGCCCAGTACGCGTACCTTACGCACGCCTAGAAGCTAACACGCGCTACCCGAGCGCCCAGCCGCTCAGGCGCCGTCCAGGCCGGTAGGGCGGACCCACCGCCGCCCGGCTTCCTCGAGCATCTCGAACGCCTCCTCCGGGCCCTTGCCGCCGGCCTCGTAGAACGCCGGCGTGGGGCGGTGCTCGGCCTCGTAACGCAGGATCGGCTCCACGATCGCCCACTGCGCCTCGACCTCGTCGGCGCGCATGAAGAGCGTCGCGTCGCCCTGCATCACGTCCAGCAGCAGCGTCTCGTACGCGTCAGGGTTCGGAGCGTCGAACGTATCGTGGTAGTCGAACTCGAGGCTGATGCGCTCCAGGTCGATCCGCTGGCCGGGCCGCTTGCCGTTGAAGCGCAGCTCGATCCCCTCGTCGGGCGCGATGCGCAGCGTCAGGCGGTCGGGGCGCAGGGCCGCACCCAGGTCGAACGGCACGTGAGGCGGCACGCGGAACGACAGCACGATCTCGCTGGCCTTGCCCTCGAGGCGCTTGCCCGACCGCAGGTAGAACGGCACGCCCGCCCAGCGCCAGTTGCTGACCTCGAGGCGCATGGCGGCGAAGGTCGCCTGGCGTGACGACGGGTCGACGCCCTCCTCCTGGCGGTAGCCCGGGTGGCCGTTGCCCGCCACGTACTGGCCCAGCACGACGGAGGCGGGGTCTGGGCAGCTGACGGCCGACAGCAGCTTCACCTTCTCGCTGCGCACGTGCTCGGCGTCGAACCTGGCTGGCGGCTCCATCCCCACCAGCGCCAGCAGCTGCAACAGGTGGTTCTGGAAGACGTCGCGCACCACGCCCGCCGACTCGTAGAACGAGCCGCGTCCCTCCATGCCCAGGGGCTCGAGCACCGAGATCTGGACGTGGTCGATGTAGCGGTTGCTCCAGAGCGGCTCGAACACGGTGTTGGCGAAGCGCAGCACGGCGATGTTCTGCGCCGTCTCCTTCGCCAGGTAGTGGTCGATCCGGTAGAGCTGGGCCTCGTCGAAACGGGCGGTCAGCGTGGCGTTCAGCTGCCGTGCCGACTCGAGGTCGGAGCCGAACGGCTTCTCGATCACGAGGCGCGCGTAGCCGCCCTCCGGCGCCTGGGCCAGGCCGGCCTCTGCGAGCTGGGTGGCGATGCCCTCGTAGACGGTCGGGGGCGTGGCGGTGTAGAAGACACGGTTGGCCAGACCCATGCCGTCCAGCAGCTCGCGCAGCTCGGCGAAGCCGTCCGGGTCGTCGTAGCCGCCGCGCAGGTAGCGCACGCGGGCCGCCAGCTCGCTCCACACGTCCTCGTCGAAGCCGTCCACTTCCTCGCGCAGCGCCTCCCCGAGGCTCTCCTTCAGCTGGGCGTCGTCCAGCTCGCTGCGTGCGTAGCCGACCACCGTGCTCTTGGGGTGCAGCTGTCCGCCGGCATGCAGGCGGTAGAGGGCGGGGAGCAGCTTCCGGGCGCTCAGGTCGCCGGTGACGCCGAAGATCACGAAGGCGCAGGGGGAGGGCGGACCGTTGCGACCCGCTTCGCCGTTCATTCGTCCTCCGCCGGCTTGGTGGCGTGCCCGCCGAAGCCGTGGCGCAGGGCGGCGACGGTCTTGGCCGAGAAGCTCTCGGGCTGGCGGCTGGCGAAGCGCGCGAACAGGGCCGCGCTGATGGCCGGCAGCGGCACGGAGTGCTCGACGGCGAAGTCGACCGTCCAGCGCCCCATGCCGCTGTCGTCGACGTAACCCTTGATCGCCTCGAGGCGCGGGTCGGTGTCGAGGGCGTCGGCCAGCAGTTCCAGAAGCCAGGAGCGCACCACCGAGCCGCGGTTCCAGAGCCGCGCCACGCCCGGCAGGTCCAGCTTGGCGTGCGGGTAGGCGGCCAGCGCCTCGAACCCCTCGGCGTACGCCTGCATCAGGCCGTACTCGATGCCGTTGTGGATCATCTTCACGAAGTGCCCGCTGCCGGCTGGGCCGAAGTGCCGCCAACCGTTCGGCGGTGCCAGCGTGTCGAGGGCCGGGCGCACTACCTCGACGGCGGCCTCGTCACCGCCGACCATGAGGTTGTAGCCCTCCTCGAGGCCCCACACGCCCCCCGACACGCCCGCGTCGAGCCACAGGAGGCCCGCCTCCGCGGCCGTCTCGGCGCGGCGCATCGAGTCCTGCCAGTTCGAGTTCGCGCCGTCGACGACGACGTCGCCGGGGGAGAGGGAGCGCATGGCGTCCAGCAGCACCTGCTCCGTCGCAGCGCCGGCGGGCACCATCGCCCAGACCACTCGCGGAGAGCCGAGCTGCTCCACGGCCGCCGTCACGCTCGAGGCGCCGCTGGCGCCTTCTTCGGCGAGCAGCTCCACGGCGCCTGCCTGGATGTCGCTGACCACCACCTCATGTCCGTCCCGCATCAGCCTGCGGGTCATGTCCGAGCCCATGCGTCCCAAGCCGATCATGGCCAGCTGCACTACGACCTCCTTCGCAGGCGGGCCGCGGGGCCGCACCCACCGCTCCGATGCTACCAGGGACGCGTGATAGACTTTCCGCCGCTGACGCCTTTCCCGGCCCTCGCCACCCTAGTGGGCGGCTCTGCCGGCTGGGGCGGAGCGCATACGCGGAGGGCAGTGGTGACGATGGACGGAAGCATGGCGGACGCGGCCGGCGAGGGCCGCTCGGCGTTGGAGGCCCTGCAACGGGGCGCGGAGCAGATCGTGCCCGAAGGCGGCCTGGCCGAGAAGCTCGAGCTGGCGAAGCGCGAAGGCCGCCAGCTGCGCGTGAAGCTGGGCGTCGACCCCTCGAGCAGCGACCTGCACATCGGCCACGCCGTCGTGCTGCGCAAGCTGCGCCAGTTCCAGGACCTGGGGCACCGCGTGGTGCTGATCATCGGCGACCGCACCGCGACGATCGGCGACCCGTCGGGCCGCTCCAAGACGCGCCCCGTGCTGACCCTCGCCGAGACGCGCCGCAACGGCGAGACCTACCTGGCGCAGGCGACGAAGGTGCTGCTGGACGACCCCGAGCTCCTCGAGATCCGCCACAACTCCGAGTGGCTCGACGCGATCGGCTTCGAGGAGATGATCCGCCTGGCCTCCACCTACACGGTGGCGCGCATGCTCGAACGCGACGACTTCACGAAGCGCTACGCCGCCGGCGTGCCCATCGCGATCCACGAGTTCCTCTACCCCCTGAGCCAGGCCTACGACTCGGTGGCGGTGCGCGCCGACATCGAACTGGGCGGCACCGACCAGCTGTTCAACCTGCTGGTGGGACGCGACGTGCAGCGGGCGTACGGCATGGAGCCGCAGGTGGCCCTGACGACCCGGCTGCTGGTGGGGCTCGACGGCGTCGAGAAGATGTCCAAGTCGCTGGGCAACTACATCGGCATCGCCGAGCCGCCCGAGGTGATGTTCAAGAAGGCCATGCAGGTGAACGACGCGCAGCTGCTGCACTTCGCCGAGCTGTCCACCGACCTGGACCTGCAGCAGCTGGCCGCCCAGCTGGGAACGGACCCGGTCGGGGCGCACCGCACCTTCGCACGCGCCCTGACGCGCGTCTACCACGGCGACGCCCCGATCGAAGCGGCCGAGCGGCGCTACGACGAGGTGGCCAAGGGCGCCATCCCCGACGACCTGCCCGAGGTGGCGGTGCCCGAAGGCGAGTTCGCAGACGGCACGGTGGGGGTGCTGCGCCTCGCGACGCTGGCGGGGCTCACGGCCTCCAACGGCGAGGCGCGCAGGCTCGTGCAGAACCGCGGGCTGCGGCTCGACGGCCGGGTGGTCGAGGACCCGCAGCTGCGGGTCGCTCTGGACGCGCCGACGGTGCTCCAGAAGGGGAAGGACCGCTTCGTGAGGCTGAAGCGGGCCTGACCCGGTCAGATCGCCAGGACGGCAGCTATCTCGAGCAGCTCCCGGTCGATGCCCTTCTTGTGCTCCGGCAGTTCCGCCAGCGGCACGTACACGACGGAGCGGCGGTCGGTTCCCACCATCACGGCTCCCTCGCCGCTCTCGAGCGCGCGAACGGCGTGGAAGCCGAGGCGCGACGCCAGCACGCGGTCGCGGGCCACGGGGCTGCCGCCGCGCTGCGTGTGCCCCAGGATGACCGTGCGCACCTCGTAGCCCGCGCGCTCGTTCAGGGCGCGCTCTAGGTCGCGGGCGCCGCCTGGGTACGCCCCCTCGGCCACGACGATGATGCTCGAGGTCTTGCCGCGCTGCTCGGCGTCGACGATCAGCTCCACGACACGCTCGATAGGCAGGGGCACCTCGGGCACCACGATGGCCTCGGCGCCGCCCGCCACGCCCACGTGCAGGGCGATGTGCCCGGCGTGGCGCCCCATCACCTCGACGAGGAAGAGCCGGTCGTGGCTGGCGGCCGTGTCGCGCAGCCGGTCGACGGCCTCGAGCGCCACCTCGAGGGCCGTGTTGAACCCGATCGAGACGTCCGTGCCGTCGATGTCGTTGTCGATCGTGGCGGGGATCCCCACCACCTGGGTGCCGTGCTCGCGGTGCAGCGCCGCGGCGCCCCGGAAGCTGCCGTCGCCCCCTATGACGACCAGCCCTTCGATGCCGTGCGAGGCGAGGACCTCGGCCGCCTGGGCGCGCCCTTCGGCTGTGTAGAACGCCTCGCTGCGCGCGGTGCGCAGCACCGTGCCCCCGCGCTGGATGACGTTGGCGACGCTGCGCGGCCCGAACTCCGCCAGGTCGCCTTCTATCAGCCCCTGGTAGCCGCGGTAGATGCCGAAGACGGTCAGGCCGTCGTGCGCCGCTGTCCTTACCACCGCGCGGATGGCGGCGTTCATGCCCGGGGCGTCGCCACCGCTGGTGAGCACACCTATTCGCTTCATGCGGCCCAATATAAGGCCCGCGGCCGGCGCTACCGTTGGTGGCGGGCCCCGTTCCATCGACCGGGCCATCTAACGGGCACCCGGCGTGGCATGATGCGGTCATCATGAAGATAGTGGCGCTGCTGGAGGCGGAGTCCGAGGAGAGTCGCGTGCCCGTCACACCTCAGACGGTAGGGAAGCTGGTCGGGCTGGGCGCCTCGGTGGCGCTCGAGAGCGGCATCGGCAGGCGTGCCGGCATCCCCGACGACGCCTTCGCTGCGGCGGGCGCGACGCTATCGGGCGACCGGGCGGCGTTGCTGGCGGGCGCGGACGCGCTGCTGGCGGTGCGCCCGCCTCCGCCCGAGGTGGTGGCAGGCCTTGGGGAGGGCGCCATCACGATCGGCTTCCTGGACCCGTTCTTCGAACCTGGGCTGGTGAAGGCGCTGACCGAGCGGAACGTCAGCGCCTTCGCCATGGAGCTCGTGCCGCGCACCACCTACGCGCAGAAGATGGACGCGCTCTCGAGCCAGGCGAGCCTGGCCGGTTACGCCGCCGTCATCGTCGCCGCCGAGCGCTCGCACAAGGCGTTCCCGATGATGAGCACGCCCGCCGGCACCATCCCGCCCGCCAGGGTGTTCGTGATCGGGGCGGGGGTGGCGGGGCTGCAGGCCATCGCCACCGCCCGCCGCCTGGGGGCCCGGGTCGAGGCGTACGACACGCGCCCGGTCGTCAAGGAGCAGGTGCAGTCGCTGGGCGCCAAGTTCGTGGACATCGACGTCGGCGAGACGGGGCAGACGGAGCAGGGCTACGCGAAGGCGCTGACGGCAGAGCAGCTGGCGTCGCAGCGCCGCCAGATGGCGCGCCTCGTTGCGAACGCCGACGTGGTGATAACGACGGCGCAGGTCTTCGGGCGTAGGGCCCCGGTCATCGTCTCGGCCGAGATGGTGGCCGGCATGCGGCCCGGCAGCGTGGTGGTCGACCTGGCTGCCAGCACGGGCGGCAACGTCGAGGGCACGCAGGCGGGACGCGAGGTGACCACCGAGGGCGGGGTGCTGATCGTCGGGCTCTCGAACCTGCCCGGCGAGGTGGCGCGCGACGCCAGCCTCGTGTACGCCAACAACCTCTACTTCCTGTTCGAGCACGCCTGGGACGCGGACGCGAAGCGGATCCGCCTGGCGGGCGACGACGTGGTCGACGCCTGCCTGCTTACGCATGACCGCAGGATCCGCGACGCGCGCGTCGCCGCCGCGGTGGAAGGGACTGGCTGACGGTGCTGCTTCTCCTCTTCGTGTTCGTGCTGGCCGTCTTCTTGGGCTTCGAGCTCATCAACAAGGTCCCGTCGCAGCTGCACACGCCGCTGATGTCGGCCACCAACGCCATCTCTGGCATCACGCTGGTCGGCGCCATCGCGGCCACCGCCGTAGGTGGCCTCTTCGGCACGGTGCTGGCGACGCTGGCGATCGTTCTGGCCACCGTCAACGTGGTCGGCGGCTACCTCGTCACCGACAGGATGTTCGGGATGTTCCGCAGCGGCTCCGGCAGGAAAGACGCTGCCGAGAGAAAGGGGCCCTGAGGCGTGCCGGCCCTCGTCGAGTTCTCCTACATAGTCGCGGCCACGCTGTTCGTCATCGGCCTGAAGATGCTCGGGCGCCCCACCACCGCCCGGCGCGGCAACCTCGTCTCGGCGGCAGCCATGCTTATCGCCGTGCTGACCACGCTGCTCGCGTCGGGGCTCGACTACGTCTGGATCTTCGTGGGGCTGCTGATCGGTGGCGCCGTGGGCACCTTCGCAGCGAAGCGCGTGAAGATGACCGAGATGCCCGAGCTGGTGGCTCTGCTGAACGGCACGGGCGGCGGCGCGTCGCTGCTGGTCGGCTGGGTGGAGTACCTGCGCCAGCCGCAGGCGGACCCCGTCACCGCCGTCTCGATCTACGTAGCCATCGTCGTGGGCGCCATGACGGTCACGGGCTCGGTGGTGGCGTGGGCCAAGCTGTCGGAGCGCATCTCTGGCAGACCCGTGCAGTTCCCCAACCAGCAGCTGGTGAACGCCGCCATCCTGGGCGGCGCCCTCGTGCTGGGCCTCGTGTTCGTGCTGGCGCCCGCGTCCGCCTACCCCGCTCTGCTCCTGGTCATCCTCCTGGCACTGGCGCTCGGGGTGCTGGCCGTGCTGCCCATCGGCGGCGCCGACATGCCCATCGTCATCTCGCTGCTGAACTCGTACTCGGGCGTGGCGGCGGCCGCAGCGGGCTTCGCCATCCAGAACAGCGTGCTGATCGTGGCGGGCGCGCTGGTCGGTGCCTCGGGCCTCATCCTCACGCAGATCATGACGAAGGCGATGAACCGCTCGCTGTCGAACGTGCTGTTCAGCGGCTTCGGTGCGACGACGACGGCGAGCGCCGGCGCCGTCGAGGGCGAGATCAAGCCCATCAGCGCCGACGACGCCTACTTCGTCCTCGAGGCCGCCGGCAGCGTGCTCTTCGTGCCCGGCTACGGCATGGCGGTGGCGCAGGCGCAGCACGTCGTGAAGGAACTGGCCGACCTGCTGGAGGCGAACGGTGCGGAGGTGCGCTACGCCATCCACCCGGTGGCGGGGCGCATGCCCGGCCACATGAACGTCCTGCTGGCCGAGGCGAACGTGCCGTACGAGCAGCTGGTCGAGCCGCAGGACGTCAACCCGACCATGGAGCTCGTCGACGTGGCGATGGTCATCGGCGCCAACGACGTAGTGAACCCGGCGGCGCGCGAGGACGCTTCCAGCCCCCTGTACGGCATGCCGATCATCGACGTCGACCGGGCGCGCACGACCATCGTGCTGAAGCGCTCGATGAACCCGGGCTTCTCGGGCGTCGAGAACCCGCTCTTCTACAAGCCCAACACGCGCATGCTGTTCGGTGACGCCAAAGCCAGCCTGGGAGGGCTCGTGGGCGAGTTCAAGGAGGCGGCGGAGTAGCTGCCCAGCGTTCAGCGGCCATGTTTCATAAAAGTTGACATCACCCGACTCAAGTTTCTATCATCGAAACATGGATCCGGAACGCTTCACCGAAACAGCTCTGCAACTGGTGGCCAGCGCCCAGGCCGTGGCGCGCACGCGCCAGAACCAGCAGGTGGGGCCGCTGCACCTGGCCGCGGCCCTGCTGGCCGACCCCGCCGGGGTGCCGACGCGCGTCGTCGAACGCGCGGGTGGCGACCCGCAAACGGCGCGCACCGCCATCGACTCCGCCCTCGAGAAGCTGCCGAAGGTCAGCGGCGACGCGGGCCAGTACCTGAGCAACGACCTGAGCCGCGCACTCGACGCCGCCGAGGCGCAGGCCAACGACTGGGGCGACTCGTTCGTGGCGGCCGATACCTTGCTGGTGGGCCTCGCCCGCAGCGCCGGGCGAGAGCTGGCACCACTGCCCGCCGCCGACGCGCTCGCCGAGGCAGCCAAGGAGATACGGGGAGGTCGCAGCGTGGACAGCCGCTCCGCCGAGAGCACGTTCGAAGCCCTGGAGAAGTACGGCATAGACCTGACAGAACGCGCGATGGAAGGCAAGCTCGACCCCGTCATCGGACGCGACGAGGAGATACGCCGCGCGGTGCAGATCCTGCTGCGGCGCACGAAGAACAACCCCGTCCTGATAGGCGAGCCCGGCGTCGGCAAGACCGCCATCGCCGAAGGGCTGGCGCTGCGCATCGTCAAGAAGGACGTTCCCGAGGGGCTGCAGGGCAAGCGCATCGTGCAGCTGGACATGGGCAGCCTGCTGGCCGGCGCCAAGTACCGGGGCGAGTTCGAGGAGCGCCTCAAGGCCGTCATCGAAGAGACCGCCCGCTCGGACGGCGAGATCGTCCTGTTCATCGACGAGCTGCACACCATCGTGGGCGCCGGCAAGGCCGAGGGCGCCGTGGACGCAGGCAACATGCTGAAGCCGCCCCTGGCGCGCGGCGAGCTGCGCATGATCGGCGCCACCACCCTCGCCGAGTACCGCGAGATCGAGAAGGACGCGGCCCTCGAGCGCCGCTTCCAGCCCATCGTCGTCGACGAGCCGTCGGTGGAGGAGACCATCTCGATCCTGCGCGGCATCAAGGAGAAGTACGAGGTGCACCACGGGGTGGGCATCACCGACCCGGCCCTCATCGCCGCCGCGGTGATGGCGCACCGCTACGTGACCGACAGGCGCCTGCCCGACTCGGCCATCGACCTGATCGACGAGTCCGCCAGCCGCATCCGCGTGCAGCTCGACTCGCTGCCCGAGGAGATCGACGGCCTCAGGCGCCGCAAGCTGCAGCTCGAGATCGAGCAGGAGGCCCTGAAGAAGGAGTCCGACGCCGACTCGGCCGCGCGCCTGCTGCGCATCGAGGAGGAGCTGCGCACCATCGCCGACCAGATAGGCCAGGCGCAGGCCGACTGGGAGGCCGAGCGCTCGACTCTCGAGGAGTGGCGCGCGAACCAGGAGCAACTCGACCGTGTGCGCACGCAGATCGAGGCGGCCGAGCGCGACTACGACCTCGAGAGCGCCGCCAAGCTGCGCTACGGCGAGCTGCCGAAGCTGGAAGCCGAGGTCAAGCGCCTGGCCGAGAAGCTCGACGACGCCCGCTACGTGCGCCTGGAGGTAGGCGAGGAGGAGGTCGCGCAGGTCGTGGCGCGCGCCACGAACATCCCCGTGACGCGCCTGCTGGAGGGCGAACGCGAGAAGCTCCTCGACCTCGAGGCGGCGCTGCACCAGCGCGTCGTCGGCCAGAACGAGGCGATCGGCGCCGTGGCGGACGCCATCCGCCGCTCGCGCGCGGGCCTCTCGGACCCCGACCAGCCCATCGGCTCGTTCATCTTCCTGGGCCCCACGGGCGTGGGGAAGACCGAGACCGCCAAGGCCCTGGCCGAGCAGCTCTTCGACAGCGAGGAGAAGATGATCCGCCTCGACATGTCCGAGTACATGGAGCGGCACAACGTGGCCAAGCTCATCGGCGCGCCGCCGGGCTACGTCGGCTACGAGGAGGGCGGCCAGCTGACCGAGGCCGTGCGGCGCCAGCCGTACGCCGTGATCCTGCTGGACGAGATCGAGAAGGCGCACCCGGACGTCTTCAACGTGCTGCTGCAGGTGCTCGACGATGGCCGCCTGACCGACTCGCACGGGCGCACCGTCGACTTCCGCAACACCGTCATCATCATGACGAGCAACGTCGGCTCGCCCCAGATCCTCGAGGCCAGCCGCGAGGGCGCCGACTACGAACGCCTGAAGGCGACCGTCTTCGACGAGCTGCGCGGCCACTTCCG
>CAZVCT010000012.1:0-6002 GCA_964625655.1 uncultured bacterium
TCGAAGTAGCGAGGAGCGTCCTGATCCGGCCAGGCGTTCATGCCGTCGGGCAGCGGCTCGGGGGTCGGGTCTACCGCCTCCTCGCCGGCCATGACGCGCGCCAGGTAGTCGAGGACGTCGCGCTCGACGACCCTGCCGTCGGGTCCGGTGCCCGTCAGGACCCGCCAATCGACGTTGTTCTGTTCGGCCAGGCGCCTCGCCAGCGCGGAGATGTCAGGTTCACTCACGGCTTCCTCCAAAGGTTCGCCACCGCCCCGAATGAAGCCGCGCCTCGCCCACGGCAGACGGCAACTACACCGGATTCGTCGTCAACGACGAGTATACTGCCCGATTCTCACCCGTACAGGGATGCTCCACAGCGGTAAACCCCACTCGAAGCGCGCTGTGGCCCGGAGCCGGCTCGAGGAGGCGCCCGCAGCACGGCGGCCGCCAAGCGGCCGGGTGACCGGGAGCCTGGGGGCGCGGCACGGCCGCCCGGCACCGATGCCGGTCAGGGTCGCCAGGCCTGGAAGAAGACGCCGTCGATGTACGTCTGCAGCATCGCGTCGGAGCCGAACACGGGCACGGTGGTCGTCAAGCGCTCGCCCGCCGCCAGGCGCCGGTCCAGCACCACCCGCTCGCCGCGATCGTCGCTCACCACCACCCGCAGCTGGTACGGCTCCTCGAGCAGCTTGCGCACGCCCATGTTGGTGGGGTCGAACGTGAACGCCACCTGGCGGCTGCCGTCGGGCGCGGCTCCCGCCCCGGGCTCCGTCGTGCCGCCCGTTCCACCCGTGTCCGGACGGTCCGCGAAACCGGGCGTCTGGCCCGGCGTGCCCGGCGTGATTAGAGGCTCGCCGGGTTCCAGCCCGCCCGCTGCCGGATCGCGGAAGCTGTCGGGGAACAGCGGATCGAGGATGGGCGTCTGCGGCGTGCCGTTCACCGTCAGCAGGACCGGTGTGCCAGGGAGGGTGTAGCCCGTCGGCCGCACCTGCAGCACGCCCTCGGGCCGCGCGTCGTCCTGCACGTACGTCACGGGGCCGATCTCGAGCTGCGCGGCTCGCAGGCTCAGCTGCGCCCGCCACTGCGGCATCCCGACGACGTCGGGCACCTCGACCACGTTGGCTGTCGACACGGCGTATTGGAGGATGACAGGGGTGCTGGGCGCCACCGTCTCGCCCGCCGGTGGGACCGTGCCCACCACCGTGCCGGGCCGCGAGAAGGAGACCCGCGACGGCATCCGTTCGACGAGCCGGAACCCGAGCGCTTCGAGCCGAAGGACGGCTTCATCGACGTTCAGCCCCGCCAGGTCCGGCAGCTCCTGCGCCTCGCGCGCGGGCCCCGAGCTGACCGTCAGTACGAGGCTCTGGCCGTCGCCCAGGCGCTCGCCTCCCACCGGCGTCTGCGCGATGACGCGGCCGGGGGCGCGCTCGGACGGTTCGAACGCGATCGTGCCGACGGGCAGGTTCAACTCGGCGGCGCGGGCGATGGCGTCGCTCTGCACCAGGCCTACCAGGTCCGGTATGCGCGCCTCCGCGGGCGGCGTGTTGACGCCCAGGTGCACGGATCGCCCCTGCTTCACGACGGTGCCGGCCTCGGGCGCCTGCGAGCTGACGACCTCGGACGGCAGCCCGCGGACGTGCTCGACGAAGGTGACGGGGTCCAGGCCCTCGCGCCGCAGCAGCGCGGTCGCCTGATCGTGCGGCATGCCCACCAGGTCGGGCAGGGTTATCTCGGTGACCGTGAAGTAGCGACGCGCGTCGACGATGACGAAGGCGGCAGCGGTTACCAGCAAGAGGGCGCCGACCACCAGCCAGCCGTAGGCGCGGCGCCGCCTGTCGGGAGTGGCAGCCGCGTCGTCGTAGGTCGAATCCACCGCGGCAGGTTACCACGGGCACTCGAGGCGCCATAAAGCCGCGACGACCGTGCGCCCTGCCGCGGCCGGGGTGGCTAGGATGGGGTCATGCATGCCAGGTCGCTCTCCCTCCCCGCAGGCACGCTCGGTCACCTGACGCCCGCCGAGGTCGAGGCCGTGCCCGAGCTGACCTGGCTGGCGCGCCTCACGGCGGGTGGCTGGCGCTGGCGCGGCGTGGCCATCCCGGCGGGGCTAGAGGAGCAGTTCTACCGGCTCAACAACCTGCCGGCGCAGCTGGCGTCGGAGTTCCAGGGCCTGGACCCGTCCGACCCGGACGAAGACATCGTCGAGGAGGCGGAGGAAGCTGCCTTCGCGCTGATCAGCCAGCACTACCTGCTGGACGAGACCGTCGACGCCATCTACGAGGCGTTGGAGGCGCTGCCGTCCGGGGTGGTCGTGCGCCGGGCCGGCAGCGCCACGGGGCGCAGGGTGTCGCACCGCCGGGCCGCGCTGCTGGCCGTGAAGCACCTGTTCCAGGACGACTGGGGCGTCGACGCCGTGATGGACCGCCTGGCCCTGACGGGCAGCCTGGCCATCGACGCGCGGCCCGTGCTGATCACGCCGGCAGACGATTCCTACGACGCCGACGCCTCCGAGCGGGCCGGCGCCGAGCTGGGCACCGGAGTGACGGTGTTCGTGGACGACGCCGGCAACGTCACGCGCCTGCATCCGGCCTGAAGGGCCTACTTCCTGATTTTCGTCGGTGGGTTGGCCACCGCCCGGGCAGCTGGGGTGGTCGCTTCGAAGGTGACGAACGCTTGCGGGTTGATCTCCCCCACCAGCTTCATGACCGCCGGGACCTTGCGGCGCGGCAGCACGGAGAACGCCACCCGCACGTCGCCGTCGCGGCCGCGGGCGTTGAGCACGGTGACGTAGAAGCCGTTCTCGCGCAGCGCGTCCTCTACGGGCGGGCTGTCGACCGGCATCACCACGCGCATGATCGTCTCGCCTATCGCCAGCCAGCGCTCTACGGTCACGCCCAGCATGGTGCCGGCGGCGTAGCCGCCTGCGTAGGCGATGAACTTGAGGGGCGAGTCGAGGTTCGAGAGCACCTGGGCGGCGGCGATCAGCCAGATGAGCGACTCGACGAAGCCGAAGATGCCCGCCAGCCCCTTCGCGCCGCGCACGAGGAAGCCGATGCGCAGCGTCCCCAACGAGACGTCCACGATCCGCAGTACGAAGATCAGCAGGGCCGACAGCAGCAGCGATACGGTATCCGGGCTCATCGTTCCTCCAAGGCGGCAGCCGCGACGGCCGCGGCGCCGATCGCTCCGGCTTCGCCGCCCAGCTGGGCGAGAAGCAGCTGCGGCACCGAGTAGCCTTCCAGGTAGTGCTCGGCCGCAGCCTGCACGCGGTTCAGGTAGTAGTCGCCCACGTCCGTCAGGCCGCCGCCCAGGACGAACGCCTCGGGGTCGAAGATCTTGACGAGGTTCGCGAGGCCGATGCCCGTGAAGAGGGCCGCGTTCTCGACGATTCCCAGCGCCTTGCGCTCGCCCTGGCGGGCCCGGGCGAAGAGCTCGCGGTTGTCGATCTCGGCGCTGTAGGCGTAGCTGGCGTCGCGCTCCATCGAACGCCCCGCCGCCAGCGCCTCGAGGGTGCCGGTGTGCCCGTCCCCTCCCATCGGCCCGCCCACCATCAGCGTCATGTGGCCGATCTCGCCGGCCAGGCCGTGCGCGCCCCTTATCAGCTCGCGCCCGACGAAGAGGCCGCCGCCGATGCCCGTGGAGAGGGTCACGTAGATGCTGCTGTGCAGCTCGCGGGCGGCGCCGTACAGGTGCTCGGCGTAACCGGCCACGTTGGCGTCGTTCTCGAGGATCACCTTCTTGTCCAGCCGCCGTTCGAGCGCCGCGACCAGCGGCGCGTCCTCGAGCCCCGCGATGTTGGGGGCGAAGATGATCCTGGTCCGCTCCTTGTCGAGCGGTCCGGGCGAGCCGACCCCCACCGCTGCGGCGTCGTGGCCGCGCCCCTTGAGCTGCTCGGCGGCGTCCACCAGGGCTTCCACGACAGCGTCGAACCCGCTCTGCGGGGTATCGACGCGCACCGAGTCGAGCACCTTGCCGTCCGCCACCGCCGCCGCCAGGATCTTCGTGCCTCCCAGGTCGAGACCTATCGTCAGCATCACGCCTCCCGTCCGGCCGCTCGCTGCCCGGCGCCGCTCGGTGCGCCTGGCCGCTCGGCCACAGTGGCCAGCGCCTGCTCGGCGATCAGGCCCTCTTCGTCGGTTCTCACTACCAGCACCGCCACGTCGCCGGAGTCGCTGCTCACGAGCGTCTCGCCGCGGGCGTTGCGGCCCGCGTCGAGCGTAACGCCCAGGAAGCCCAGGCCCCGCAGGCACTCGTCGCGGGCGGCGACGTCGTTCTCGCCTATGCCGCCCGTGAACACGATCGCGTCGAGGCCGCCCATGGCGGCGGCGTAGGCGCCGATCGTCTTGCGGATCCGGTAGGCGAACAGGTCCAGCGCGGCGCGGGCGCGCTCGTCGCCCGTGCCGGCAGCGGCGCGCACGTCGCGCATGTCGTTCGAGATGCCCGACATCCCCTTCAGCCCCGAAGCGCGGTTCAGCAGGTCGTCCAGCTGCTCCAGCTGCATGCCGCCACGCAGGAGGTGGATGACGAGGCCGGGGTCGACGTCGCCCGAGCGGGTGCCCATCACCAGCCCTTCCAGCGGCGTGAAGCCCATGCTCGTGTCCACCGACTTGCCGCCGTCGACGGCGGTGGCGCTGGCGCCGTTGCCCAGGTGCAGCGTCACCATCTTCAGCTCTTCGAGCGGCCTATCCAGCAGTTCGGCGGCCTTGCGCGAGACGTACTGGTGGCTGGTGCCGTGGAAGCCGTAGCGCCGCAGGCCCGCCTCGGCGTACTCGAGCGGCAGGCCGTAGAGGTGGGCGCGGGGCGGCATGCTGGCGTGGAAGGCGGTGTCGAACACGGCGACGTGGGGAAGCTCGGGCAGCGTCCGGCGTGCGGCGCGCAGCGCACCGAGGTTGCCAGGGTTGTGGAGCGGCGCCAGCGGCACCAGTTCCTCGATCTCGGCCTCGACCTCGGCCGTGATCAGCGTCGGCTCGGTGAAGCGGGTGCCGCCGTGCACCACGCGGTGGCCGACGACCGCCAGGTCGAGCTCTCCCAGCTCCTGCCGGAACGTCCTCAGCGCGAAGTCGAAGGCCTCGTCGTGGCGCGCCAGGCGCGGCGACTCGAGGAGCGTGAACGAGGCGCGCGCCATGGTCGGGCCGCCCAGGCGCTCGACGAGCAACGACTCGCCGCTGGGCAGCAGCTTGACCTTGAGGCTCGAGCTGCCGGCGTTCACCACCAGCACGTTGGCGCCGGCCGCGGGCGCGAAGGGACCGCTCACGCGCCGTCCCCGGCACCGAAGTCGTGGATCAGGAGGGGGGTGAAGCCGAGCGCGTCGGCCGCGACGAAGCGCACGTCGACGTCGCCCAGTTCGCGCAGCAGCCCCTCCTGGTCGCCGTGGACGTGTCCGTAGACGAGCGCGTCGGGGGCGGCGGCTTCGATCAGCTCGGTGAAGCCGCTGGGCTCGAGGCGCGAGTTGGTGGGCGGGAAGTGCAGCATCACCACGCGGAAGCTCCCTTCCAGGCGTTCGGCGGCCGTAAGGGAGAGGCGCAGCCGCTCCACCTCACGCCGGTAGATCTTGTCGTCCTGCTGGGTGAAGCCGTGGCTGCCGGGGGCGATCCAGCCGCGCGTGCCCGCCACCACCACGCCCTTTACCATCAGGGCGTCGTTCTGTACGGCGTGCATGCCTGCGGGCAGCGCCTGGCGCAGCCGGCTGATCGAGGGCCACCAGTAGTCGTGGTTGCCGCGCAGCAGCACCTTCTGGCCGGGCAGTGCCGCGATGTCGTGCAGGTCCAGCAGCGCGTCCTCCAGCCGCAGGGCCCACGAGATGTCGCCGGGCACGAGCACCACGTCGTCGTCGCTCACCACCTGGCGCCAGTTGTCGAAGAACGCCTCCGGATGCCCTTCCCAGGCGGGGCCGAAGATGTCCATCGGCTTCGGCGCGGCGCGCGAGAGGTGGGGGTCGGCGATAGCGAAGAGGCGCATCGGCCGTCCAGTCTACCTGCTGTCCGGCTGGCACGCCCTGCACGGCACTCCTGCGCGCGAACGCC